>CAZFWM010000552.1:0-3434 GCA_964522545.1 uncultured Thermodesulfobacteriota bacterium
TATATTTTTTAATTGTTCTTCTATCTCCAGTGCTTCAGAGACTATTTTGCAAAATTTTTCATAAGCAATTCTATACATATTTTTCCTTGTCGCTTTTAAAGTTAACCACATTTTCATTATTAAATGAGCTCCATATTCAACAAGAAGATCTCTTTCTATACTATATTTTTTAGATATTTTATTTAGCAAATCTAGTTTTGACATTTCTAAAGAAACTGTTTTCATTACACTTGGTTCAAATTTATATTCCTTTTCTGATAAGCCAGAAACCCATATAGATAGAATTTCTTTGTCTTCATAAAGGCTACAAATTTCTCTGAAAACATCTTTAATAGAACATCCTCTTTCATTTGATACGCGTTCAATTAATCTATTTGCTTCCTTGCTGATTCTAAACGTGGTTCTTTTCTCAGGTGCTTTTCGGCTCCAAGTTGTAATAAAAGAACTCTTCATAAGTATTTCATGCATATCATCATGGTTAACAATATCCTTAGATTCTCGATTTGCCTTTTTTGATGTCTTTTTGGGGATCATTTTCTATGTCTCCTATAATTGCCTTATCAGGCATTTTATGCTATTTTTAACATATACACTATTTTTTGTCAAGTGCTTTTTTTGTTTTTCTTTTAGCTTTTAAACATTTGACAGCTCCCCGCGAACATCAAAAAAGGACCAGCTGGCTTTTGGCAACCCTCTCCCTCTCCCGCCAACGCGGGATCGAGATCGGAAAAGCCAGCCGGATTCTTCCAAGGCTGAGCTGCCTCCTGGGATAAACAACAGCAGCTGTCTTACTTGACTAACCCAGGCTCAAGTGAAGACTCGGCTCAAAGCGGATTCCTGGGCAGGCAATTGCCGATGCCTCCCAAAAATCTTGGGCTTGCTATCAGAACCGAGGAAAAAAGGCTGGCTTTATCTATCATCATAGCAGAAATTTCATAAACCCACCTCTGGATAACCCGCCTTGACAGTCTCTCCCCTACCCCGTAATCTATACTTAACTAGCTGAATTTATTAAATAATCAACCATAGAAAGGAGGTGAAACCCATGTCCAGACGAGTCCTGGCCCTCTGGAAACGCGTAACCAAAGGGGGCACAGATTATTTTTCGGCAGAGCTCGACCTCGGCGTACTCGGAAAGGTCAACCTGGCCATCTTCCCCAATGACAAAAAGGCCGACGAAAAGCACCCCGACTACTACGGCAAGATCTCCGAACCCTCTGCAAAAGAACCCTACCCGGAAACCGAAATCTCCGCCTAAACCGAAAAGAAAGAAGGCCATCGCGCGGGCCTTCTTTTTCCCCTCCTCTGCAGTGACAAGCCCATTAATCCCAATGGGCTTGCGTTCTGCAGCAAAGGAGGTGTCGTAATGGAACAGCCCTATTCAGGACTCAAGGTCAGAGTCCAATTGGTCCGAGAAGGATCGTCCCAGAAGTACCACAAGCCCATAGTCTGTTCAGTCGATGTGGTTGAGTTCGTCGGCGATCGTCTGGCCGGCATGGACCGAGAATATTTTCTCTCCATCTTGTTCGACGGCAAGAACGTGCCGATCGCGGTGGAGGAAGTGAGTATCGGTTCGCAGACCGCCAGTCTCGTTCACCCACGTGAGCTCTTCAAATCGGCTCTTTTGGCCTCAGCTGTCGGCGTGATTCTCGCGCACAACCACCCTAGTGGAGACCCATCTCCAAGCAGCGAGGATCGTGAGCTCACGGAGAGAATAAAGGAAGCCGGCAAGCTCCTCGGCATTACGGTCATCGATCACGTCATCATCGGCCGCGAGACCCATTACAGCTTTGTTGACCAAGGACAGTTCTAAGAATTCCAGGAAAGGAGGTGAACCCTTGCTGACTCTCAAGGAAAAACGGTGGCTGCGTGCGCTAGCCATCGCCAAGTGCCTCTTCGAGGACGAAGGCTACCATACCATCTACCTCGAAGAGATCGAAACGTTCATTAAAGCCCAGAAGGAAGGAGGAAATAAATGAGCAGTCTATTGATGCACGCCGGTGGCGAATATGTCACCCTCGACGACCTTCGCGCCGTCCCAATTCCGGAGGAGACTGAGACCTATAAGCCGGTCAATCACTGGGACCTGGCCGTAAATCTCCAGAAGGCCTCCCAGACTCTGCTCACCGATTGTAAGCTCGCGAACGCCCAGTATGGCCTGGCCAGAAAGGGCAATCAGATGTTTGGTGTCCTCACCTATCGCCAGGGCCCTGAGGACCCCCTTGGCCTCTCCATCGGCTTTCGTAACAGCTACGACAAGTCCATGTGCGTGGGGATCGCCATCGGGGCCGGGATCTTTGTCTGCGACAATCTGTCCTTTACCGGAGAGATCGCAATCATGCGCCGGCACACGACCAATGTCTTGCAGGACCTCGAGGAGCTTATCATCACCACGATCTACAGGAGCCGGAATAACTTCCTCAAAATTCAGGAAGACTCCGACCGTATGCGCCTGGCCGGTCTCTGCGATGACGACGCCTTCCGCATGCTCGGCCTGCTCTTCGGTCGTGCGGTCCTCTCCCCCCGTCAGCTTCCGGTTGTGAAGAAAGAATGGCTCACGCCGACCCACGACGCCTTCCAGGAGCGAACCCTCTGGTCCTTCTACAATGCCTGCACAGCGGCTCTCAAGTCCTGTCAGCCCAACCGGATCATGGAAAAACACATCGAGCTTCACCAGGTCCTGGCGACCGTCTGAGCAAAGGAGGCATATCATGGAAATCCAGTCGTTCGACTCCTACGAAGAGATGTCCGAGGCAATCCGCCGGGCCCGAGAGGCCGCCGACGCCCGGGTAAAACCCTGGCAGGCGGCCATCAAGCTGGGTGACCACTTCGTAAGAGTGGACGCCCTCGGAGGCGATCTGCTCACCATCTATGGCGAGATTATAGAATCCCCCTATCCGGAAGACCGAGAGATCTTTGCTCAGCCCCACATGAAGCACTACCGGCTTACCAGGTGTTTTTCTGTGGCCTGCCCCGAGGGCGAGATCGGTGATGTCCACGTCTCCACCATCAACAAGCTGATGGATAAGGAGACCTTCGAGCTCGCCCGCCTCACAGGTTGGCCCTCCCTGGCCTGAATTCCCCCATACCACAGACCATTGCCCACCTCGAGAAAGTCGCTCTCGCGCCTGATACGGAGCTCCTGCCCCCTCAAAAAGCATGCAAAGCAGAAAAGGAGGAAGTCCCGCTATGAAGAGCAGGAACACGAGAAAAGTAAGGAAAAGTTCCAATTGGGTCGATTTCAAAGCCGTCAAAGCTGCCGTCTCCATTGAGATGGTACTCGATCACTACGGCATCGAGCTCAACCGCAAAGGAGATCAGCTCTCCGGGTCCTGCCCAATCCACGACGGATCCAACCCGAGCCAGTTCTCCGTGAGCCTCCAAAGGAATGCCTTTCACTGCTTCTCGGCTCACTGCGGAGCCCAAGGCAACGT
>CAZFWM010000553.1:0-3403 GCA_964522545.1 uncultured Thermodesulfobacteriota bacterium
TTCTTCTCTTTGCCCCTATGCCCCTTTGCCCCTTTGCCACTTTGCCACTTTGCCACTTTGCCCCTATTCCCCCTCCCTCTCGACCCACTCCTTCAGGCTGTTCACGAACAAATCGGCGGACCCGACACGCAGTCCCAGGTCAAAGCCGGGGATGTCCTTGCTTAGCAGATTGTACTGTATGCTGCATTTTGTCAGATCGATGAACTGCGTACTTGCGATGAGGCTCGCCCGATCCTCCAGGGGAGAAATGAGAATTCTTCCCCAGTTCCCCCGGATATTGCTCTCCTTCCCCTCATTCATCCGCCAGGTAAACTCATGATCCGCGGTGCGCTGGTGATCCAGGGTAAACTCGATTTTCAAGGAGAAGATGATCTTGATCTCCTGGCTGAAAAAGACCGACCATTTCGACCGGACTCCCTTTTTTTCGACGAGGCTATCGTCATCCTCTACGGCCTCGGTTATGAAGGGAAACATGTCCGGATGTTTTCGGTAATCCAACAACACCTTTTCCACTTCCTCCGGACTCTTCTCTATTCTGCAGAGCCCTGTGACGAACCGTGCGTTGCTCTCGTCCGGGTGGTGGGATATGACCAGGCGATAGTGCTTCAGGATCTGATCGAGGATCTTCCGGTCGAACTCCGTCTCGACCGACGAAATTTTCACCAGATCCGTCTTTATCTCTTTCCTCTGCTTCGGATCGAGGGAGATCAATTCCTGGCCGTCGATTCTCTGTTTCATGGCCTCCGGAAACAGTGTGGAAACAGCGATCATGGTCGGCGTCTTCAAGCCCGGAAATGAACCGTATATCTTTCTTGCTGCCCATCCGAATGATTCCAGATTGGCAAAGGCCGTGTAGATGAAAATGGTTCTGTTTTTGTCCTTCGGTAGCGGGATGAACTCCTCCCGGTATTTGGCCCCCTTTATCGAGTCCGCCTCCTTCTTGCTGACATTGATGGGAACTCCCCAGATCTCTTTTTTCTCTTTCTCCATGTGCTGGGCCAGGGTCCACCGAATCTTTTTCACGGATATCCCGAAGACCTTTATCTTCACGACGTACTCGACGATGGGAACGAGAGGGTTCGTGTCGTCGATGACCTTTATCTCTTCCGCGTTCGGCACGATGCCGGCGTATTTATTGTAATCGACCATATCCTGCCAGACGTACTCAAAGGGCTTATCGATGAGCACTATGCCTGTTACGTACTGAACCGCACCGTCCTCCTCGGGAGGGTGGATCAGTACGATGGAGCCCTTCTCCAGGATGGGGACCAGCGAGAGGACGTCGATCTTGTCCCGGATGCGCGGGATCTCCTCGCCGTTTTCGGCCCCGGAGAGGGTCGGAAAGGTGAGCATGAAAATTGACATCAGAATTATGGAAACAGCTGTCGATCTCATAGTCGCCCTCTCTGGATATCCTTCACCGTCTTGGTAATGGCCTTCATGTTCTCCTCGGACATGGTGGGCTGCATCATGTGGGTCGTTGCCAGGATGAAGCCGCTCCCCTCGCTGCCGATTCGGTAGGTATCGATGATCGACTGCCTCGCCTGGTCCGGATCCATGCGCTCGAGCATCTGCACGTCGATGCCGGTGGCGAAGCAGAGATCGCGGCCGTAGTCGGCCTTGGCCTTCTCGAAGTTGTTCCCCGCCGAGAGCTGGAAGGCCTGCAGGATGTCGAGGCCGGCCTCCACGTAATAGGGAAGGAATGGCATCTGGTGCCCGCAGGAGTGAAGCATGGCCTTGGCCCCGCACTCATGGATGACCCGGATGAGCTTTTTGATATGGGGATAGGTGAACTCCTTCCACATCTCCATCGAGATCTGCGGCCCGAGCTGCGTGCCGTAGTCGTCGTAGATCATGACGATGTCGGCGCCGGCCTTCACTCCCTTCCGGATCAGGCCGATCGAGCACTTCTCGAGCTTGTCGAAGAAGACCTTCACCTTCTCGGGATGCTCGTACAGGGCCATCATGAACTCGTCCATCCGCCACAGGGCCGTGGCCGTGATGTCCTGCATGCCCCAGGTCTCGGAGACGATCGCCACATCGGGGCGCCGAGCCCGGAATTTTTTCAGCCCGGCCCACAGAGCGTCGTTGTTGAAGTCAGGGAAGCGGTAAGTGAGCAGATCATGGGGCGTTTCGATGGCCGGCCGCACAGCCTCGAGATAGATTCCGCGGATCGCGCGGACCGTGCCGGTGAAATCCCGGAACTGGATCCGGCCGTCGTCCATCCAGATCTTGTAGGGGAGGAGCGACCAGTGTGCGGGGTGCACGAGGGCCATGTCCGAGCCGAGCTCGATGTTGTACCCGTTGTCGGCGTGGAGTTGGAAGGCGATGGGCAGGCCATCCCGGAGGTCCGGGTGGATATCGCGTTTGGTGGTGTGGATTCGGGTTACCAGCTTCGCAAAAAGCGTGGCCCAGGGGTTTCGGCTCCACTTGATCCGGGCCATCATCAACATGGCCGCGTGGCTGTTGAGCCAGAGAAATACGGGGGGCCGGTCCACCGGCTTGTGCTCGGCCGCGGCCAGCACTCGCTCTCTCGAGTTCATGGATGGTCTCCTTAGACCGAGATACTACCTCTGTACACTCACAACACCGGGGGTGTCAAGGTTTAAAGGGCGGACACAGGCCCGCCCCTGTACTATGGATGGCCGTTCGAATCGTAGGGGCCGACCCGTGTGTCGGCCCGTTATCAATGATCCATCAGAGCAAAACCGCATCTTCGATGCGGACCTAATTGAGGGTCGTTGCGAGGACCGAAGGGCCGAAGCAATCCACTGAGCACCCTGGCATGTTGAGCCCGAGGGATTGCTGACTTCGCTCGCAATATCCTCAAGGTGCTCAATGGTCGATCTTATAATTGCCTATGCATCAAAGAAAATCACAAATTTTGCCTGCAATTTGCCGATCCCCTTGAGTGCCTTGTTAGGTCAGCTTTTCCTTAAGAAACTCCGGGGCAAAGTCAGCACCATTCTCCCACGCCACTGTATGGAGATGCACTTCAAATCTCTTGAAATAATCGATATCTTTCAATGGACTAAAAACCGGTCCATTAAGCTCATCGGATAGATCTACCTCTCCCTCGCTACCGTCATTAAAACGGATCCAAATGATATAGTCTTTCACATGATTTGCTTCTTCTACATGTAGGAACATTTTCACTACTCCAAAGGTTCAATTGGTTTAAGGGGCAGATTCCTTTCAGCAAGCTTCCAATTTTCCATCAACTCGTCTTTATGCATTACGCACCAATCAAGCACCGCAGATAATGCCCGACGTGGAAAACGTCCTGAGACTATTCCCGTTTGGATTTCGACTGTTATTTCGTACTCTCCATAATCAGCATGGAAATGTGGTGGGGCATGTTCCCGAAAATACATGTAAATGACAATTCCAAGAAATCGACATA
>CAZFWM010000554.1:0-3385 GCA_964522545.1 uncultured Thermodesulfobacteriota bacterium
GAGGCAGTCTTCGAGGGACTCCTAATGCGCGAAAAAGCGGGCACCGATGCGCAGCTCCTTCTCCCAGGGCTGGAGAAGTACCTTCGCCCCAAAAAGGAGGGGCTCTACACAAAGTGGGAGGATTCGGCCGATCGCGAGAAACGATCCCGCACCATATTCGCCCAGGAAACGATCAAGGTCGAAGAGGTGGCCAGGGAGGTGGAGGCTGCCCGGTCGGCGGTGGGGTCCTCTCAGGATGTGGCTGACTTCACTATCGAGGCCCTCTCTTCCCATAAGGCAGTGGTCAGCCGAAAAAACAGACACTATCGATTCGACCTCAGGGAAGCGCCGAGGGCGCTATGCGATATCCTAGAGTTCCAGGAATCCTTTACTGGCAAATTCGACCTCCCGGTTGGCGACGATGTCCTCTACCTGAGCCGAACCCACCCCATTGTGGAAGGGCTCGCCGCCCATGTCATGGACACGGCCCTCGACCCGAAGGCCGAGAGCGTGGCCCGCCGCGCCGGGGCGATCCGAACAAGCGCCGTGAACCGGCGAACCACAGTCCTGCTCACCCGCTTCCGTTACGACATCGTCGCCGCGCGCGGCCGCAATGAACGAAGGCAACTCGCAGAGGAGTGTCGCATCTTCGCCTTTAAGGGGGCTCCCTCGAGCGCCGAGTGGCTTGATGACGAGGCTGCTGAGGACCTACTGATGGCAGAGCCCGGGGCGAACATCTATCCAGAGCTCGCTGGCAAATCAGTACACAGCATTTTGAAGGAGTTCGACCATCTGAGCCCTCACCTGGAAGAGGAGATGGGCCAGCGGGCCAAAGCACTACTGGACGCCCACCGACGCGTGCGTACCGCCTCGCAGATCAAGGGAATTCGGTATCGGGTCGATCCACAGCCACCACCGGACGTTCTCGGTATCTACGTATACCTCCCCATTCCGACCGGAGGTGAACAGAGATGAAATCTCGTGAGACCTTCACCACCATCCGGACCGAGGGGGGGCTCCTCCCCACCGATCTCCTCCAGAGGATCGCCGCGGCCGACAGATCGATCGAGGGGCTCGATCCGACATCCTACCACCTGGGAGCAAACGAGCGCCTCAACGAGGCGGTGAGCCGGGCTTGGACCCGGCTACTCGGCGCCTGGGCTTCCTTTCAAAGCGCAGCAGAGAAGCTCCCCGAGACGGACCTCGGCACGACCATCACTCGAGAGAGATGGCTTCTCATTCTCTTTCAGGAGCTTGGGTATGGACGCCTCACCGGCTCGCGGGCCATCGAAATCGACGGCAAGTCCTACCCCATTTCCCACGTCTGGCAGAGCAGCCCAATCCATCTCGTGAGCTTCCGGGTCGACCTCGACCGGCGTACAGCAGGAGCGGCCGGCGCAGCGCGCTCGAGTCCCCACAGCATGGTCCAAGAGTTCCTCAACCGCAGCGACGATCACCTCTGGGCCTATGTATCAAACGGTTCCAAGCTTAGGATCCTCCGGGACAACGTGAGCCTCACCCGGCAGGCTTACATCGAGTTCGATCTCCAGGGGATGATGGATGGAGAGGTCTACGCTGATTTCGCTCTGCTCTGGCTCCTCTGCCATCAGTCCCGGGTGGAAGCTGAAAAGCCAGAAGCGTGCTGGCTCGAACAGTGGACTAAGACCGCCCAGGATCAGGGGACCCGCGCCCTGGACCGACTTCGGGAAGGAGTCGAGAAGGCGATCAAGGCCCTCGGCCGGGGCTTCCTCGCCCATCCATATAACGCCGACCTTCGCAAAAAGCTGCGATCCGGCGAACTTTCGAAGAATGAATACTACACCCAGCTCCTGAGGCTGGTCTATCGGCTGATCTTCCTCTTTGTGGCCGAGGATCGTGGCGTCCTGCTCCACCCGGATGCCGACATGTCTGCGTGCGAGCGCTATAACCGCTTTTACTCCACAGCAAAACTCAGACGTCTGGCCGAGAGACGAAAAGGAACAAAACATCCGGACCTCTACCGAGGGCTCTGTGTCGTGATGGAGAAGCTCGGTAAGGACGAGGGAAGCCCGCTGCTGGGGCTCCCGGCCCTCGGGAGCCTCCTCTGGAGAGCCGAGTCATGCCCAGACCTCTCTACCAGTGACATCGCCAACCGGGACCTCCTTGAGGCAGTGCGGGCGCTCGCCTTCTTTGTGGAAGGGAGGGTCTTCCAATCCATCGATTATAAAAACCTCGGCTCCGAGGAGCTCGGAAGCATCTACGAATCCCTCCTGGAACTCCACCCCGAAATTGATACCGATGCCGCCATATTCGAGCTTGGCACCGCCGGTGGGCACGAGCGAAAGACCACAGGGAGCTACTACACCCCGAAAAGCCTCATCCAATGCCTCCTCGACTCCGCCCTCGACTCGGTTCTCGATGAGGCCGTGAAGAAAGAGGACCCTGAGAGAGCGATTCTCAACCTCAAGGTCTGCGATCCTGCATGCGGATCCGGCCATTTCCTTATCGCCGCGTCCCACAGAATGGCCAGGAGACTCGCCGCTATAAGGACAGGTGACGAGGAGCCTTCTCCAGAGGCGACCCGGACCGCCCTACGGGACATCATCGGCCACTGTATTTATGGTGTGGATCTCAATCCTATGGCCGTGGAGCTCTGCAAGGTGGGGCTGTGGATGGAGTCCCTCGAGCCTGGCAAGCCTCTCTCGTTCCTCGACCACCGGATCCTTTGTGGCAACAGCCTCCTCGGAACAACCCCAGCTTTAATCGAAAAAGGGATTCCGGATGAGGCTTTCAAGCCTATCGAGGGGGATGACAAGGTAGTAGCCAAGGCACTCAAGAAGAGGAACCGTGAGGAACGCCGAGGCCAGATGAACATGTTTGTCGACATAGCGGCCATGCCGAAGCCAGTCTACGGAACGCTTGAAGAGACGGCTAGCCGTCTGGACGCCGTCGATGATGGAACAATCGATGGGGTGCGTGAGAAGGAAGCCCGTTATAGGCGGCTTGGGGAATCGGCCCAATATAAAAAGGCTCGCCTGGTGGCAGACGCCTGGTGCTCGGCGTTCGTGTGGAGGAAGGTCACGGGGGCGCCTCCGGCCATCACTCAGGATCTTTTCCTGCGTCTGCGGAAGGATCCGAAGGCGATTTCGTCGGATGTGATCGAAGAGGTAGGACGTCTTGCCGGGCAGTATGGTTTCTTTCATTGGCATCTTGCATTTCCGGATGTCTTTCGTGTCCCGGCAGACGGGCAAGTCGAGAACGAGGGGGCCGGTTGGAGCTGCGGCTTTGATGTCGTGCTAGGGAATCCACCTTGGGAGAGGATCAAGCTTCAGGAGAAGGAGTGGTTTGCCGAACGCCGTCCGGAGATCGCCAATGCCCCCAACGCTGCAAAGCGAAGAAAGATGATCGCGGCCCTGGCCGAGAAGGA
>CAZFWM010000555.1:0-3382 GCA_964522545.1 uncultured Thermodesulfobacteriota bacterium
TTTTTTCAAAAATCAATCAGGACAGCAAGTTATGCGACTTTGCCGGAACCCTGGATCCTTGCAAATGGAGTCATTATTATTGCCTATTATTGCCTAGTATTGCCTTGATCTCTTACGGGCGATCATTTAAGATCCCGGTTCAATATGCAAAACATATTATGAATCAATTTCATTGCATCTACACCCAATATCGGTTGTCACATGAATTCGAAGGAAAACCTTGAAAGAAGAGTTCTGGTCATCGGCATCGACGGGGCCACATGGACCTTTCTTGCGCCACTCATCGAGCAGGGCCGGATGCCGGCTTTGGCGCGCATAGTCGCAGAAGGAACATCTGGCGATCTTGAGTCGTCCCTCCCCCCTGTCACGGCCACGGCGTGGTCGAACTTCATCACCGGAAAGACCCCGGCACGACATCGCATGGCCGATTTCCTGATCCGTAAAGGATGCACGTATCGCGAAACTACGGCCAACGCCCTTGACCGGCGCGGGCGCCCTTTCTGGGAGACCGTGTGTGAATCGGGTGGCAATGTGGGCATCCTCAACGTCCCCACCACCTATCCTCCGTGCGATGTGAACGGGGTCATTGTGGGCGGGTTCCTCTCGCCCCACGGAAAGCGCGACTTCGTAAGGCCCGAGGGGCTGCTCGATGAGCTGGAGGGAAAATTCGGACCCTATATAACATTCCCCAAGGCCCCCTTCGACGTCTGGGAGTCGGAGAAAAGCATGCGCGATTATGTGCGGGTCCTCTCCGATATGCTCTCTTATAAAGTCAAGGCGGCCCGGTACATCATCGAAAAAGAGAGGCGCGATCTGGTGGTGTTGCACATCTGGGGGAGTGACCTCATCCAGCACCGATTCTGGTCCCTTATGGATCCCGACTCCAACGACTATCGGCCCGGTCTAGCCGCGGCCCTGGAGGAGCCCATCCAGGGCTACTTCCGGCAGATCGACGACTCCATCGCCGAGCTCAGACAGAGCTTCGGAGAGGATGAGGCCGTCATCATTATGTCCGACCACGGATTCGGCGAGGTCAAGAAGAGTGTGGACCTCAACGCGTGGTTCGCCAAGGAGGGCTACATCCGGTTCAAGAAGACCCTGGGCTCTCGTATCCGGCTGGCACTCTGGAAGCTCGGATTTGCTCCCACGGCCTTCTTGAACTTCGTCATTAGGGTGATCCGGCTCCTCCATCGCTTTGTGAAGATCCCTTATGTGGACCCGGGTCGCATGTCAGAGTATGCATGGAAGCCGAGGGCCCCGCTCTTCCTCTCACTCAACGATGCCGACTGGTCCGGCACACGTGCCTACTCCAAGATCGGAATCGGGCAGATTGTCCTTAATGTGAAGGGGCGCGAGCCCATGGGGACGGTCGAACCCGGCGAAGAATACGATCGCCTTGTCTCTGAGATTCGCGGCAAGCTCATGAGCATGACGGACCCCGAGACAAACGCCCCCCTCTTCGATCGGGTCATCATCAAGGAAGAGCGATTTTCAGGGGAGTTCGCAGACGAGATGGCCGACATCTTCATCCCCCCCTCCGAGCATGGATACGTGGCGCGAACCCCTTCGAACATTATCTTCTCGAGCCGCTCCCTCTATGAGACTCCCATGAAGGAGGGGCACCGACTCAATGGGGTGCTCGCTGTCGCAGGCGCTGGCATTCATGCCGGGGCCACCATCGATGACGCTCGGATCGAGGACATGGCCCCCACCATCCTCTACCATATGGGGTGCGAGATCCCCGACGACATGGATGGACGCATCCTGTACGACCTCTTTACAAAGGAGCATCGCGAGTCCCGCGAAGCGCGCTTCGTCCGCGCCGTGGAGGCCGAATCCGGGGAGAGCAAGATGTCGGAGGCGGAGAAAGCTGAGGTTCTGGAGAAGCTCCGCACGCTCGGCTATATCGACTGAGGAAAGATCGTAGCGAAGATCATGGGCATCACGAGTCGAACACGGCATCGTCTGGAGGAGCTGAGGATCAGGCCTCTCATCATCGAGTGTAGAGGATGCGGCAGGGCCATCGATGTCAGCTCCGTCAAGATCTGGAGGAAGTTCCTCTGCCGCGAGTGTATGCAGATCATGCGCCTTACCTACCCTCTCTACAAATTCCACTACACCCGAAGGCGCCATTGGGTGAAGATGATCGTAAAAGTACTGGTCTGCATTCTGATCGCCCTGGGGTCCCCGCTCATGGCCTGGAACCTGGTGGACCAATTCGGATTCCCCCCGTCCTTGAGCTACGGGATCATGGCACCATCGGGAGTCGTGATCGCCGCTCTGCTCTGGTTCATGCGCGCCCGCACCCAGGACTACCGCCTCATCGCCGCCATCCTCCTCCCCATGTTCGCGGCCCGCAGGGCCCTGATCTACCTCTGGGCCGAAGCCCACAACATTCCATTCCCCAAGTTTTGGAGCGTGGTCTACATCAACCTCATCGTGGCCGCCTTCGCCCTGTCCGTATCCATTTGGCGCCGCAGGCGGCTTCAGGTTCTCTAACCCTTACGCGGCCGAGCCGCAACCAACTCACCGCCCCTTCCCCACCCTTTATTATCGCGCAAAGACGCAGAGCTCGCAGAGATAGGCTAGAAAATGTTTTCTCATCCTCTGCGTCTCTGCGCGAGATTCAAATCTTCCGTCCAACTTTTCGACATTCAGCCAACATCTACGCAATCCGCGTAGAAGTCTCGATGAAAGTTGCTCATTTGGCTCGGTGGATCGCTTCGTCGCCTGCGGCTCCTCGCTATGACTGCTAGTTCGTATGATACCTGGAATTATTGACAAGAAAGTTTTTTTACAATTTTCCATAAAAATGTGGTATAGGTGATATGAGAGAATCGCCCGGATAGGCTGGGCACATCAAGAAGGAGGGGGCACAAGCATAGCCAGTCATCTTCACAGTACGACACCACCTTTTACACCTTCTCCTCCTTTACCCATCCGTCTCCAGCAGCTTATATGAATTGATGCCGGCCCCTGACATGGGTCGGGAAGGCCGGCACGCTATTGATAAGTCTCTTTCGATTTCGACCCGGACCGGTAGGTTTGACATTGCTGGTAACCAACAAGAAAGGAGGCACGTGATGAAGAAAGCAGCAAAAATCATGTCCATCTTATTCATTGTCATGTTAATCGGGTCTGTTCTGACCAAAACACCCTTTGCGAAAGCGGAATTTACGCTTGACCTGGATGCATCCTACGCGGAGGGTACACTCAGCCTGGACTTTACTGTTGGCACGCCTGAGCCGGTCATTTGGTCAACTTCCTTGATCTTGACATGGCCGACAATCCAGCGCATTCCGCTCTGGACTGTTCCTCTACCGGTCATCGATCCCCCCATTGATATACCGATTGCCTTTCCCTTCCCGAGCTGGGGGTTGAT
>CAZFWM010000556.1:0-3369 GCA_964522545.1 uncultured Thermodesulfobacteriota bacterium
AACCTTGCTTTTTTATTATGTTTTTGGGGGAATTAGCTCAGGAACTTCTGCCTAGACGATAAAAGGGGCTGCCTCTTCGAGGGGCAGCCCCTTCTTCATTCCTTCGCTCGCTTACGCGGTCCAATCCATAAATACGGTGACGTATCGAGGCCGTCGAGGCCCTCACTCGGGGGGAGTGCGCGGCGCGGCCCGCTGCGTAATCTCCACGACGGTCGGGCGGTAGAGATTGCGCTTTGTGTCCCGTTTCGCCCGCACCTTGACGACGGCGAAGACCAGGGCGAAGGCGCCGAACCCGAAGAGCAGGGCCGCCAGGTTCGCATCCAGGCCCCAGCGGGGGGCGAGGTGCTGGCCGAGGATCGCGCCGAACAGCAGGAAGAGGGGAGGGATGAGGTAGACCTGGAGGGAGGCCCAGAGCAATGCCTTGTCCGAGAGCTCGATGCGAACGCGGTCACCGGACCTCGCGCTGACCCGGTTGAGGGCCTCCACCTCCATGTCCTCACCCCCGCCGAGGGAGTGGCACATGTCGTTGGCCTTGCAGCTCGAGCACATGGCTCCCCGCTTGGTCATCACCAGGGCCAGCTCCCCGTATGCGGCCTTTACGATTCCCTCTTCGGTCGGCATATCTTATGATATCAAAGGGAGACGGATCTTGACAATTCCCCCTGATATTTGTAGGCTCATATTGACTTGGAAAAGCATACTGTATACAATTTTGAGAATTGCATGTTCTGAATTCAATATGCCACGAATACATGAAAGGAGGTAAGGAAGAGTGAAAATCAAATTATTTGCGATACTAGCTGCGGTGGGCCTGGTAGCCTCCTCGCTCGTCATAGTCAGCGGCCTCTTCGCCGAGGATGCTAAAGACTCCTTCATCATCCAGTCATCCCTTTTCGCGAAGCGGACCAAGGCCAATATCGAGTTCACGCACAAAAAACACATCGATGTTCACAAGATCGCCTGCAACGAATGCCACCACGTCTACAAGGATGGCCAGAACGTCTGGAAGGAAGGGGACGCAGTCCAGAAGTGCCAGGAGTGCCACAATGTGGTGAAGAAGACCAAGGACTGCACGCCGGAAGAGAAAAAGATGCACCTGAAGCTTGCGTTCCACAACAACTGCTTCAAGGGCTGCCACAAGAAGCTGAAGAAGGAGAACCCAGAGAGCAAGGCCCCGACCAAGTGCCTCGAGTGCCACCCCAAGAAGAAATAGCGTCGGCTCTCATTTTTACGCGATTGCAACAAATGCCCGTCCGGATCCCGGACGGGCATTTTTAGTCTGGTGACCCCATGAAGAATGTGCGTCCCTCCGGCTATGTGAGCCGCTCCGAGGAGATTTGGTACGCCTTGGGCGGCCCTCTCTACGACCTCCTCACCTGGTGGTGCTTCCTTCCAATCGGAGGCGAGCTTGCGTGCCGCCGTGAGTTCGTACGCTGGTTCGATGTGCGGCCGGGGCACGAGGTGCTCTCACTGGGGTGCGGGACCGGCACGACCGACAGGATCCTGCTCCGGCAAGTGCCCGAGGCCCGAATCCTCGGCATCGACCTCGGAGCGGGCCAGGTCGCTCGGGCGAGAAAGAAAGATCTGACGGGTCGGGTCGAGTATCGAGAGGGAGACGCCTCCCGTACCGAGCTGCCGGACGCGAGCTTCGATCGCGTTCTCATCACGCTCATGCTGCACGAGATGCCCCGTGAGCTGCGGCTCGATGTTCTGAGAGAAGCGAGACGGGTCTGTAAAGCGACGGGCCGGGTGGTCGCCGTCGAGCATGCACCCCCGCCGGGTTCATGGACATCACGGTTGTTGCGCGCTCTCTGGTGGTTCTACTGGCTCCCGGGGAATCCGGAGCTCTCCACCACGAAGGACCTTCAAGAACGAGGACTCGCCAACGAAATGCGCGAGGCCGGCCTGGAGGTGATCTGCCGCTACTGCACTCGGCTGGATTGGATCGAGGGAGTCGCCGCAAGGCCGCTATGAAAAGAGCCGGCGCTTCGATGAGGATCTACGGGATATAGGGAAGCTGGCCCAGCTGTTCCCAGAGGTAATAGGCAGGCTTTTTTCTGCCCGGCGTGCCCTCGCCTGTCGTGGCGCTCTCGATCAGGCCGAGGGAGGTCATTTTATAGAAGGTACCGTCGTCGTGGAGGTACCAGTAGTTTACAAATTCGATATTGTCGAACTGCGAGGCGAGCTCGATGAATCTCACAACACCGTTGTTTTGATGCTTCTCGGAGCCGTCCATGCCTGCGCCCGGCTCCCTTCTGCTGGGGAAGCTCATTTCAGAGAATGTCAGCTCCAGAGTTTCTGGAGACATATTCGGCGGGAGGTGGTAGAGGATCTGTGTGTAATAGTCATCCGGAAGCCTGGATGGGTCCTGAATAATAAGAACGCCATGGGGAAATGTAGAGAGGCCGATGATGTCGACGTTCCACTCGTAGTTCTCGATGGGCTCCCATCCGATGGTGTCGCAGAAGAGGAGAAAGTGCTCATATTGGAAGCTGGTAATGATCTTGGTCTGGGGTGAAATGGCTCTGACCATGTCCGCCGTTTCGTTGACCAGGGAGTTGAGGTGGACGAAATCCTCCATTCCCGAATCGTGATAATACATGTTCAGTTCTATGCCCAGCGAGAGGTATTCAGGTGAGGTCTTGGTGACCGCGTCAAGGGTGTACTCCTGGAATTTTTGGCGTACCTCGGGATCGGAGAAGGTCGTTCCGGGCGGCGGGGGATCCTGCCACCCCAGGTAGTAGCGGCGCGGCAGGGGGTCCACGATCAGATTGATCTCCACATCATACCTTCGCACGGTGGTGATGAAGTCCTCGTGTTCCTGGAGGAGATATCCTAGCCAGTGGACATAGGTTGGGATCGTCACCACGGCGACATCAGCCGGGCCTCCCTGGGAGAGGCCCTCGATCATCTCAAATGCCTCAATAATGGACTCAGGATCGGCGAGGTCTTCTACGACCGCCACATTCCCGATCTTGTAGGACCGCGAGACCACATCCGCGGGAAATTCGGACCAGGGGACGTCGTCGTCGCACTGGAGCAGAAAGCCTAGAGAGAGAATGAGCAAGGCGGCTATACCGAATTTTTTCATCTCAATAAATCCCATCCTTTATGCCGGAAATCCCCACAGTCGAGGATCGATTGTAGTACGTATGGCCATGCAAATTTACGACCGGATAAGCATTATAATAGTTTAATCGAAAATGAGGATAAAGTCAATCATAAAAAAGTTTGGACCCTATGACGACCGGCTGCATAAATGCTATAATCATAGACACTTATTCTCATAACCGGTAACTTCTCAATAAGTCCGGGCAACTAATAGAGGTTTGTAGAAGTCGAGCGAGCCGAGCAGGAGCGGTTCGGCGA
>CAZFWM010000557.1:0-3367 GCA_964522545.1 uncultured Thermodesulfobacteriota bacterium
CCTCCACCCGAGAGCCTCCCCCGCCCCTCACTCCGGACTTTGTCCGAGGCCCTGTCAATCTGTCCTTTGGGTCTATACATAGCTCACGGAACTGAATATTATTTTGAATCTGGATCTTGATTGTGCTAACCTAACTTGATTCGATAGGAAATCCAATTTGCCTGTCGCACCGTCATCCCCGCGGAAGCGGGGATCCAGAAGATGAGCTCGATCATGGGTTCCCGCTTTCGCGGGAACGACGGGGAGTTGGCCGAAAAAAGTCCCCGGCGAAGCCGGGATAAGTTTCAAGGTCACAACCGAAACGATAGTCCCTCACCCCCCGCTTTCGCGGGGGCAAGCTCTGACCCTCTCCCAGAGGGAGAGGGGAGTTTGGATGAAATCTCTTCTGGAGCCTCCACATCCGTGAGCCGTCACCCGGAATTCACCTCTGCAATCGAGCTCCTTCACTGGTTCTTCGCCGGTGTTAAACACCTCTGCCTTGGCCGTTCCTTCACTCCGCCGGTACTCAATTTTCTCGTAACGTCGAAATGCGATCTCTCCTGTCGTCATTGCTTCTCGGTCCCCGGGATATCCACGGCCCCCGGTCCCGATCTCACACTGGATGAAATAGACTCATTATGCCTTTCTCTCGGGGAGATCCTGTATCTCGTGATCTCGGGGGGCGAGCCGTTTCTCCGGCCGGATCTGCCGCGCATCGTGGAGCTCTTTTACAGAGAGAACAGGGTGCGCAACGCCGTGATCCTCACCAGCGGCCAGCAGCCAGAGCGGATCCGGGAGAGTGTGGCCGATATCTTCCGGCTTTGCCCCGGCCTGAATCTGGCCGTGGGCATCGCCCTGGACGGCTGCGCCGAAGTGCACGACAAGATCCGGGGCCGCCGGGGAGCATTCGATGCGGCCGTGGAGACGTACCGGACGCTCGAGGGGATGAAAGGGGACCTTCCCGGTCTGAGCCTTCAAATCTGTTCGGTCCTGATGAAGGAGAACCAGCATAGCCTTTTCGAGCTGTACCCATATATCAGGGATGATCTCCGACCTGAGAAGATCTCTGTGAATCTGGTCAGGCAGGACCCGAGGGACCCCGAGATGCTGGAGGTCGATATCGAGGCGTACGAGCGCTTCGTGGCGCTGGTCCGGCACGATACCTTTTGCGGGGCCATGCGGAACAAATATCCCTTTGATTCCTCCGGTGTCATTACCCTGACGGAGACATTGATGCACAGGATGATCGCCCGATCCGTCCTGGAGTCGCGTCCCCAGCTTCGCTGTTTTGCGGGAACGATCTCCGGCGTGGTTTGCCACGACGGCACCGTGGGCCCCTGCGAGATAATGGAGGCATTTGGAAATCTCCGGGAGGACGGGGGTGATTTCAAAGAACTCTGGTTTTCCCCCAGGGCGGATGCCTTACGGCGCAGGATCCGCTCGGGATGTTTCTGCACACACGAGATCGACTGCTTTCTGCCCAGCATTCCCTTCAATCCAAGGCTCTATGGCCGGATGGGATCTCTCGCCCTAGAGTGGAAGAGGGCCGCGGGCTGGAAGGATGTGAACTCGTGACGTTTGGGCGCGATGAATCGCGCCCCTACATTTTTCTGTAGGGGTTTGATTCATCAAACCCGTTGACGCCACGGATAAAGAGGAAGAGAAATGAACAGAAAAAGCTGCTTGCTCAGAAAGGTTTTGCCGGCCACGGTCCTGTGTGTCGCCCTGCTTTGGATCGCCACGCCCGTCTCGCAAGCCGTGGGGTGGGGATTCAACGACGTGAGCTTCGCCGTGATCAGCGACTCTCACCTCGCGGTCGGGGCAAAGGACGGCCTGGTGATGGCCGGATCCAGTGTGCGGATTCTCGAAATGGTCGTCACAGATCTCAATCGAATGCGAGACCTCGACTTTGTTCTGGTGACCGGCGACCTCCTCAACAATGGCGAGGTCTGGGCTGCCGAGAAGGCCAGGGAGATCCTGGACACCCTGCGCGTCCCTTACTTCGTGGTCCTGGGGAACCACGACTACACGCCGATCCCTCCCCAGGGACACTCCGGGCCCTTCCCTCAGGGACTGAGCCGAGCCGGCTTCATGGAGATCTTCGCGGGCCATGGGGGAGCCGGCAGGATGCACTCCGCACACTTTGAGACAGTGCCGATCGGGTGCTGGAGCCTCGATCCTGTGCCCGGGCTTCACCTGGTGGGGCTCAACACGACCGTGATCGGAGAATCCGGCGGGCACGTGACCGAACCGGTGCTCCACTGGCTGGAAGCGGACCTGACGCTCCACCGGGACAAGGCGGCCCTGGTGGCCGCCCACCACAACTTCGTCGAGTTCGATCCCCGGGACGCGGGTCCCGGGAAGATTTATCTCGTGGATAACGCTCCAGCAGTGAGGCCCGCCTTCGAGCGGCACAGGAATGTACAAGCCGTGATCACCGGCCATCACCACATCTCCGGAGCCAGGACCGTCGAAGGGGTTCACTACCTGACCTGCCCGAGTATTGCGGCCTGGCCCTGTGAGTATACCTTGTTCGAGCTGAGTCCTGATTCCATCACGATGCGCTGTGTGCCGGTACCCGAGCCCGGTATCGTAAAGGAGGCCCGGAAGAACCTGCTTGGATCAAAATATATACGCCCTCTCTTTCCCGAGGGGAAAGCAGGGGATGAAGAGCTTTTGCGTGTTTTTAAACAAGTAACCGAATTGACGCTGCCCATGCACGCCTGGTGAAGCGTTTTTTTTTGGTCTTTTTTCGAGGCTATACAAAACCAATCTGTTTAGGTAATATTCTCGCCCGTTCTAACGTCACTCTCTATAAACCGGGATGGGGATCGATCGAGGGAACCCTCATCGGTCCCGCCAGATGATTCAACGCGATGGAGACGGAATGAGGATGGAGGTTCGGAGCTGGTATCTTTTGATATTTCTCATCACAACGGCCTGTAGCTTTGACCCAAGCACCATGATCGGGACCTGGGAGCTCTCGGAAGAGATAAGCGATTGCCACTCTAAAGAGTATCTGCGCTTTCAGGATGACGGGCGCGTCTTTTATATGGACGACAAAGGTAACTATGCACACGGTGTTTTTACGATCAGCAAAGGACGTTTTTATCCTGTGCAGCTGACGATCAAGGGGACCTGGGCTCAGAACTATGGGAAATGCGGCTGGAAAGAGAACGGCTATATAGATAATTACATCCAGACTTTTGATGACGATACCTGGTGCTTCTTCAACTCCAGCGAGCAGAAGTGGCATCGCATGGAGAGGCCCGCCTTCCAGAAGCGCGACATTCCCAAGGCACAGTAACTTGATTCAATAGGAAATCCAATTGATCCCGAAGGGGTCAGGTCATGTAGCCTGGGGTGCAAACCCCAGGGCAGTCCGCCC
>CAZFWM010000558.1:0-1773 GCA_964522545.1 uncultured Thermodesulfobacteriota bacterium
TGCCCACCTCGAAAAAGTCGCTTACAGGCGAAACCTGGAAGCCGTTTCATCACCTGGAGACGGCAAAACCTCAATAAGGAGAATTTTTTGACACGAAAAGGAAGGATGTAGATGATGAACTTCCAGAAGGCTCAAGCGCAAGCTCCGGACTGCCCGTGCCAGGAATGCACGTTCATGGACAAAGATGGACATCCCATGGACTGCACCCAATGCACCGAATGGTATCTGGAATATGAGCGCTACCGAAGAGACATTGAAAGGGGATTGGCTGACGAGAGGTCAGACATAAGAAAAGAGGGTCCGCTTGAACCCTCTTCTCTGCGCACTTTAAAAATCTCTATCCCTCGCAAAGGCGGAGATTTCTAAGTGCCATCTGGAAGCCAATTCTAACGCTCGTTCCCTAAAAAATCAAGTTGACGGGCAGAGCGAGGTCGATTTTTTTTAGATCTCGCCTGCCCTTTTTTTCTAAAAATAGCAAGCATGAAAAATCTTATTCAACAAATTTCTCGTATCTCTACGCCCCTCTCATTAAGCGGACTGGTGATTACCGTTCTCTACGGGATCTACCGGTCCGTTTTGGAGTTCAGTGATTTTTCCCTGTTCGGCAAGAACGAGACCTTCGTCTTGGTTGACAAGATCGTCTCGTATCTCTTTGTCCTGGCCCTGGTGGCCCTGGTCCTGGGGATCACGGCTTATGTGTTGACGAAGACGAATCTCTTCAAGCGGTGGAGAACAGATCGAAGAAAGCGGTCGTCGGAGGCGACCGACCCTTACGAGTATTTGGAATGGGAGGCTGTATGGGAGATCAAGGATCCGGAGGGAAAGAGGGTAGAGTACACCCGGAATGCCACGGTCCGGTTCCTGCATCCCAACGTCAGCGTGATCACGGATCGGATTGGGGGTGATGGGGAGGTCATGCACGAGTATCGGTGTTCTCTTGGAGTGCCGGCGGACGTGTACGATTATGCGAGTAAGAAGAAGGTGGTGATTTCTCTGCGGGAGAACAAGAAGAGGGGAGCGGTGGAGAGGTTCACCATCGTGCGGACCATCCTGAACGGGTTTACAAAGCCCCAGGAGTGGATCGAGGAGGAACCGATTTATTTTGTGAAGAGATATACCTTGAGGGTGATTTTTCCGAAGGAGAGGCCGTGTCGGCGGGCGGTTTTTGCCAGGAAAGAGCCTTATCTGACCCAGGAAGTAGGGGAGAAGGCCTTCCGAGAGCTCGAGGACGGCCGGCAGGAGCTCCGGTTGGAGCTTAAGAATGTCCGGAGAGACAGGATCATGTTGAGGTGGTGGTGGTGAGAGGCTTTACAAAGCATTCTTCTTGAATTAATTTTGTCACCGTCAAGCATTTTGGTAGATTTGAATGGAGGAATATTACACTGTAAAGGAATTCGCTGAACTTTATGGGGTCACTAAACAGGCCGTTTATCTATGGATCCAACAAGGATCTTTAGAAGCCGTTGAGGAAAAAGCTGGACCAATCAAGGTTTTTCTTATACCCAAAAAGGCGGCCAAGAGCTTTAAGAGACCCCCGATCGGGAGGCCGAAAAAAAAGACTTGACACCGCCAATTCTTTTATGATAAATATCCTTTCTAGGCTCACTGGTAATCCGGATTGCCGCCCAGTTTCGTGATTTCTTTCCCGAATAGGAGGTGTGTCATGAGAGCGAAGAAGGGCGGTTCCGGCGGCGATGGAAGCCGTCTCTAGCCTAGAAAGTCTTTTCTTTGAACGTCCAGAGCCCACCCCCGGCCAGGGTGGGCTCTGGACGT
>CAZFWM010000558.1:1783-3367 GCA_964522545.1 uncultured Thermodesulfobacteriota bacterium
AATATCTTATTTTGTTTTACCCCCCACCCCCCCCCCCGGGCTCGGTTGGGCTGTGGACGTTTTGGAGCTTTATTTTCCACCGCCTTCCCTTTTCCTTTCCCTAGTCAGGCAGATCACTTCAGGGTAGGGGAGTCAATCCTGCAGGGACTATCTTGTGCTCACCTTCTTCCATCTTAGCAAAGGGCCCCATCCCCTGTGCAAGGTGCTTCCTGGTGGATAACGCCTCGCCCCGCGTCAGCGGGGTCGGGTTGCCCACAGGAGCTCCACCTTGACAGGGCATTGTTCACCCCTTGCTGTGGTGTCATCAGGGCGAGCAAGCCAGCAGCCGTCCTCTCTCCGGTCGGGAGTCGAAGACCGGTCTCAACAAATCAAGCTGGTGAAAGGGACTCAATCATATGCGAAAGCAAGTTATCTCTCTCTGGAAGCGTTCCAGCAAGAAAGGCAAGACCTACCTCAGCGGTATTGTCGATCTGGGCTTAGCCGGTTCAGTCAACGTCGTGATTTTCCAGAACGACAAGAAAAAATCGGGGAATCAGCCAGACTACTACGGTATGCTTTCAGAGCCGCGCATCAAAGAGGATTCTGAAAAGGATCTCTGCGAGGAGGTTATAGTGGAAGCGGTCTAAACCAAGAGCCCCTGTCTGCCTTTGGCGGATGGGGGCTTTTTTGGTGTTCGCGGGGGGGAAGGCGGGTTAATACGGGAGTTCTCTCCGAGAAAATCCTCTCCGCCCTTGCGATAATGAGAGTTATAGCAAGGGTGGCAGGGGAGGTCAAGGTGCAGATCTCCTCCTCGATGGCGATTGTTGCACTGTAGGCGCCCTACGGCCTATAGTACCCGCCATGACCCACACCGACCTGGCCCGCGTCCTGTAAGATACGCATGAGCTCGACCACAAGAAGGCCGTGTTCGTCGTGAAGGAGTTCTTCGAGTCGATCGCTGGGGCCCTGGGCCGAAGTCGTTAGTTTCAAGCTGAAGAAATGGAGGGAACTTTGGCCCAACTAGAACACATTGAAGCCATTGAGAAGCGTCTCTGGGGCGCAGCTGATACGTTGCGCGCCAACTCCAACTACGCCAGCAATGAGTATTTCCTGCCTGTCATGGGCCTAGTGTTCCTCCGCCATGCCTACAGCCGCTACCTCGCGGTCAAGGACGCCATTAAGACCAGCTTGCCCACCCGCGGCGGTAAGACACGTGCGCTGACCAAGGAGGACTTTTCCCAGCAGAGCGCCATCTTCCTGCAGCCCAAGGCGCAATTCGATTCTCTTGTGGCCTTACCCGACAGCGAGGACCGCGCCAAGGCGATTATCGAGGCGATGGAGTCCATCGAGGCGGACTACGAGAATCTGCGCGGTGTCCTGCCTAAGAGCGAATACCAGGAACTGGACAACGACGTCCTCGGCCAGCTCCTGCGCACCCTCAACCCCGATGTGCTGAAGAAGGTCTCCGGCGATGTCTTCGGCCGCATCTACGAGTACTTCCTCACCCAGTTCGCCGACCAGAAGGCCCACGATGGCGGCGAGTTCTTCACCCCCATCTCGCTGGTCTCGCTGATAGCCCACGTGCTCGCCCCCGAGGGCGGCACG
>CAZFWM010000559.1:0-2003 GCA_964522545.1 uncultured Thermodesulfobacteriota bacterium
GCCTCGATATCGAGCGAGAGATAGTCCTTCCCGTTGTCCACGTAGAACTCGTCCGGGATCCCGCAGGCCGGAAAACGTTCATCGTACTGGCCGGCCTTCTCGTGATAGCTCGGGAATTTCTTTTCGAGGATCGCGTGCCTGGCTGCCAGGGCAATCGTGCGTGAATTGCCCTGCAAAGAGATGTGAAAACCGACGATCTCTCCCGTGCACAGGTCCTGCCAGGCCGTGAGCCACGGCCGCACAGGCTTCTTCCTTTCCTGCACGTTCACCCAGACATCCAGCTTGTGGTGATCGCCGCAGTACGACATGGCCGGCAGCTCGAGTTTTTCCCGGCGTTGTGTCGGCTCGTATATGTCCCGGTACCGCTTCATACCGCGTCTATGCATGGCCACGGCCGGCTCCGGGATCGCCTCGATTATCCGTTTCGTCGTCGAGTAGGAGGGGATCGCCCGGCCCGATACCGCGCACAGCCGCTCCACGTCCTGGTGGACCTGGGCGGCTGCCAGGCGTTGCGGGCCCAGATACTTCGCGGCGATCACATCCTCGACCGCCTTCTCCACGATCCGCCTCGATCCCCTATCACTCCGGGGCCTCCGGATCAGAGCCCGGATGCCTCCCTCCTGATAGTCCTTTCGCCAGCGGTACAAGGTCTGCCACGAAACTCCGTGCGCGGCTGCCAGGAGCTTCACGTCCTTCTTGCCCTTGCCGATCGCCAGCTTCACGATCCTCACCCGCTCGTTCGCCTCCTCGAGGCGCTCTGCCGGGATCTCGGCGAGGTTGACTTCTTCGATCGGGGAGGGTTCGGGTGAGGGGGGAGAAGGGATGGTCGGTTCGCCCGGAGAGTAGCGGGCCTGTATATCTTTCGGCAGGGCCTCGAGGGGGACCATGGGAAGCGGCCGGTTGTTGCCGGCTCGGATCCCGTTCCGGTGGACCGGAACGCGCCCGCTCTTTGCCCACCGTTTAACCGTGCTCTCCGAAATCATGGCAAGCTCGGCGGCCTCCTTGAATGTGAGCAGGAACGACGACAATTCAGGACTCCGAATCCTTGTCGACAACGGTCACGTCGTCAGGATCTATTCCCATTTCGTCCAGATCCTCGAGATCTGCTGCGATCACTATGCATTCACCATTCGAAACTGCGGACTCTATATGCTCCTGTGCGTCGTCCAGATCTCTGAACCGCTTTGCATAGCATCCGGATGACATGATCGACACGACGTACATGGGCCTCAGTCCTCCCCCCTCTCGTCCTCGACCGCCGCCTCCTCGTCCCGCCTCGTCTCACGCTCGAGCTCCGGATTCACCCACGTCCTCCACGTCCCGTCCCTGAATTCACCGAAAGCAAAAGGAGTCATCACGATCCTCCTTCACTTACGCTGAAGCGATCGCCGAAGCCCGTCCATGCGCGCCTCGATTTCACGCTTCTTTCTCTCGAGCCTCACGAGCTCCAACTCGGCCGCGTCCTCCGGGCCCACCACCTCGAGGCCCAGGACTTCCGCCACCAGCTCGAGCGGACCCGCGCAACACGTCACCTTGCACAGCGGGGCCAGCCACAACAGAGGAAATCGGTGGTCGGGCTTCGACTCGGCCGTCATCGAGTCCAGCGACGCCTTCGTCACGTCCGAGCCCAGAAGCTCGCTCATCTCAGCGACTATCTGATAGCGACTCAGCCCGCAACGGCGAATCGCCCTTGAGATCTCCTCACGGAGACGGCCGTCGATGCTCATCGACTCCGGCTCGTTCTCTGCCGAAAAGAGGTCCATCTGTAGACGGTTCGCCGTCGAATCTTTTTTCGACTTAGCCATTGCACCACTCCTCGGGAATCGACTATAATTTAATCAGGCCGCTTTTCGTTCAGACGGCCATAACTCCTCGACCGGACGGTCCACCGCGCGGGCGACCTCTTCCTTGATGATTTGCGCAGTGGCTGAAGTGTCGTAACGATCGGCGAGCACATGGCAAACCAGAGAATTGGAGACGCTCCGCTTGGCCCTCTTTTCAGC
>CAZFWM010000559.1:2103-3363 GCA_964522545.1 uncultured Thermodesulfobacteriota bacterium
ATAATGATCACTTCTTATATAAAGAGTCTTTGGAGGGAGTCAGACGAGAAGAGGCGGGGCTGGTTCGAAATAGAGTTCGAACGCCACTTCCCCGAATACAAAGACTGGGCCGAAAAAAAACAGAGGGAGAAGGACGCACAAGACGCAGGTATCCCTGAAGCTGATCTCGACAAAAAAACAGCCTGAATCATTTCCCAGTCGCCCTCCGATCCCGGTTCCATGTGCCATGTACAATTAACGAATATACGATCGAAACGGTCAGAACATCCCCGAGGATCCTCTCATGGAAATCGCTTTAGTCGCTGGTATCTTCACGATCGTCGGCGCCTTCATCGGCTTTTACATCAACCTTCTTCTTCGAAAGGAGCAGTTCAAGGAAATCGTCTACAAAGAGAAGTTTGCCTTCTACAAAAAACTCACGGAAGAACTCGCGCCGATCATCACTGAGACAGTCTATCTGAGCCAGGAGGGAGAGAAGAGCAAAGAATTGATTGCTCAGACTTACCGCTTTATCACCACGCTTCACAGCGGATGGTTCATAATCACCAATGATATTCTCAATGCGGGTTTGGATATCTTTGATATGTTGACGAGCTCTGAAATATCGGGCAAACCCTATGAAGTCCTTGGGGAGAAGTTCAGAAAATTTCTTGGCCTTATTCGTTTGGAACTTCACGCAAAGGCGATATCCGAGGGAATAAAGGAAACGCTTGATTTCGGATTTAAGTCTTCCAAAGAGCCAGAAAATGATTGATTCATTATCACCAGGCATGCAGCTCATCTCAAATCCTCCCGAATTGAGGTTCCGGCAAATTGCAGCGAAAAAGCGCAAACTTTTTGCCAACCATTGTTTTAATATGACCGCCGCGCTGGCGGTACTTTTTTGTTATTATTTCGTGTACTCCGTTTTAAAAACCCATAATCAGAACTGTAAACCATGACCTTTGCGAAACGTACCCTGCGACGCCGAACCCCGTTTAACTGTTTGTTTTTATTGCTTTTTCAAGTTTGACCTTTGCGAGAAAAATGACCTTTGCGAATGACCTTTGCCAAAGGTCACGCAATTAGCGATTCCTTAATAATTATAGGCATGTCGTATTTTTTTTGGTCTCATTTAATTTGGAAAATCCGCAATATTCAAGAATTAAATGCGACCACTTTTCGCGCGAGAAAACCGGATGATTCCCGTGTGATTTTCACGTCTTTCCACAATTTTCCGCGAACTTGCGCATTTCTCATTTAATTTGAAAACTGACACAA
>CAZFWM010000560.1:0-3359 GCA_964522545.1 uncultured Thermodesulfobacteriota bacterium
CCTCCGATCATCTCGATGAAGGCTGCAACACGGGTCTCGATCTGTCCTATATCCCCCATGCTGTAGTCCGTCTCGACCTTGAGCAGAGGAAGGTTCTCTTTCTCCAGGGCTTGGCCCACCTTGTACGACTCGACCATATACGGAGTGCAGAACTGTTGGGTGTAGTGAATGACCCCGTCCGCCTTGAGCTCGCGGGCCATCTCTATGATGTGGTCCAGCCGATCCTGGTTGGGCGTGAAGCAGGCGCAATCGATCCGGAAGTAGCGATCCGCTATGGAAGACAGAAGTTCGTCGCGCGTTCTCCCATTTTCCGGGACCAGGTTTCGCGTCCCCCTATCCCCGACACACGACTCCTCGCCCACGATAACGGCGCCCTGCTTCTCCACCACGAATGGGACCTTCCAGTTCGGGGCCGCCATCGGGCATCCGGACATCAGGATCCGAGACGCATTCTCGGGTACAACCCCCTCCTTATTGACTATTCGGCCCTCCAGCTCGTTGCATAGTTCGTTGATCTTCTCCGTGAATCGCTTCGGGTCGTCGTAGAACTGCACCTGGTTAATGAGAAGCGAGTCGAGCCCTGAGATTGGGGCCAGCTTGGACTTACGTAACTTGGCCAGACGCTGCAACGCGGCCCGTTTTGCGTTGACGGTCTTGACTGCCTCTGACAGATTCTCCGCTGTAATAGTCCGCCCCGAGATCTCCTCGATCTTTGCCGTGAGCCTCTTGATCTCGCTCAGCCAATGGCTCCTGCCCTCGGCGTTTTTTATCTGCGGGACTTCGATGACGAAGGTCTCCTTATTTCGGTAAAATCTTTTTCTTCCATCATCTACCTCCTCTCTGATGTTTCGATGCAGATATTCTTACGAGTGTATGGATTCTTCTCGAAAAAAGAGATTTTTCGACACAGAGCGATTTTTTTGCGACGTATTAGTTTTTTAGAGGGAATAGCGAGGAAGATACCACGCGTGCTTGGCTCGCCCTGAAGGTGAGATGATAAAGGAGCACTGATCCGTAGGACCGCCGGGGCAACCTGCCCCGGTCCCGTAAAGATCATAATCTTCGCCCCCTTATCGACAGATCAGACATCAAAATGATCTCCGCGGCCTGCACGGAACAGATAGAGCCAGAAGTCTCTCTGTAGGTGATAAAGCTAGAAAGACCTGTATTTCTTATTTGCTTGAGGGAGTGAGAACTGGTGTTAAAATGATGGTGAGAGATTGTGTTTGGATTGGTTATGGCAAAAAGATGGACCATCGGTCGCCTCGCCTCCAGGGTAACCTACCCCGGTCGGAATTGAACTCAGAATTTACTCTTCACCAACTGGATCATGTCGACTTTCATAATGTCCCTCATAAAAGAAGAAGACCGAATATCAAATGGCCTCCTTTTTTGTCAAGAGCCGTTGGCCGCCACCATATCAATTCTCTAATGATCGTGTTCATGAATTGCTGCTTCATGGCCGGGATGGTCATGATCATGAGGACCATGATCTCCAGTATGCTGATGATCATGTATATTAGGTGTGCTGTTATACGTGTGCTCATGGTTATGTTCGTGGAGATGCTCATGCATATGGGCATGGATATGCTCGTGATTGTGCTTCTTCTCTCCATGGGGATGCTCATGAGTATGCCTATGATTGTGTTCATGTTCATGTAAATGATTGTGTTCATGTTTTCCATCCATGATTAAACCTCCCTTCTTTAGGATGTTAGAGATTTTCAGGAATCCCCTTGAATAGAATTCTAAGACATATGGACAAACGCGTCAACCAATTGCTCACTAATTGCCCATGTCAGTGTCCCATTGACAACAGGTGGCACAATTAATAATATCGTGTTACGAATTCTGAGAAGTGTAACCTGATCGGGCCTTTTGGATACTACTCTTTGGCATCCTGAAATAGACCAAGCATAGCGTCCTGTGGCTACCAATAATTCTGGTTTCATAATCAAGGCGATATGGAGACGACCACCTGCGCTGATAATTATTCGTATCGTTTAAAGGGGTATCCGATGTCGCACGGAAAAAAGTTTTTCTTATTCACCTTCCTGATGACAATATTATTTCTTTCCTTGCCCGAGGAGAAAGGCAATGTGCTTGCGGACAAAGAGAAATCCTATGGCTGTAGCGATCCTGTAAAGATTCTTATCGACACCGATATGGGTCTCGACGATGTCCGGGCTCTTTTCGCCCTCCTGGCCGATCCCTGCATCGACATCCGCGGCATCATCACGGTGGAAGGCTCGGCATCCGGTGGCAAGGGGTTGGACAACCTCCTCGGTCTGCTTGAAACAGCCCACAGAACTTCGATTCCCTCCTATTTGGGGTATGTCTCACCGGACCTTCAATCCCCTTCATGGAGAGACACGGCAAACAAATTGGGGGGATTTCCCTTCCCCCCGCCTCACAAGCTTTCCCCTGCCTCAGATCCCTTCCGAGAACTAAACAATCTGCTCATAGAACATGAAGGAGAGGTTCACTATCTGGCTCTGGGCCCTGTCGGCAACCTTGTCCAACTGGAGATGAAATATCCAGGCGCTCTCGGCCGTCTTCACTCTATCTGGATCCCCGTCACCATTACATCGGATAGAGGGATCGATTGCTGGAACCTTGCCTGCGACATGACCTCGACATCCAGGGTTCTCAGCGAGGCGCCCCGCATTGTCCTAATCGATCTTGCGGCAGCAGAAGGTATTGAATCCTGCAAGGTCCTCTCTTGCGTGAAGGGGACGGTCGCTGCAGCGGGATGGATCGAAAAGCTTGTCTCGAATCTATGCCCTCGTGGGGATCATCAAATGATCTTCGACGAGCTCGCTGCAGCAGCCTTGATCAAGCAAGACCTCGTCAAGATATCAGCCGAATCGTACCGCACTGAGGAGACGGGCGGAGACTCGTTACGGATTGTACCTGTCACAAAGGGGAACATTCGAGTTGCAAAATTACAGGATCCAACGGCGGCAATTGATCTTTTACAGGAGCTCTGGCGGCGGCCATTCAGGAGCCAAGCGAAGCATAAACATGAAAGTCCCATACCGGCAAAAACTCTTCTTAAATCCTTCCATGGTCACCTCGGACCATACGTCGTCCTCGGCTACCGGATGGGGAGGATTGCGCTTGAAGTCTCCGGTTCGGATGGGCACTTCGATATCTTAGCCGAGGTGCATTCTCCCTTGAAACCACCAAAATCATGCCTCATTGACGGAATTCAGCTCGGCAGTGGATGCACACTCGGGAAGGGAAATATCACGGTTTATGAGTATGATGGACCTGCACATGTGATATTTAAGACTCAACTCGGGCAATCCGTCACCATCCGGCTTCGCTCGGAGATCCCCGGGCTCATAAGCCAGTTA
>CAZFWM010000561.1:0-3320 GCA_964522545.1 uncultured Thermodesulfobacteriota bacterium
AAACATGTTCGCTATGCGATGTAAAATGCAAACTACTTATTGCTCCCGGTAATATAAGGCAAGAGAGCATCCAAGATCACAGGAGGATCGTTTGGCATTTTTTTCTTGAAGATCCTCTTCTGATCTTGATCCAATATCCCGAGATAGCTGTTGCTTGAGTGTAAATCAATTCCTCCGTATAATTGCATGCGGCACCTCCTTCTGTGAAAAGAGTTTGGGTTTATTTAAGCATGCCAAGAAGTTGCATTTCTTGGCAATGCTTTTGGAGGTGCCTTTTATATGATTATCAGAGCCTGGGAACGAGAGGAAACGGGCACGGCATGCCGTGCCCCTACCGCCATACCGGCAAGTTACCGGCGTTACGTTCAGATCCCCCGGCGAGTGGCACTATACCGGCAGGATGCCGGCGGTACGTTCAGTTCCCTAGCTTGAAGAATCGCACGCAAAGAGGGGCGATGAGCAGGTCGGCCAGTAGGGCGCTCAGCATGGTTATGCCGGTGAGGATACCGAAGTGGGCATTGGGGCGGTAGCTGGAGAAGATGAGGATCCAGAATCCCCCTGTGATCACGACCGAGGTGTAGACGATCGCCCTGCCGGTGCTGGTGATGGTGCGCCGCATCGCACCGATCCGGTCGCCGTCGCGTCGGTACTCGGCCTGGAACCGCGACAGGTAGTGGATCGTGTCGTCCACGGCGATCCCGAGGGCGATGCACGAGATCATCACGGTCGCCACGTTGAGCGAGATGCCGAGCCATCCCATCATCCCCAGGGTGAGGACGATGGGGATCATGTTGGGAATCATACTCACCAGGCCGACCTTAATCGACCGGAAGTGGAGGGCCATCATCACGGCAATGATGGCGAAGGCGATGAAGATGCTGCGTACCTGGCTGTGCACGAGGGCCTGGACGAGGGTGGCGTAGATGGCCACGGTCCCGGTGAGCCGGGCCTCGAGCCTGGGATCGAGGCGCTCGGACGTGTAGGCGTCGATCAGGCCGATGAGCTCGAGCTGCTCGGCAGAGCTCAGGGTCTCGATCTTGGCGACGATCCGTGCCCGGTCGCAATCGTAGGTGAGGAAGGTCTCGATGAGGTCCGCCTCGCCCGAGAGCTCGAACAGGAAGAGGTACTCGGCCACGGTGCGCCTGTCTTCCGGAATCCGGTAGAATTCATCCTGCTCGGCATTCATCGCCTTGTTGAAGGCCTTGAGGAAGTCGACCGCCGAGATGCTCTTGTGCGCGTGCGGCAGCCCCTCTATGAATTTCCCCAGCCGGTCGAGCTCCCCCAGCGCCCACGGCTCCTTGAACACGCCCTTCGGTCCTTTCACCTCCAGGTCGACGGTGCTCACGCCGTTGAAGTGGGCGTCGAAGAATTCGAAGGCCTTCACCCCGGGCGAGTCGCGCGGCAGGAACTTGCTCACCTGGGTCTCGACCTTGAGCCGGCTTATCCCGACCAGAGCGAGCGCCACCAGAAGGAGGGTAAGGGCTGGCAGGCGCCAGGTGTCGCGCTCCACGAGCCGCGCGATCCGGTCCAGGCCGCGGGTCACCCAACCGTCCCGGTGCAGCGTGCTTCCCGCCTCCCCGGGGTGCTTCAGGAAGGAGAGGAGTATCGGGGCCAGGGTGATCCCCAGGACATAGGCAAAGGCGAGGCCCACGGCGGCGTACAATCCGAATTCGCGCACCGGGATGATCCGGGAGGTCGTGAGCGAGGCGAATCCGACCATGGTGGTGGTGGAGGTGAGGAAGCAGGGCCGGATCATGTGGGCCAGGGCCTCCTTGAGCGCGCGCCGCCGGTCCCCGCACCGTGCCGCCTCCTCGTAGTACCGGCTGAGGATGTGGATCACGTCGCTCATGGCGATCACGCCGATCAGCACGGGGAGTATGGTCATGGTCCAGGAGAAGGAGCGCCCCCGGAGGAAGAAGAGCCCCAGGGACCAGATCACCGTCGTGAAGATGACGGCCTGTGGGATGAGAACCCCCCGGGCCGCCCGGAAGACAAAGTAGAGTATGGCGCAGGTGAACAGGGGGAGCATCCACCCGAACCGCATCAGGTCGTCCAGGATTGAATCGCGGCTGTCCGAGCCGAGTGTGGATATCCCGGCCATGTGTCGCGGCATCCCCTCCGGGAGCTCCTCGTCGAGGATGGCCTGGAGCTCGTCGACCACGAAGAGGCGAAATATGGCCTCGTCGCGCAGGTAGGGGAGTCGCACGGTGATGGCGGCATCGGCGCCGTCGGCCGAGACGATGTGGTTCACCCAGTACGGGTCGGCGAGGACGCGCTCGCGCAACGCCCGAATGGCCCCGGGCGATCGGGGCGGCTCCCTGTAAAGCGGCTCGAAGGAGACCCCCTCTTCGGTCCCCTCCATGTCGGTGGCATTGGCGAGGCTCAGGACACCGGCGACATTCTTCACCTTCCCGATGCGCTCTGTGAGGCGCGTGAGGATCTCCAGGTTCTCGTGGGTGAAGACGTCGCCCATCTCGATCCCGACGGCGATGATCTCGTGGTTCCCGAAGCGCTCGAGGAACTCCTCGGCGAAGATGAGGTCGGGGTCGTCCTCGGGGAGCTGGCCGGAGAGGGTGTCGAGGATCTTGAAATGCCGCAGGCCGCTCCCCAGCAGGATCGTCATGAGGATCAGAAATGCGAGCACATAGAATCTGCGGCGGAGTATCCAGGCGGCCATGCGGCGCATGGCCCGTTCGAAGGGGATCTGTTCGACCTCGTTGCCGTTAGGGGCAATCAAGGTTCGCCCTTTTCGGACCCCTGTGAGGGGCCGGAGAGAGGGCCCGGGTCGGCCGGAGAGATCAGCGCAGACCGTTGGATTCCGGATAGGATTTCGGCCGGTTCGGGGGGGCAGCCCGGGACCACCAGGTCGGTGGGGAGCATGCGATCGAGGGGAACGATCCTCTCTGAATCGACCTTCTCCCCCGTGGCGCGGCCGCACGCCCCGGCGGCCACGACCCGCTTCGGCTCCGGAGTCGCCTCCCAGAGCCGCTCGAGCGCGGCCCGGTCCTGTTCGCCGAGAGGCCCGGTGACGAGGATGACGTCGGCGTGCCTGGGCGAGGCGGTCGGGCGGATCCCGGCTCGCTCTGCTTCGGCCAATGCCCGCGTGGCCGTGGTGGCGCACAGGTCGCATTTTTCCGGTCCGGCCTGAAAATGGTATACCCAGAGCGATTTCGGAAATGCCGCCTGACACAGGTTTTTGAACCAGCCCATCAGTCACCTTTGTCCAACATAGGAATTTAATAGATCAACAATAAAGCTCACTTAGGGATGTTGCGAGCGAAGCGAAGCAATCCCCCGGGCTCAACATGCCAGGGTGCTCA
>CAZFWM010000562.1:0-3320 GCA_964522545.1 uncultured Thermodesulfobacteriota bacterium
TGCAGATAATATAAGAAGAAAAGCGATCGTGTGTCAAAAGAAAGCCTCTTTGGAGCCCCGTTCCGAGGCGGGGCCTCGGAACAAAGCCCTCCTCCTATCCGTCATTCCCGCGAAACATGTCCCCGAGAAAGCGGGGAGCGGGAATCCACAAATGAGCGCATTTCCTGGGTTCCCGCTTTCGCGGGAACGACGGGTTGGAGAGATTTCTTTCTGGTTGCGGCTTCGCCGCTCTAGGGTTTACTTCACGGGGCAAAATGGCTACGATTTTTTATTGACTACGGCTTCTCTGCCTTGGATCTGTTCGACCCGGTGACGACCATGAGCAAATTTTCCCTCCGATGCCCTGCCTGCTCGGCTACCTGTGCCCCGGATGACGGGACCTTTCTCTGTCCGGACTGCAGGGCGCCCACGGTCGTCCGGATGCATCTGGCTGAATCGAGCCCATTCCATGCGCCCCGGACGACCTCGATGTGGCGATACTTCGACCTGCTCCCCCTCGAAGAGCGGCAGTGGATCGTGTCGCAGGACGAGGGATGGACCCCGCTGGCGCGGTCGCCCCGGCTGGCCGGGAACCTGGGCGTTGCGGAGCTCCTTCTAAAGAACGAGACCGTCAACCCGACCGGGGCCTTCAAGGACCGGCAGGTCTCTCTGGGTATATCCAAGGCGAGAGAGGCCGGCGCCGAAACCGTGGCGGTCGTCTCGTCGGGAAACGTCGCCGCCTCCGCCGCCTCGTATGCCGCCCTGGCGGGCATGAAGTGCCTCGTGTTCACACCGTCCAACGTTCCGGAGAAGAGGCTCCTGCAAGCCCGGATCTACGGGGCCGCCCATTACAAGGTGAACACCGTATCCTCGAGCCGTATCTTCGAGCTGGTGACCGATGCCTGCAGGAAGATGGGATGGCACCTGCTCTCCACCGCGGGGCTCTACAATCCGTACCAGGTGGAGGGGGCCAAGACGATCGCCCACGAGCTGTCCGAGCAGACGGACCTTCTGCCGGACTGGGTGATCGTGCCGGTGGGCGGCGGCGGGTTGCTCGGGGCCCTGTGGCGGGGCTTCGAGGAGCTCGAGCGGCTCGGCCGGTGCGAGCGCGTTCCCCGGCTCGCCGGAGTGCAGGCGGCGGCTTGTACGCCCCTGGTGGCGGCCATCGAAAAGGGCCTTTCACCCGCGGAGGTCATAGCCAATCCCGTCCCCGTGGGGGAGACCATCGCAGGCGCCATCGCCGACGACATCCTCTTCGACGCCTACACCGCCCTGCCCGCGATCCGCACGACCGGCGGCGCCGCCGTGAGCGTCACGGACGAGGAGATGCTCTCGGCCCAGAGGCTGCTGGCCCGGGAGGCCGGGATCTTTGCCGAGCCGGCAAGCGCCTCGACCGTGGCGGGCCTCGTGAAGCTGCGCAGGTCCGGGAGGATCGGGGCGGATGAGCGCGTCTGCTGCGTCATCACCGGCACCGGCTTCAAGGACATGGCATCGGCCGGGGCGGGCTTGACCCCGCCCATTCCTGTCGAGTCGTCACCGGAGGCCTTCTCGAACCTGTGAGCTCTTATACCCGCATCGTCATTGCGAGGAGCGCAAGCGACGAAACAATCCGCTGCGTTCCCTGGCAGTCCGTTCTCGGTGGATTGCTTCGCTCCGCTCGCAATGACCTGCGGGGTGCGTTATAACAAATGTGTTTCTTATGAGGAGGACCATGCCTTTGCTCAATCATACGAGTCTTTGTAAACACATCCTTCCCGTGGTGCTTTGGCTCTTCGTCATTGTTGCCTGCTCGGGCGGGGACGGAGACCGACACGACCCGGCCGATCTCGCGGAAGGGAAGATCCGGGTCGGCTTCGCCCGGGTCGACGTGACGCCCGAGGTTCCGGTGAAGCTGGCCGGCTACGGCACCTTCTTCTTCTCCGAGGACGAATGTCGCTGGTCGACCGGGATTCACGATCCGCTCTTCGCAAGTGCGGTCGCCTTCGATGACCCGGATGGCGCCGCCCCTGTGATCCTCGTCGTGCTGGACCTGGTCGGACTGATGGTGGACGACATCGCTACCATACAGCGAGGGATCGCCGATGCGCTCGGCGTGGGGGAGCGGAGCGTGGTGGTGGCGTCCACCCACGCCCACCACGGCCCCGACACCATCGGGCTGTGGGGCGTGATCGTCCCCCCCATCTCCGGCCGCCAGGAGGAGGTGGTCCAGCGGATCCTCTCCGGGGCGGTGCAGGCCGGGATCTATGCGTGGAACTCGCGCGTGCCGGCCACACTGGAATATGCCGTCGGCGAGGAGGCGGACCTCCACGAGAACATCATCTTCGACGACCCCCACAGAACCATCGACGACACCATGACCCTGCTCGCCGCCTATGATGAGGAGCGGCGCCTTCTCGGCACGCTCATGAACTGGGCCTGTCACCCCACGATCATGGGGCAAAACAGCACACTGGTCAGCTCGGACTTTGCGGGCGCATACTACCGGATCATGGGTGAAGAGCTGGAGGGCACGCACATCTACGTAAACGGAACGCTCGGGGCCATGATCCAGCCCGTGCACCGCTGGCTGGGCCCCGATGCCTGGGACGAGGTGGACCGCGTCGGCCGCGGCCTTGCGGATGATGCCCGGTCTCTTCTGACCGGTGCGACGCGCGTCGACGACCCGGGGATCCGCTTCCTCGAGACCCGGGATGTCCCCGTGCGAATGTGGAATCTCCAATACGTCCTCGCCGCGGCCCTGGGGCTCATCGACCGCGAGATGCCGCCCCTCGGAGGCTATACGAGCAGCCCGATGACGACCTTCGCCATCGGGCCGGTGACATTCGGAACCTTGCCCGGCGAGTTCGTGCCGGACTACAGTGCCATCCTGCGAAACATCATGGGGGGGGACGCCCAGTTCCTGATCTGCCTGGGCATGGACTGGTTCGGGTACGCCCTCACGCCGAGGCAGGCGATGGACGAGGCCTATCTGTACGAGCGGTCCCTCTGCCCGGGCCCGGGCGCGGGGGAGGCCCTGGCGGCCGCGTACCGCGATGTCTATGTACGGATGTGAGTTACTCGCGTTCCCTGGACAGGAGAATCAAAGTGGATAACGTCAGGATTACATCGGCGGGCCGGATGGAATGGCTATGATGACCAACATGGCGAGCACGATAAAGAAGATGAATAGCGTGGTGGCTGAAACGGTGATCGAAAATGGTTTCTTCTTGGATTCATCCATTTGTCGTGACCCCCTCAAATAAATGAAAACACTCTTATTCGATAATTTAGCAATATTTATGCCTTTTTTTAATACTACAGCGACATTTCAATTTTAAGATTCTCCAATAATTCGAGGCGTT
>CAZFWM010000563.1:0-3289 GCA_964522545.1 uncultured Thermodesulfobacteriota bacterium
AAGATAATCCAGGGGGAATGCGGAAAAAGTCATGGATGTTGCGAGCGAAGCGAAGCAATCCCCCGGGTTCCGCATGCCGGGATGCCCAGTGGATTGCTTCGTCGCTGACGCTCCTCGCAACGTCCCTTAATTGAGTCCGTTTGAAACGATCAATTCATATTCCTTCAGCTATGAGTAGCTGTCAGGAGAATCCACTTTCCTATTCCGGGCTCCCGGTAAAGATCCACTCGAGTACCAACGCCTCTACTTCCGTCGTGATCAGGGCGGAGTAGATACCAACCCAGTCCAGGCTCGGGAAGGGGAAGGAGATGAGGAAGTCGTACGGAGGATCGAGCACCGGCAGCGGTACGGTCCAGAGCGGCAGGACCAGGAATGAGGGGGATGTCAAGATCAGGTAGTTCGCCCACGTGGCCGCCTCCGGCGTGCCCACGGTGAAGGCCATGCCCAGCTCACCACCCTCGTAGAAACCATCGAGCAAGAGGGTGAAGTCCACAAGGCAGTCCGGGTCGTCGGCGTCGATCAAGCCGTCGCAGTCATTGTCGACCAGGTCTGAACAGAGCTCCTCGGCTCCCGGGTTGATCGCTGCGTCGAAGTCGTCACAGTCGTCGCCTCCGCACAACTCGTCATCGTAGCCGTCTCCGTCCAAGTCCACGCAGCAGTCCACGTCGAGTGTGAAGTCGCCCTCGACTCCGTTGTAGCCGTCGACCACGATGTGGTAGGTGCCGGCGGGAGCGTCGACGAGGGACGTGCTGGTACTGCCATAGGCGAGGCAGTTGAAGATGCACGCCTCACCGTTCTCATCGCCGAGGATGAAGATGTCGAGGTCGACGGCAAGATCGCTGATCTCGGCAATGATCGGGCCTCTCGAGTCGGTGGTCAGGGTGTAGATCACCTCCGGGCCGGACTCGTCCCAGCCGACGCAGTCGGGATAGGCGGGCAGGACGTTCTCGCCGCCGATCGTGGTGCCGGACACGGTCGTCCCGCACTCAATCTCGAAGTCGGGCGTGTCGCAGGCGCACACGGGATCATCGGCGTCGATCAGGTCGTTGCAGTCGTTGTCGACACCGTCATAGCAGTCCTCGTCGGCCGCCGGGTTGATGGCGGCGTCGGAGTCGTCGCAGTCGTCGCCGCCGCAGGCCTCATCCTGGTACCCGTCTCCGTCGGCGTCAGGGCAAGGCTCGCAGGTCTCGATCCTCAGGTCGAACTCCTCGATGCAGTCCGGCGCGGCCCAGGTGTCCACCATGATCGTGTAGGTGCCCTGTTCGAGCTCCATGCAGTCGATGTTGTGGGGAAGGCTGTCGCTGGTAGTGCTCAGCCCCATGCAGGTATCGTCCGGCGGGCACGAATCGTCCAGACCAACACCGGAGTATGTTGTGCCTTTCGGATCGAGCGTGATCTTGATACCCGTGGTTTCCGTAACGATCAGCTCATAGATGATGTCTTCGCCGTTGTCGTAGTACCCCATGCAGGTCTCTTCGTAGTCGTGGAGCCGGTCGCAGGTGGTGTTCGTGTCCATGTACGGGTCCGCCGGCATGGTAACCTGGATCGGATCGAGGCAGTCATTGCCGGGAACCTGGCCACAGTCTATATCATCCAGATCGACCAGGCCGTCGCAATCGTTGTCTTTCTGGTCATAACAGATCTCCTGGGCTCCAGGATTCACCGCGATATCCGTATCGTCGCAATCGTCGCCGCCGCACGCCTCGTCGAGAAATCTGTCGCCGTCCGCATCCGGGCAGGCGACCCAATCGATTATGAGGGTGTAGTCGCTGGGATCATAGGGCCAGGAGCCGTCCACCCATATCACCCAGTCGCCGGGCTCGGTGAAGAAACCAGAGACCACTTCAGGACAGTTGTACGACGCACTGGCTGCGACAGAACTAAAGCCGTACTCGTCACAGTAGCCGAGGTAGAGGTCGAGGTCGTCCGTGCAGTCGAGGGTGATGGTGATCAGACCGGAGTCGACCGAGAATTCGAAGTAGTCCGCGACATCTTCGAAGGGATCACTGCTTCCCGACACCACAAAGGGATCGCCCGAGACGGCGGCGCCCAGCTCTTGTAGCATAGTACAGGAATTGTTGGGCTCGACTTCGTCCACGGGAATGTCCGCGCCGGCGATCCCCACACCCAAGAAGGCGGTTGCAAAATAGACCGCCATGAAAATTGTCAGCCCCTTGAAATTCGTTCTCATTGTACTGAATCCTCCATTTTTAGGGTTCGATTTCGGCAAATCATTCCTTTCCTTTTTTTAAAAAGGAGAACGGGCCCCCGAAAGGGCCCGTTCTTTTATCTACAGACAGCTATGAGTCGCTGTCAGGTATGTCCATCTTACTATTCTGGACTCCCGGTAAAGACCCACTGGAATGCAGAGGCCTCTACTTCTGTCGTGATCAGGGCGGAGTAGATTCCGATCCAATCCAAGTTCGGGAAGGGGAAGGAGATGAGAAAGTCATACGGAGGATCGAGCACCGGCAGCGGTGCGGTCCATAGCGGGATGACCAGGAATGAGGGGGTTGTCAGGATCAGGAAGTTCGCCCACGAGGCAGCTTCCGGCGTCCCCACGGTGAAGGCCATTCCCAGCTCACCCGTCTCATAGTAAGCATCGAGCGTGAGGGTGAACTCCACAATGCAGTCCGGATCCTCGGCGTCGATCAGGCCGTCGCAGTCATTGTCGACCTGGTCGAGGCAGAGTTCCTCGGCTCCCGGGTAGATCAGAGCGTCGGTGTCGTCACAGTCGTCGCCGCCACACGCCTCATCGAAGAAGCCGTCCTGGTCCACATCCACGCAGCAGTCCACGGTGAGGGTGAAGTCGCCCTCGACCCCGTTGTAGCCGTCGACCACGATGTGGTACGTGCCGGCGGGAGCGTCATCGAGGGACGCGATCAAGCTGCCGTAGGCGAGGCAGTTGTAGACGCACGCCTCACCGTTCTCATCGGCGAGGATGAAGACGTCGAGGTCGACTGCGAGATCGCTGATCTCCGCAACGATGGGGCCTCTGGAATCGGTCATCAGGGTGTAGATCACCTCCGGGCCGGACTCGTCCCAGCTGACGCAGTCGGGGTAGGCAGGCAGGACGTTCTCGCCGCCGATCGTGGTACCGGACACGGTCTCCCCGCAAACGATATTGAAGTCGGGCGTGTCGCAGGCGCACACGGGATCCTCGGCGTCGATCAGGCCGTTGCAGTCATTGTCGACACCGTCATAGCAGTCCTCGTCGGCCGCCGGATTGATGGTGGCGTCGGAGTCGTCGCAGTCGTCGCCGCCGCAGGCCTCATCCTGGTACCCGTCT
>CAZFWM010000564.1:0-3277 GCA_964522545.1 uncultured Thermodesulfobacteriota bacterium
TCTTTTTTTTAACAAGTACTCTCCGGTCTATCTACGCTTGATTGAGGACTAGAAGCCTGATTTTTTTTATCGAGGAACACCTCCTTTTTTTTATGTTTTCCGGCATGGATGCATCTATGCTGATAGTGACGGAAAACTGTGAGGGATCGACTCCCCTCCAAACGGATCAAAAAAAGGAAAAGGAGGTGTATCATGGGCACGACGACGACAATCGGACGACTTACCTTTCTTCTGCTCCTCTCTCTCTCCCTCTGTTCCGCCTGCACGCAGGCGATCTATGTCCCGGGGGATCAACCGACCATCCAGGCGGCCATCGACGCGGCCGTGGTCGGGGATCTCGTGATCGTGGAGGCCGGAACATACGCGGAGAACATCGATTTCCTCGGCAAGGCGATCACTGTGCTGAGCCTGAGCGGCCCTGCCAAGACATGCATCGACGGAGGACAGCTCGGTTCGGTGGTGACCTTTCAATCCAGCGAGCCCTACGAGGCGGTCATCGACGGCTTCACAATCCGCAATGGACAGGCCGTGGAAGGCGGCGGGATCTACTGCTTCTATTCCCAGCCCACGATCACGAACTGCTCCATCGAGCAGAACCATGATTCTCAATACGGCGGCGGGATCTGCAGCATATACTCAAACGCCGTGATCACGGACTGTACGATCGACGGGAACAGCGCATCCATGGACGGGGGCGGATTCTACTGCAAGGGGGGCGAACCCAGGATCGAGAATTGTTCGATCCTGTCCAACCATGCAGGACATTACGGGGGCGGGATCTACGGTCATTCCACCGATCCGTTCATCACGGACTGTGCGATCGAAGAGAACTCTGCAGAAATTATGGGGGCCGGAAGCTATTTCTACAATGCCAACGCGCTTTTCACGAACTGTACCATCTCGGGGAACGAGGCTTCCGGCGATCCTTCCTTTGGCGGGGGGATCTACTGCGAGGCCGGCATATTGACGATCGCCGACTGTGCGATCACGCTGAATACCGCCGGGGGACAAGGTGGCGGAGTTTTCGCTTTCAACACCGACATGAAGATCACGGACTGCACGGTCTCTGAAAACAACGGGCTCGATTATGGCGGAGGAGTATACTCCGCCGGTCCGAACTCCCACTTGGAGATGACCGGAACCACGATCTCGGAAAACATCTCGGATATCGGCGGCGGACTCATCGTAGATTATGCCGATGGGACCACGACGGTCGCAAACTGCGTCATCGCGGGCAACCAGGCCCAGAGCCTAGGAGGTGGGATATACTATGCATTAAGCGACTCCACGAAGCTCGTGAACTGCACGGTCGCGTACAATCTGGCCCTGGTCGAAGGCGGCGGGATCTACTGTGATGTCTCCTCTCTGGAAATCCGGAACTGCATCCTGTGGGGAGACGAGGCCCCGTCGGGCCCTGAGCTTTTCGTCGGATTCTCCTCGTATTCTACAGTGGTTTACAGCGACGTCCAGGGCGGCAAGGGCGATGTCCACGTGTACTCCGGCTCGACCTTGAGCTGGCCAGGCGGGAACATCGACGCAGCCCCTCTCTTCCTGGGAACCAACGACTACCACATCGGCCCAGGATCTCCCTGCATCGACGCAGGTGGGGAAGTCGACCTCCAGACGGACATCGACGGCCAGTCGAGGCCGTTCGGCGGCGGGTTCGACATGGGCGCCGACGAGTTCTGGCTCGGGCAGTGCGCCGTGCTCGCCCCCTCGGGGAACCAATTCGTCGCCTTGTACTTCCTCCCTGCGCTGGCACTCCTCTTCTTAGCCAGGTTGCGCTTCAAGTAGTGGAGTATACCTTCAAGGGCCGACCGTTGGGTCGGCCCTTTTCTTTTTCAGCATGGAGACCTACGGGGGGCCGGAATCATGCGGATGCAGATTCCTGAGAAAATGATAGAACCTTGTCAAACCTCACCGGCATGGCCGGTGGATTGCTTCGGATTCAACTCCTGTAAAATCACATCTGCAGCGTTTTCCGCAATCAGCTTATTCCCATCCGGAGTCGCGTGGCCAAAAGAACCATAACATCTGTCGATAAAATATTTTTCATATTTGTCACTTCGCAATGCATTGCTGAAATTTTCCATATTACTCAAGAAAATAATGTCCTCACTGCCGTTGAACTTTCTCTTTAATTTATTGACGCTCAGGGTAGGATACTGCATGGCAATTAATTTAATATCTCTTTCATTCAGGATTTCATACATCTTTTGATAATGATATTTGGTGATTTCAAAATCGGGGGAAGGAGGAGGCTTTACTGGTAATCCCCTCTCTTTATAAAACGTCTCGATCTCATCCTCGGCAACGCCCAACTCTCGAAAAATCATCCCCAGCTCGGCAAACACAATATCGTCTGCCGAATTCAACTCGACAATCTTCAAATACATTTCTTTTGCTTCCTCATATCTTTTCTGTTTCGAGTACGCCATCCCCAACCTGGAATAAGCCTCTCTGTTGCCCGGATCCTTTTCGAGGAGCTTTTTATAGACTTTCTCCGCTTCCTGAAGCCTTCTATTTCCAATGTAGGAAAGCCCCAGCAATTCATAGGCCCAGGGGTGAGCCGGATTTATCTCGATGGCCTTTCTCAGAGCCCCGTGCCCTTCATCGATCCGCCCCATTTCAACGAGAAGCTTTCCCAGCTCGATATATCCAAGTAGAACCGTTGGATCGTGCTCAATAGCCTTCCGATACATTTGTTCCGCTTCCTGCAATGAGCCTTTGGAATAATGCTCGCGGGCCTTTTGAAAAAAGTCGGAATACGTACTGTCCATCTCTATGGATACGGGGTCGGAGGAGCTGTCGGCTGCATCGATGCCGGGCTCCTTTTCCGGCGGAGGCGCAATGGAATTCCGCAGCAATCGAATCAACTTGTACACCCTGAGATTTTTCAAGAATGATGAAATTTTATGCTTCTTGTCATCATAAATCATGAAAGCCCCGGTATCATTTCCTCCCATCATTGAAACAATCATATCCGGTCTGTGTTTATCCAAATTCTTTTTCAATCTCGATAAAATAAACGAAGTATTTGTCCCCCCGACTCCCTCGTTAAAAACACTGAACTTCATTTGTCGACTTCTCTTGTTTAATATTCTTTCCAGCTGTGCCGGCCAAGAAAACCTCCCGCCGGCTTCGGTAGTAGATTCACCCAGGCAGACTATGCGGTAAACATCGGCGGTTCCTACAGTATCACCAGCTCTGTTTTTACTATCCTCAGCAATTTTTCAGTCAATTTTGAATATACGCTTTCCACTGGTGACGGTCAATG
>CAZFWM010000565.1:0-3271 GCA_964522545.1 uncultured Thermodesulfobacteriota bacterium
TCTACCTCGCCGGCTCCGGGGCCTCGGTACCCTACGGGGCCTTCCTGCTCCTGGTCTACTCGCTGGGTCACAGCGTGCTCATCATGGTGGCCGGGACCTCCATGGGTGCTGCCCGCAGGCGCATCGAGTCGAAAAATCTCACCCGAGTCATGGGCATCATGCAGCGGGCGGCGGGAGGGCTCATCATACTGGTCGGGATCTACTTCGTCTGGTCGGACCACTAAGCCCAAAGAATATAAGGATCATGCCAATGCGACTTTTCTTGATTCAGTGTCTCTGTATTTCGGTACTCCTCTTTTGCTGTTCCGGGCCCCAGGGTGAACCACCGGCTCAGGGCGAAGAGCTCTCATCGGAAGAAGCGCCCAGAAACGATGCGGAACCGGGATCGGACATAACAGCCCAAAAAGTAGTCAGGGTGGTCTTCATAGACAAAGAGAACGCGTGCGCCTGCACCCGGGAGCGGTGCGACGAGGGCTGGTCGGCTCTGCAAGGCGCCCTGACCTCACTCACGGTCAGGCCCGAGGTCGAACGGTTCTACATGGACACCCAGGAGGATCTCGCGGCAACCTATCAGGAGAAACGTCCCATCCTGGCCGCCCCGGCCCTTTATTTCTTCCAGCAAGACGGTTCGCTAGCCGGCATGCTGCAGGGAGAGATACAAGAGGACGAGATCATGGAGCGGCTGCGCTAGGGTGGGGGAGAGGGAATGTTGGAATTTTGACATGGTACCATTCATATTTAATTAAGCTCCGTTCCGAGGCGGGGCCTCGGAACGAGGCAAAAATTTTTTCCGCAGGAAAAAATTGAAAGAGCGCACCCGGATTCTCATCGCCATCGGCCTCTTCGGTCTCGCGTACTGGCTCCCTATCGAATCCGCGCGCGTGAGCGGGGCGATCGTCGAGGCCTTTGCCATGCTTCACGACTACGCCCGTGAGCATGTGCTCCTGTGCCTCGTGCCCGCCTTCTTCATAGCGGGCGCCATATCGGTCTTTGTCTCCCAGGCCTCGGTCATGAAATATCTGGGCGCCGACGCACCCAAGCCGATCGCCTATGGAGTTGCATCGGTCTCCGGCTCCATACTGGCTGCGTGCTCCTGTACCGTGCTCCCCCTCTTCGCCGGGATCTACAAGCGGGGTGCCGGCCTCGGGCCCGCCGTCGCCTTTCTCTACTCCGGGCCCGCCATCAATGTGCTCGCCATCATCCTCACGGCCAGGATCCTGGGGCTCGAGCTCGGCCTGGCCCGGGCCGGGGGAGCCATCCTGTTCAGCGTCGTCATCGGCCTCGGCGTGCACAGGATCTTCAGGAAAGAGGAAGCGGCTCGGGCCGGCGAAGGGCCGATCGCCCTTGCAGGGCCTGCCGGCGGGAGGCCGCTCTGGAAGGAGGTCTCCTACTTCTCCGCCATGGTGGGCATACTGGTCTTCGCCAACTGGGCGAGGCCTGTCGAAGAGAGCGGCCTCTGGGCGCTGATCTACTCGGGAAGGTGGCTCATCACCGCCTTTATCGCCCTCGCCCTTACGGGAATGCTGGTTCGCTGGTTCAGCCGGGCCGAGCTTCGCGAGTGGTCGGAGTCGACGTGGCTGCTGGCTCGGCAGATCCTGCCCCTGCTGGCCCTGGGGGTGCTCGCAGCCGGGGCCGCACTGGGCCGCCCGGGCCACGAGGGTCTCATCCGATCCGACTGGATCGCACACCTGGTGGGCGGAAACTCGCTCCAGGCGAACCTCTTTGCATCCGTGGCCGGCTCACTGATGTACTTCGCCACCCTCACGGAGGTGCCGATCCTCCAGGGGCTCATGGGGGCGGGTATGGGCAAGGGACCGGCCCTTGCGCTCCTGCTGGCCGGCCCTGCCCTGTCGCTGCCGAACATGCTCGTCATCCGCGGCGTCATCGGAAACCGGAAGACCGCCGCCTACATCGGCCTGGTGGTTGCCCTGTCGACCGCGGCCGGCATGATGTACGGGGCCATTGTCTGATGCGGTAGAGCCGTAAGGGATCAGGCCTTTGTTTTTCAATTCTCAGAGGCAGAGCCGGTGGATTGGCTCGAATTCAGGATGACGGTGGCCACATTTTCAGCGATCATTCTATTTCCCTTTACTGTTGCATGACCAAAATTCCTATAGCACTTATCGATAAAAAACTCTTCATAATCGCTTTTCATCAATGCCTCTTTGAAATTCTTCTCGTTGCTTATAAAGATGATCTCCTCATCTCTACGGAACATGCTTTTTATTTCATTGATGTCCCTTGTCGGATAATTCATGGCCACATAGGTAATGCCTTTATCTTTCAACCGGGAATACAGAGCACTGTAATTTTCCTCGGTGATCGTTGTAAACATTTCGTTCTCACCCCTCCTCTTTATTAACCTGTTCGACGCAATTTTTACATTTAGCCCACTGTCCTTATAAAACGCCTCTATCTCTTCCTTTGTCGCGGTTTTCCCATCTAGATAACAGCGCCAAAGCTCATTATAAGGATCGTTTATCGGGTCCTCGGGAGTCAACGGGATGGCCGCTAAATAGGCCTCTTTCGCCTCTTGAAATTTCCTTTGCGCATAATATATTCTTGCCAGAATGATATATCTCATATAATAATTCGGGTTCAATCCAACCGATTTTTTCGCAATCTCTTCCGCCAATCCCAAATTTCCTTGCCGTTGATAAAACGAACAAAGATCATCATAGGCATTACACTTCGGGTCGATCTTTATAGCTTCGTTCATGTAGTGAATGGCTCGATCGAGATCATTCTTGCTTTGAAATAGATAGCCTAATTCGATATAGGCATCCACCTCGTTCGGATTGAGACGAATGGCTTTCTGCAACATATTTTCGGCTTCCGGCAATTTGCCTTGAATTCTGTACGTTTTGCCCAACTCAGCGTATATCCTGGAATTATCGGGATCTGCTTCAAGGCCCTGTTTGAATATTTCTTCAGCTCTTCCGATCAATCCTTTTCTCCGACAGTCGATTCCCTCTCGAATATCGATCCCATTCCGGGGAACCGTTCCATAGAAGCCCTTATGATCATCTCTTTTTTCAATCACCGGTATAGCATGTTTTTTTCGAAAGGCTTCAACGATCGTCCTATCATTCATCTCTCGAATCGGTTGTGATTGATCACTCGATAGCAATGTGTAAATATCTTGTTTGGTGATCGACGATTTTCCTTTATCATTTGCACCCATCATTATTTCTATTGAACTCCATATTAATTTACTTAAAAGGGCTATCCACTTCACTGTACCATATCCTCACGACTGCCGTCGGCCAGC
>CAZFWM010000566.1:0-3221 GCA_964522545.1 uncultured Thermodesulfobacteriota bacterium
CCTCGGGCCGGCTGATCGACTCGCACGAAGTGATACTCCCATCAGGCAGGACAACACATTCGAAATAGGGGAGGAGACAAGCGGGCTCGAACTCTCCAATCTCCGGGGGGGAGCCGTCGGATGAGACGGGCTGAGACGCCTGCTCTCCCTCGCCCTGGCCGGGAGCCTCCTCCCGTCTCTCCATCCAATCGTCCAGCTTGAAATTCAGGTCCATTCGGATGTCGCACATGAAAGCTCGATCCTGCGCGCGGCGGAGCTCCCGCCGCAGGATCTCCGCGTCGGGGCGGAGCGTCGCGCTCGACTCCTGAATAAAGGAATCGGGTTCGTTGACGATCTTCAAGCAAACGGTGTTGACTCGATAGGCGGCTCCAAGGGCCACCATGTCCGCGAGATCGGCGACGTTGTCCCGGGTGATCACCATGATGAAGGTGATCTTGGGAAAACGGGACCCGGAGGCGGCCTTGACCCGGTTGATCTCGTCCACATTCCTCAGGGTTTGCTTCAGGGAATCCGGGCCTCCCCGGAGAAAGTCACTCCTCACGGACGTGGGGCTGTGGAGGCTGAAGAGAATAGAATCCCAACCGTATCGTACCATCCTCTCAATCGCTTCGGTCCCGAGGAGGGTGCCGTTGGACACCACGTCGCCCTGAATCCCCCTGGACTTGATTATCTCCATCATATCGAGAACCACGGGAAGTCGCATGAAAGGCTCGCCGCCGCCGGTGATCGTAATACGAGGCACATCCAACTCGCAGGCTTCCAGTGTGAGCTCCCTCCAGCGCTCATCGGAGAGCTCGGCTCCGGCCAGTCGATAGTCGCGATCCTTTTCGGTGTTTCTCCAGCAGAATCGACAGTTGAGATTGCAGCGGTTCGAGGTGTGAAAGTGTAGGACTTCCGGTGGGAATCGGCCTTCGATCAATGCGCGAAGCTTTTCCGGAAAAGCGCGGTCCTTGCCCGGCTCCACCCAGCTCACTATTTTCCCCCTCAAGCTGGGAGCCGATCGGAAATGTTCGACGGGCTCCCTTGCCTTTTCGATAGTTGCCTGGGCCTTCTCAGGACGTCCTGAGTTTTTCGCAGTATAGATACAGAATACAAGAATTCAGAGATGAAAGCTAGAGAGCAGGATTCATCAATGGGGACTGACAGGGAAGGGTATGTTCACGTTCAAGGGAATGAAGAAGGAGGAATCAAGTAACCTCCGTCGGTTCATCGCCCAGCTCGAGGAGAAATGCCTTCTCCTCAGAGATCTCCTCGACCTCGAAGAACTCGGTAAAGTCCCGAACATGGTCCAGACATCTCATGGATTCATCCATCTGACCGAGACTATGGTGCGCCATGGCTTTGAAGTACCACGAATGAAAGTGAGATCTGCGGTCGCTGCAGAAGGCGAGGTTGTGGTCCAGGGCCTTGAGTGCGTCTCGATAATTTCCGGTCAAGTAAAGGCACTTGCCGAGGCTGAAGTGGGCCCAGTTCATCTTCGGCCGCAGCGCAGCGGCTCTGCGGAGCGAGGCGATTGCGTTCGCGTAGTTTCTCTTCTCCATATGGCACTCGCCGAGGATTAAATGAAGCAAGGGATTGTCCGGATGACTGGGGAGAAGCGAAAGGATGAACTCGATAGCCTTGTCGTAGTCCCCTATCTCCCGGTGGCACCTGACGAGGGTGTCCCAGAGCGCCTCCATCTCCTCCAGGACGGTGGCCCTCTCGATCCCCCGACAGAGCATTCTGATAGCCTGTCGATGCCATCCCTTTTCCAGGAAGAGTTTTCCCATCTTGTACAGGATATGCCGCCCCCCCAGCATCCAATTGAATGCCGGATCTCCTGTAGCGAGCTTCGAGGCGGCGTCCTTGTCACCTCCCTTTGTGAAGTGTCGGATCAGAGAGTACCCCAAGGCTTCCTGGATGGGTCCCTCATCCCACTCACTTTGCCCGGCCTGGAAAAAAACATCCCGGAGGTATTCAAGCGCTTGTGGGGAGAGCAGATAGCTCATGCAAAAGTCGGCGAGTTCCTGGAGATCCTGCGCGGACCCGATGATGTGGCCCTGTGCGGCTTGTGCCGCCCGCTCCGCTTCACCAGCCTGTCCGAGGGCGCGGTGGGCCATGGCCTTGAGGTGCCATGAGTGAAAGAGAGATCTGCGGTCGTCGCAGACGGCTAAGCTGACGTTCAACTGCTCGATCGAACCCGGATGGTCGCCGATCATATAAAGGCACTTGCCGAGGCTGAAGTGGACCCAGTTCATCCTCGGCCGCAGCGCAGCGGCTCTGCGGAGCGAGGCGATCGCGTTCGTGTAGTTTCTCTTCTCCATATGGCACTCGCCGAGGATTAGGTGAAGCAAGGGATTGTCCGGATGACTGGAAAGAAGCGAAAGGATAAACTCGATAGTCTCGTCGTAGTCCCCTGTCTCCCGGTGGCACCTGACGAGGGTGTCCCAGAGCGACTCTAGCTCCTCCAGGGCGGTGGCCCGCTCGATCCCCCGACAAAGCATTTTGATAGCCTGTCCGTGCCATCCCTTTTCCAAGAAGAGTTTTCCCATCTTGTACTCGATATGCCGTCCCCCCAGCATCCAATTGAATGCCGGATCTCCCGTGGCGAGCTTCGATGCGGCGTCCTTGGCATCTCCCTTCGTGAAGTGTCGGATCAGAGAGTACCCCAAGGCTTCCTGGATGAGCCCTTCATCCCATGTATTTTGACCGGCCTGTAAAAATACATCCCGGAGGTATTCGAGTGCTTGTGGGGCGTGCAGATAGCCCATGCAAAAGTCGGCGAGCTCCTGGAGGTCCTGCGCGGATCCGATGATGAGGCCCTGTGTGGCTTGAGCCGCCCGCTCCGCTTCACCTGCCTGACCGAGGGCGCGGTGGGCCATGGCCTTGAGGTGCCATGAGTGAAGGAGAGATCTTCGGTCGCCGGAGACGGCCAGGTTGCGGTCCAGCTGCTCGATCGAACCCGGATGGTCGCCGAGCAAATAAAGGCACTTGCCGAGGCTGAAGTGGACCCAGTCGGAGTCCTCCCTGATCCGCGCAGAGTGCGAAAGCGGTCGCATGGCCTCTTGATACCGGCCTTTATCCATCAGGCATTCGCCCAGAAGGAAGAGGAGGTCGGGGTGATCGGGGTGCTTGGCCATCTCGTCGCGGACAAAGGAGATGGCTCCATCGTAATTACAGGTGGAACGATATGCCCGGACGATCGATCGCCAAAACGGCTCCCCGGCCACTACCTGTGTCCC
>CAZFWM010000567.1:0-3214 GCA_964522545.1 uncultured Thermodesulfobacteriota bacterium
TCTAGTTATCTCTCTATTGCCTCGGAAAGCCGGTGTCCACCCAGGCGAGATCGACGGCCTCGGGTCCCGCCGCCGTAAATAGACTCGTGTAGATACCGACCCATCCGATGCTCGGCAGGGGGAAGGCCACCGGTATTTCGATGGGCGGATCGATAACAGGGAGCGGAACGCTCCAGAGCGGGATGATCTGAACCGCCGGGTAGGTCAATATCAGATAGTTCGCCCACGTGGCCGGCTCCGGCGTGCCCAGTGAAAAGCTCAGGCTCAGCTCCCCCGCGACATAGACGGCTTCCAGTTCCAGCGTGAATTCAACGATGCAGTCCGGATCCTCCGAGTCCACGAGCCCGTCGCAGTCGTTATCGATCCAGTCGTCGCAGATCTCATGGCCCCCATCTCCCCCGTGACAGTCCAGTCCCCGGGCAAGAATCTGATAGTAGTCGTTTCCATCCATGTCGTCTTCCCAGGTGACGACGAAATTGTCATTCGAATCCATGGCCAGAGTCGGCCAGGTTTGCTGACCGGAGCTGTTCGTGTTGACGGTTATGTCATGGAATCTTTCATCGCCAAGGCCGTCAAAGCCCCGTGCATAGATCTGATAGTATCCATTGTCGTCCTGGTCGTCCTGCCAGGTAACGACAAAGTTCCCGCCGGCGTCCATGGCGATGTCCGGCCTCTCCTGCTGGCCCGCACTTTCGCTGTTCACCGTCATGTCCGGGAGCAGCTCCGTGCCGCCCGAATGGAATCCCCTGGCATAGATCTGATAGTACCCGTTATCGTTCTTGTCATCCTGCCAGACCACCACAAAGTTGCTGCCGGCATCCATGTCCACGGCCGGATTGATCTGCTGTCCCGAGGTGTCGCTGTTCACGGTGATATCGTGGAACCGCTCCGTGCCGTCGGCATAGAATCCCCGCGCAAAGATCTCATATTTTCCGTCCTTGTCCTGATCGTCCTCCCAGGCCACTACGAATTGTCCGCCGGGATGCATGGCGATGGCCGGGTCTTTCTGCTGGCCCGCGCTTTCGCTGTTCACCGTCATGTCCGGAAATCGCTCCGTGCCGTTCGCGTGAAATCCACGCGCGTAGATCTGGTAATACCCGTTGTCGTCCTTGTCGTCCTGCCAGGTAACGACGAAGGCTCCACCGGAGTCCACGGCCACGGCCGGCTTGATCTGCTGCCCAGAGGTCGTGCTGTTCACGGTGATATCCGAGAACTGCTCCGTGCCGTCCGCGTAGAATCCCCGTGCAAAGATCTCGTACTTTCCGTCCTTCTCCAGATCGTCCTCCCAGGCCACGACGAAGTTGCCGTCGGAGTCCATGGCGATGGCCGGTTTCTCCTGCTGGCCCGTACTGACGCTGTTCACCACGATGTCGGCAAAGCTCTCGCAGCCGCCGGGCCCGAAGCCTCGAGCATAGATCTGAAAGACGCCGTTGTCATCCCTATCGTCCTGCCAGGAGACGACAAAGAACCCGCTTGAATCCATGGCGGTGTCCGGCCTCTCCTGCTGGCCCGAACCTTCCGTGTTGACGGTCCTGTCGTGAAAAACCTGACCGCCCGCATCGTCGTAAGCATATGGATCAGGGACAGAGGTCATGTCGTAATAAAAATCGAACAAATGGTCCTCATGGGAGGGATCGTCATTGTAGTAACCGCAGAAGAACCACGGGATGCCGTCGATGAAGAAGTCGAAGTTCTCCTCCTCGGCCGAATGGGAGCTCACGACGACTCTGTTCTCGCCGGGGCGGAACTCGAGGGTCCGCAGCCACCCGTTCCCCATTTTGTCCGCGCCCCCGCACTTGCCGCCGTATGGGGACTCGAAACAGCAGGGCTCCTCGCTCTGATAATCGGTCAGGATCTCGTGGACATCGTTTCCGGAGTTGCCGGTCCGGACTTCATGCTCGGAATCGGTGATGTGACCGGAGACGACGGCGAAAATGTTGCTGTGGCGACTCACGAGCTCTCTCCAGACGGTCTCGCCGCCGCTCCCGGCCGTATCGTACCGGTCGGCACAGTCGTTTAAATGACCTCCGCCGTGGGTCTGATAACAGTGTGTGACGACGATCACCCTTCGGTCGCTGTGGGCCCGGATCACTTCGTTGGCCCAGCAGAGCGCGTCCTTGGTCGGGGCGTACTCGAGACCGACCACCATGAACTCCATGCCCGCGGCCTCGAAGAATGTATAGTTGTTATCGTTCGCATCCCCGAAATGCCCTCCGTACCACGCCTCCCCTTCGAACCGCTGAGGCCCGAAATGGTCATTGTAGTTCGACGTGTCCCGCTTGAAGCCGCCGGATCTCGGGTAGTCGTGGTTGCCGGGAACCATACTGTAGGGAATGCCCGCACCATCCAGAATCGCGTGGGCCGAATCCGCGATATTCCACTCGACAGGGTCATTGTCCTGCGTGATGTCACCCAGATGGATGACGAACTTGATATTGTATTCGTCACCGTGATCCACGATCCACTGGGCTTGATGATAATACGGATTCGAAGGGCTATCGACCTCTTCCGTGTAATATTGCGTGTCAGGAAGAAGTACGACTGTAAAATTGGGAGATTGATACCGGCAGCTCAGGGCGATGATCACGATGGCCGCAGAAGTCCACATCACCATTTTGAAAAAGACACTACAGCATTTATGCATTAGTTTTTCCTCCGAATCGACGCCGACTTTTCATGCTTTCATGAAGATGCCGTTGGAATACTTCCGGCCCCGGATATTCAAGTCTGATGATTTCGTAAAAAGTCGGCAGGGCAATCACGGAATCCACATTTTGACTTTAATTGCGGCTTATTTAATCGAAATCATCTGTTCCATGCGATCGGTTTCGACTTTTTACATGGGCATCAAGTCTATCACGAAAAGCCCTTCAATACGAGGGGAATATATATGAAAAGATTTTGAATTTATGATATAGTTCACGCTTCGAAAAAAACATCCCAATACCATCTTTCCATACATCTGTCTTGCGGGATCGTTGAAACAATGAAGAGAAAATTACTACTTTTTATTTTGGGCATAGTCTTCCTGGAAGCCTTGCTCAGGATAGGCGGCTTTCTATATTTAGAGACAAAGGAATGGAAGAGTAAGGACGACTTGCATGCCGAAGCAGAAACAGATGCAGGTTACCGAATAATGACACTGGGAGAGTCGACCACGGCTGATGAATCAGGCAACTCCCCCTGGCCAGGTCAACTCGAGGAAATATTAAAT
>CAZFWM010000568.1:0-3210 GCA_964522545.1 uncultured Thermodesulfobacteriota bacterium
CAAGTAAAAGAAGGGGGCTTGACAAGCTTATGACAGCAATCCCCCGGGTTCCGCAGGCCAATGGGCTCGGGGGATTGCTTCAGGGCTTTGCCCCTCGCAACGTCCCTTAATTGAATACATTTGAATCGATTTATTAACAGCCCTTAGCGTCTTAGCGTTAAAATTCTGAGAGTGAAAGTCCGCCCGAAAGGCGATAAGTTCTGAGATATGGGAGGTTGCTGGAATTTTTCCTTCAGCCTGCGGTGAGGACGAAGGGGGCCCAGAAGTAAGGGGCCCGAAACTCGGACCCGGCCGGGCCGCCGAGCAGGTCGAGCTGGGCACGGCGCAGGGCCTCTTCAGGGGGGAGCTCGGCGAGATGGCGGTAGAACCTCTCCATCAGGAGGCTGGAGGCCCGGTCGTCCACGCGCCACAGGGTCGAGACCACGGCCCCGGCCCCTGCAAAGAGAAAGGCCTCGGTGAGGCCCAGGACCTCGTCGCCCCGGGTGAGCCGGCCGAGGCCCGATTCGCATGAGCTCAGCACCACGAGGTCCGCCTCCAGAGAGAGGCCGAAGACCTCGTGGGCCTCGAGGCGGCCGTCCTCTCCGTCCCCCTCGAGAAGGTCGATGTAGGAGAAGAGCGGGTTGGCGGGGTCGCGCACTACGTGGGTTGCGAAGTGTAGGAGGCAGGGTTCGGAGCAGGCCTGTTTGACCCCAGCCTCTCCGGTCACGGCGGTGGTCGAGGGCCGGTAGCGACGGAGGGCTTCCTTCTCGGCCTCGACGAACTCGAGCCTGGCGTGCGGGTTCCAGGCCACCACGACATCGGGCTCCTCCCCGGCCGGCCTTTCTCCTGCATCGGGCCCGCTCTCGGTTCCGGTCCGGCGTCCACACCGTCCCTTCTCCCGCCCGAGGTGCATTGCCAGGATCGTGGCGCTCGGAGCATAGAAGATCGTGTACTGTTCGGCGAGGAATCCCTTGCCGTCGTGAAGGGCCTGGAAGGGGAGAAAGTGGAGCCGGCCGTGGGGGATGATGCAGATCCTCTTTGCGCCGATCTCGTTCAGGAGACTCCGGACCGGCTCGAAGAGGAGCCGGTAGAGGGCGCGGCCGTGCTCTCCGGGTTCGGCGGCGGCGGACGGGGTCTCTTGTCCGCCTCTTTGCGCCAGGGCCGCGATGTTTCGCTCGATCTCACGGTCCGGATCGACATCCGGCCCGGACGCCTCGATCAGCCGCAGCCGATCCCGGCTGAGAAAGGCGACGAGGATTTTTGTTTCGGTGAGGAAGTACTCCAGGACCGCAAGATCGGGTGTGAGGCGATTCTGGATTTCAGAGAGGCTCATGGGCCGGACCGCTCCGACCAGACCCGCGACACCCCCGTCGCCGGCCTCGTCGAGGAGGCGGCGCTTTTGCCTCTTGAGCCCCTCGAGTTCTTCGGCCCACTCGTCGAGCTCCGGGCCTGCGGGCCGCTGGAGGCGCATCGCTTCGGCCCGGAGCCGGGCGGCGAGGACCTCGATCTCGTCGCTTACCTCCCTCACCCTGGCGGCCCTCTCCCGATCCGACGGGGCATAGAGGCGGGGATGGCCCGTCAGGATCTCGAGCAGGGTCCTGGCCCGGGCCCTCTCCATGCACGCAAAGGCCTCCTTCCGGCGGCCCTGGCCGGCCAGGAGGTCCACCAGCCGCTCATAGGCGACGAACTTGTTCTCCATGAACCCGATCCGGTGTCCCCGCGAGAGGAGCTGAGTACGCATATCCTCGACCACATCCACGGCAGCGAGGTATGAGGTCACGGCGGCTTTCGGGTCTCCGAGACTCTCGAAGACCTGTCCCCTTTTGAGCCTCGAGAGCCAGAGACACTCCGGGATCTTCAGCTCCTCTCCGGAACGCTCCAGCTCGCCCAGCTCGCCGAGGGCCTCGTCCCATTTCCCCCGGGCCATGGCGATGTCCCCGAGCACCTTGTGGGCGAGGGCGATCCCGCGCCGGTTTTCGATGGCCCTATTGATCCGCAGGCCTTCACGGGCCTCGGTCCGGGCCCGGTCGATCTCACCCAGCTCCAGGAGGCATTTCCCCTTGTTGAGGTGGGCCAGGCCTACGCCGCTCTGGTCGCCCAGGTCGCGCTTGATGGTCAGGGCCTGCTCGAAGTGGCCGATTGCCGTGCGGTATTCGGTGTTCATCAGGCAGGCCACGCCCATGTTGTTAAAGGCCCTGGACTCACCGAGCCGGTACCCGATCTTCCGGAACGAATCCAGGGCCTCTGAGAGGACCTCGATCGATTCGTCATACTCGCCGAGGTTGATTCGGACCATGCCCACGCCGAGCCGGGCCTTGCCGGCCGTGCGGAGGTCTCCGGCTACCCGGGCCGTTTGACCCGCCTTCTGGTAGAGGGCCAGGGCCTTCCTCAGGTCGCCCATGAAGAGGTTCGTGTTGGCGAGGTAGATGAGGTCCTTGGCCGCGGCCTTCGCTTCGCCCGCTTCCCGGTGCCCTTGGTGGGCCCGGTCGATCAGGCCACGGGCCGCAGAGAGGTCCCCCTGTTCCTGGGCGAGGAACCCGAGGGAGCGGAGGCAGTCGGCCAGGCGGCCGGGTTGATCAAGGTCGGTGAACAAGGCCTCGGCCCGAGTCAGCCGTTCCCGGGCCTCGGCGTAGCGGTCGAGCTCGAGCAGCGCGAGGCCCCCGCGGTAGAGTATTTCGGCACGGGCCTCTCGGCCGGTCTCCGGGCCGGCGGCCTCCGCGGCTTTATCGAAGGCCTTGAGGGCCTCCTCATAGCGGCCCCCGTCGTATAACTGGATGCCCTCGGCGAGGAGCTTCTGCTCCGGGGGCGGCCTCGTGCAGCCTGTAATGAGGAGTGTGAGCGCGATAGAGAGTGCCAGGGAGCGCTTCATCAGAGTGTTTACTTTGATAATCGGTAGGGACACGGCATGCCGCGTCCCTAATTTCTATTTGCATGATTGCAGGATTGAGCATGAATGCAATCTCGACTCTAAGCAATGATCCTTGGCTGCGTCAAGGCAGGAGTCTAGAGTGAAAACGGGATTCGAATGCAAGTTCAGTCAAACAAAAAGAAAATAACTCTGAGGAACCCAGGAAACCAGGAAAAAGAATTATTCTTCTCGTTCCTATTTTTTCCTTCCTGGGTTCATGGGTTCCTCAGAGGAAAAAATTATAATTGGATTTTCTATGCAATGTTAGGGACTTGAGAGTACCGAGTTCTGAAGCATACTCCGACTAGATCAGAGGGAAAGTT
>CAZFWM010000569.1:0-3180 GCA_964522545.1 uncultured Thermodesulfobacteriota bacterium
CTAGTTAGTCCAAGTACGGTTTTTTTCCTCATCAGAAGCTGAAGCTTTCTGCAATCTGTACGCTCGCTTCGCTAACCATAAATATGGTTCGTACAGCGTATATAGATCTGTACTTTTGAACCACCAAAAACAGTCAAGATTTCAAGTTCAATTTGTGAGAAATCTGGGGGGGTGGAAAACTCACGATCACTGCTTTCGACCTAGAATGAATAAAAACCGATTTTCGTCTGATCTCCAGATGAAATCGTTAAATTAAGGTCTTGCTGAAAAGAAGGGTGGAGCCCGAGGGGGCCTCACCCTTCTTTGATTTTACGCGCTATAGAGATTCTCGATCCACCGGATGGCCTCCACATAGCTCACCTTGCCAAGGCACCTCATTCGGATGCGGAGTAGCTTCTGTACCGAGAAGTTGCTAAAATCTCTCCTGTCGGGATCAAATCACAGGTTCAGGGGGATACCGTGGAGGACGACAGGACGTCTCGTGGGCAGCAGAGAAGAGAGCATTTCAGGGTGGCTTATCCGTTGGTTGAAAGGCCGAAGCTCATGATATGGAAACGCGAACATGACGTCATTGACATTTCCGAGCAAGGAGTCAAGTTCAGCTGCGACAAGAGTATTATGGTGCGAGGCACGAATATCAACCGCGCGACGATACGGTTCCATGACGGGGAAATCGTTGAGATAGAGGGAAAGGTCGTGAGGACCGGGGTGAAAGAGGCCATCCTGAGACTTTCAAAGGAAATACCTTACAAGAGGATAGTCGAGGAGCAGAGGTACATCAAAAGCAAGTACGGCAAGTACAGCTGATCTTGGATAGCCTTTGATTGGGTTCAATTGAACTTCGGCCTCAGCAGGGTGATCGCCGCGGGCAGGACCACCAGGTCCGCGAACAGGGCCATAAGGATGGCGATGCCCGAGAGCAGGCCGAAGTGGATGTTGGGTCTGAAGCTCGCCAGGCAGAGGACCCAGAAGCCGAGGGCCAGGACTATGCTGGTGGAGACGATGGGCCGGCCCACGCTATCGATGGCGGCCCGGATCGCTTCCGTGGAATCCCGGCGGCGCCGGACCTCCTCCTTGAAGCGGTGGAGGAAGTGAATCGTGTCGTCCACGACGAGCCCCAGGACAATGCTGGCCACAGTCACCGTCCCCACATCCAGATGAAAGCCCACCGCCCCCATGATGCCCAGGGTCAGCAGGACGGGCAGGAAGTTGGGGATCATGGCTAACAGCCCCAGCTTGAAGGACCTGAGCATCAGGGCCATCATGATCAGGATCACGACGAAGGCCGCGGAAAAGCTGCGGACCTGGCTGGAGAGCAGGTAGTCCTCCATGTCGTGCATGAGCTTGATGAGGCCGGTGGCCCTCGCCTTTAGCCCGTTGGTGAAGTTGGTCTCCAGGTAGCGTTCAATCTCATCGACCTCGCCGGACAGAGCCAGGGAGTCCTCCATGCGGATCCGGGCGGAGACGCGTGCCACGCGGGAGTCGTCCTGGACCATGCTCTCGATCTCATCGGTCCCCTCCATGAGGAGCATGTACTGCGCTGCCATCGCCCGTGTGTCGGGCAGGGTGTTGCGATCCGGGTCTCCGCCCTGCATGACCCGGTTCATCTCCTTGAGGTAGTCGGCTATGGAAAAGGTCCCGGTCACCCCCGGCAGGTCTCCGAGAAACGACTGCAGGGCTTCTACCTTGGCCAGGATCTCGGGCTCCTTGAAGGCCCCTTCCATCTCCCCCTCCAGGAGGAACTCGAGAGAGACAGTCCCGCCGATGTGGGTGTCCACGAAGTCGACCGCCCGGCGCACGGGATCGCTCTCTTTGAAGTAGTCCATGCTGTTCGTGCCGACCACGAGAAGGGTGAGCGAATAGACCGCACCCAGGGAGAGGATAATGGAGACGGCCGCGACAACCGGCGCATGCCGGGTCCCGAGGCGTCCCAGTGAGGCCAGGAGCCCGGCCAGGGTGCCGCTGCTCTTTGACTCGAGAAAGCGGCCCGAAGGGGGCTTCAGAAAAGAGAGGACCACGGGGATGAGCACCATGGAGATGAGAAAGGCGATAATCACCCCGAGGGCGGCGAGGGCCCCGAAGACCCGGATCGGGGCGAGCGCGCTGGCGAGCAGCGAGAGAAGCCCGGCCGCCGTGGACAGGCTGGTGAGCAGGCAGGGGGTGAAGACGTTGCCGAAGGCCGCGACGATGGACTGTTCCCGGGTCATCCCCTCTTCCAGATCTTCATAGTACTGGGAGAGGATGTGGATGGAGTCCGCGACCCCCACGGCCATGAGCAGGGGGGCCAGGATGGTGGAGATCACGTTGATCTTCAGGCCGAGCAGGCCCATGAACCCGAAGGTCCAGACCAGGCTCAGCGCGACCACGCCGAGCGGCAGGAGTACGGCCGAGGGGCGGCGGAAGATCGCCAGGATGACGGCCGTGATGAGCAAGAAGATAAGAGGCATGAAGAGCTTGGAATCCCTCTCCGTGTAGCGAAAGAAGGCCTCATCGATCACGACGCTCCCCGCGAGGTGGAGCTGCGGGAGGCCTTTGCTCTCCTCCGAGAGGATCGACCGAATCTGCTCGACCATCTCGACCTTGTAGTCGAACTCCCCTTCGATGTGCTCGACCCGGGCGACGATGGCCGCCGCGTCCCCCCGGGGGGAGACCAGGGTGCCGGTGAGGATGCTGTTGGCCATGGCCAGCCTGCGTATCTCGGCGAGCTCTCCGGCCCCGGAGGGAATTTCGCGCATCAAGGGGCCGATCATCACATCGTCGCTTGCGGCCCTGGGGAGCTCGACATTCGTGAGGCTCACAGCGTCGAGAACATGCTCGACCCCCTCCAGCCGCCGGGTCACCCGGTCGATGTAGCGCAGGTTTCGGGTCGTGAAGACGTCGCCCGGGGCCAGGGCGATGACAATGAGCTCATCGCTCTCGAAGAGGTCGAGGAACTCACGGTACCGGGCCAGGCCCGCATCCCCCTCCAGGAACCAGATCTCGATGGTGTTGTCGAACTGGATCCCGGAGGCGAAGTACCCCGCCGGGACGGTGATCGCCAGCAGGACGATGAGGACCGCCACGCGGCGGCGAAGGATGAAATTAACCGTTTTTTCTCTCATGACTTGATGCCCATGTAAAAAGTCGAAACCGGTCGCACGGAACGGATGATTTCGATCAAATAAGCCGCGATTAAAGTCG
>CAZFWM010000570.1:0-3175 GCA_964522545.1 uncultured Thermodesulfobacteriota bacterium
ACAGAACTTTCTGCTGCAATTATTTAAATTGCTCAAGACCGAAGCAATCTTTTCTGTGGGAATATGCTCCAAAACATCCGTACAAAGGATGGCATCATATTCCTTATGAAAATCCGTCGAATCCCATAAAACTCCTACCGTCAGGATGTCATCTTTGTCATCGAAATAAGAGTCCAGACAATTCTCGGCAATGTCAAAGCCATGAACAATGAACTCATCGCCACACTCTTCCATTAATTTACGCATAAGTTTCCCAGAGCCGCAACCGGCATCCAGGACAGTCTTTACGCCACATTTCCTGAGCAGATCGATCAAATTAACCTTATCGACGGCTTGCTCGCCCGGAGAGAAATCACGATATTCATCGAATGTCCAGACAAATCTGTATTTCTCTTTAATTTCTTCTGATTCCATACCTATTTTGTCTCCCCCCTCAATCAAATCGTAAAAGTTCGTCCAGAGATCTCAGTCGATCGACCACCTGTATCATGGACCGCACAGTGTGATAGCTGATCTTCCAGGCGTGGCCGAGGGCGTCGTCTATGGGATTGCCCTCGCGATCTAGCCGCTCGTACCACTCGCCGCCCCCACTCCTATTGACGAATTTATCGAAAACGAAATCATAGACATTACGGAAGGCATTCCAGTACTTCTCATCTTGGAATAGCCTGTACGCATCGAGCATACCCACGAGCACCTCGGCCTGCTGCCAGAACTGCTTTTCTTTAGTTGTCGGCGGGGCATCGTGCGGGCCTTCCACGTACACGCCGCCCAAGTCGCGGTCGATTCCGAACTCGATGCAGTGATCGCAAATCCTGCGCACTACGTCGGCGTAGGTGCGGCGCCTCCGGTCGAGAATATCAGCGGCGTGCAGGAGAAGCCAGAGGAACTCCACATTGTGACCGTACGACGTGTACTGCAGGGGACGAGCCGCACCGCCGTCCGGCTCGGCGTCGCGGCCCCATTCGACATCGAACAGGATGGCCGGCAGAGGCCTGAAATCAAGGGAGAACTGAATATAGCCTGTTCCGGTTTCAGGGTGCAACATCTTGTGAAGGAGCACCTCGATGACTTCGACCAGGCGGTCCCGGTGCGTCGGGTCCCCGGTCACTTCATAAAAGGTCGTCAGCGCCTCCATCATGTGCATATGCACGTCGAAGCTTTTTCGATCGCCGCCGTAACGGCCTGGCCGCTCCGGCCGCCAGTCCCTTCCCATGATCTCGAAGTACCCGCCGCGGCGCGTGTCCGCCATGTGTTCGCGGATCGCCCGGTAGGTTCGCTCGGCGGCCCGCCTTCCCAGCTCGTCCTTCGTGGCCAGGTAATACTCGCTGAAGGCATACAGGGCGAAGCACTGGCCGTATCCGACCTTGGCGGTGTTCGTCGGTCGCCCCCGGCGGTCGGCGATCCAGAACCAGCCGCCTTCTCTGTCGTCCCAGTAGTGATCGAGGATGAACTCGGCCCCCATCCTCGCCAGCTCGGCGCACCGCCCCCCGCCGTACCCGGCCCGATGGGCGCCGGCGAGGGTGTAGAGCATCCGGATCTGCATGAGGAAGGTCTTGGCGGTCTCGCCCGTGGGCCGGCCGTGGCGGTCGAAGTAGGTCAGGAAGCCGCCGTGCTCCGGGTCGGGTGAGCGCTCGATCCAGAAGGGCAGGAGCGTTTCCGTCAGATAGCGGCTTGTCTTTTGGAGTATTTCGGAAACTTCGCTCTGGGCGGGCACGGGGATTTCTCTAGTAGAGCCAGCTTCGGTACTCGGGATCGGCGTCCTTCATTTCCCCGTATAGCCAGACCATGCGATCGAGGAACCAGCTCTTGCCGAGCACAACCACCACGGTACCGAAGACTGTCAACAGGATCGACAGCTTGATCAACCCCCAGATGCATATCACCGTTCCCACGGTCGAGGTGATGTTCAGAAAGGTGAGGATGGGGCCGTGGTGCTCCGGGATCGGGATCTTTTTGCGGTTGATCCAGACCCGCTCCCCCATGACCGATTTCGAGGACCAGTTGTCCGTAGAGCTCGGCTTGCTGAACAGCCGGGGATTGAGCCAGATCCAGAGGATCGAAAAGAAGAGGGGAACAAGCGCCCACCAGCCGATCCAGACGCGGCTCCAGATCGAGAGGATGAGAACCGGGAACGAGGTGTAGCGCGTCCAGACGCTCCACGGATTCGCATGTCGAGCCCAGACCTCATCCGTCATCCCGAAAAGGGCCGTTATCTTTTGTTCAAAAGCCATGGCAGACGTCCTCCATATTGTTCCCGGTCCGGTGCATGCGGAGTTTGCCCTACCTCAAGGCTTTTTTCAACGCCGCTATCGCGAGCAAACGTGTAGAATCCAGAGTAGGTAATGGACAATCCATCGGATCCACAAGAAGGGGAATCTCCGTGCATCCCAACACCACGGCATCGCACCCTCGATCCTTGAGCTTCTGAACAACTTCGTTGAAATAGATTCTTGATTCCTCCGGAAAGTCTCCGTTCACCAGTTCTTTGAAGATAATGGTATCTATCTTTTCCCGATCATATTCATCCGGGATTTGACACGAAATACCGTATTTCTCCAGAATTTCCGGATAGACGGGGCCGGTCATCAGATACTTGGTGCCTGTGATCGCAAGATTTCCAAAGCCATTGTTTTTCGCCTCGTCAGCCACGGCGTCGGCAATGTGCAGCCAAGGCATCGGGGATTCCCCTTCAACCAGTGCGAAAGCTTGGTGAATCGTGTTGTCCGGACAGATGGCAAACTGCGCGCCAATGCTCGCGAGCTTCTTGACAGATGACAGCATCAGCTCGGCAACCTTAGACCAGTTCCCGGAACGGATATGAACCATATACTCGCCAAGCGGATGGGTGTGCATGGACACTTCAGGATGCATGTGCTCTCCCATAAGCTCAGGAGCCCCTTTGCACAGTGTACGGTAACACAACGCAGCACCCTCGGCACTGCACGCCACGATTCCGATATGTTTACTCATGCATTCTCTCCGAGGGATTTAAGGTTTTCGCAACGACCTTATACCGACATCTACGCAAAAAACGTAGATGTAGCGATAATAGTCTCTAACGTCCGGGCGTTGAGCTGCCAGCGGCGTAGCCGACGGCCCGATCCAACACCCTGGTTATGGTCCCACGACTCCTTCAAAATGCCGAGCAAGCCACTCCTGTACTAAATCAGAC
>CAZFWM010000571.1:0-3146 GCA_964522545.1 uncultured Thermodesulfobacteriota bacterium
AATATCCGGTAATATTATATGGTTAGCCGTCGTCCTAAAATAGCCACACCCATATGTATTTCCTCAATCGCTATTTTGCGGACGTGCCGGACAAGACGGACCTGGATCTCGAGATCGCCTCGATCCTGGATGAGAACGCGGCCGGCCGTGAATTCCTCCTGACCGTCCTGGAGAGTTACCAGGAGATGGGTGAGGACGAGAAGTACGAGTCTTTCTACTTCGAGATGGTCGAGATGACGGCCCACGGCCACTTTCAGAGACTCCCTCTCGGCCCCCTCGTCGAAGACCGATATGTATTGCTATTACGTGAGGTCCTTCCGCTACAGCACGTTGACGCTCAAGGGGCAGTCCCCGGTGCGTAAAGAATCGGATCCCACCCAGATCGCCTGTGCCTACTACTGGCCCGGCTATCCCCCTCCGCCGCCGCCAAAGGATTCGGACGGCGACGGCGTGCCCGACCCGATCGACAAGTGCCAAAACACGTTCTGTTCCTCCAGCAGCTTTTCATGCTGGGAGGGATGCCCGGACAGCGACAAGGACTTCGTGGCCGACTGCGAAGACAGTTGCAAGACTACATGGGGCGAGCTCATGCTGCCTATCGACCCCTTTTAGGGGCCTTCCTCATACCACCACCTTGCGGGTGGTGGTCGCTGATTGGGAGCAAAGGCTATAGTGGGCTCAACAACTGGACGGAACGCTGGTGCTCCCGTGGCCGATCACCCCGCAATACAAGCCGGGCTATCCGTAGGCGATTGTTGTCTCGAATACGGCGATATGATAAGAACGACCAAAGCGCCTGAATAATCTGTTGGTAGCAAAGTAGGGGCACGGCATGCCGTGCCCCTTTGTTTAGACCTGTTCGGTGAAAGGGGGGTGCATGTCTTGGTGGAAATCCTGATAGCCGCGTTGGCCGTGATCCTGTTGACAGGGGTCCTCTGGGCGGAGAAGAGGGAGAAGCAGATCGGGATGGCGCCCGTAAAGGGGATCCTCTCCTCCCTATTCATCCTCGCCGCGGTGATCCAGCCCCACCCGGTGGCGGCTTATTACCGATTTCTTCTCGCCGGGCTGCTCTTCTGTCTGGTCGGGGACGTCTGCCTGGCCATGCCCCAGAAGAAGGCCTTCCTCGTCGGCCTCGTCTCCTTCCTGGTGGGGCACGTTCTCTACATCTTCGCCTTCGGCGCCGTCGCGGGGGCGGGCCTGTGGACCCTCGCAGGCTTCCCGGTCATCCTCGTCGCCAGCGGGATCGTCTATTGGCGGCTCGGCCCTCACCTCGGAGCCATGAAGCTGCCGGTCCTGCTCTACGTCCTCGTCATCACAGCCATGCTCACCGGGGCGTGGGCCGTCCTCGGCGAGCCAGGTATTTCCCCCTCCGGCCGCGGCATGATCTTCGCCGGCGCCCTGCTGTTCTATGTCTCCGACCTGTTCGTGGCTCGCCACCGGTTCGTGAAGAAGGAGTTCTTCAACCGACTCGTCGGCCTTCCCCTGTACTACGCCGGGCAGTTCCTGCTCGCTTTCTCGGTGGGATTGACGGCGTAGGGGGCCTACAGGCTTTTCTCGAGGATTCCGAAAGCCGAGGCGAGCCAGTAGGCGGCCAGGTAGTCGTGTCCCGAGTTCACGTAGGAGGGATCGTCCTCGCCGCTGCAGCAGATGGCCCACATGTTGCGCTGGAAGATGAAGCCCGAGGAGCAGTGGTACTTGACCCGGTAGGCCTCGGCCGCCTGGGGGCGGACCGTTCCCATGATCTCTGAGAGCCAGGGGAGCTCCTGCTGCAGCTCGTGCAGCCAGACCGAGAAGGGGTCGAGCCTCGCCGGCGGGGGCTCCATGGCGTATCTCACCTTGGGGGCCTCGGGGAAGTCGGTCAGGTCCAGTATGACCTGGTCCTTGTGCTCCCGAATGACCTCCGGATCCGCAATGTCCCCGACGGCCAGGTAGATCGCCGTGTACCAGGGGTTGTGCTGCAGGTCCACGACGCGGTGGGTCTGCTCCCGGAAGAGGGTCACGAGGAAGTCGTGGGCCTCGGGGTAATCCCTCGACAGGCGGAGCAGGTTCAGGAAGTTCGAGTGCGCCAGGTTCAGCCCGTAGTGCTGGGCGTAGCGGTTGAGGAAGGCGATGTTGCTGAGCTTGAGCTGGGTCTGTTTTTCAGGGACGGCCCAGTCCAGGAAGACCTGGAGAAATCGCTCCTCCCCGGAGACGTGATATCCCACGAGGGCCCAGGTCATTTGCATGGTGGAGAGGACGTTCGGGGCCTTGGTGGTGGGCTCGCCGTCCACGTCGATGATCCACCAGTTGTCAGCGATGAGCCGGTCGAGCACCTCCGTGACATCCGCGGCGATCCGGGAGCGCAGCTCCTCGTCCCGGATCACGTCGTAGGCGAAGGCCATGCTCATGAACCACCCGGTGTACTGGTCGCGGCTGGTGTTGCCTTTCCAGAAGTCACCGGCATAAGGCCCGGACTCGACCCGGTGGCAGTTCTCGTCCTCCTCGCAGCCGGCGAGCTCGCCCGCGTGGCCCGGGTCGCCGGCCGGCCCCACATAGCGGGCGATGAATCCTTCACGCCCCGTGACGTGCAGGTGCCGGGAGAGGGCGGAGACGGACCGGACCACGTTGGCCAGGGCCTGCGGGTCCGCCGTGACCCGGTAGCGGTTGGCCTGGCTCGTGACATAGGTGCCGGTCCAGATGCAGGAGTCTCCGTGGCCGTGGTAGCGCTCGACCTCGGTCCGCGACTCATCGGTGAACTTCACGTGGAGGTGAGAGCCGTAATTCGGCGTGTGCCACTGCTCCAGCCAGCGGTCGTGAGCCTCGGCCTTCAGGCGCAGCGGCCCCGGTGGTGAGCTCTCGTCCGCTGAGGCCGAATCGCTCGTTCCGCCATGACAGCATGAAAGGGTGAGGACAAGCCCTCCGGCCAGAATCAGCGTCACCAGAACATGGAATCTACAAGGCTTTGGCATACCCGTTCTCCTCGCTTCTCATTTCTTCCCGATGGAGTACTCTCGTCTCGTCATTTTTAACAGCGATAAATGCCAGCGGGAATCCAAAAAGTATATAGTGTATTTTATCACCCGTCATCCCCGGAAAGCTCGTTTTTTTCTTGCTTCAGCAATAATTCACACCCTTCCTAATATTCAGCATAGCACCTCTTCGAATAG
>CAZFWM010000572.1:0-3125 GCA_964522545.1 uncultured Thermodesulfobacteriota bacterium
CTCGTAGTGTAATTCAACTCAGCTTTTGAGACATAAATTCAGAAACGGGGGGAATGTGAACGTCAACGGAACGGCTTCGCTCATCTTTTGACGTGCATAGACCTCGACCGGGTCCAGAGTGACCACCGGATTTGGCTCCACAGCTCTTGCAGGCACGGGCCCCGTGATGTTCCCGTATGCAAAGAACTGCAACATTAGAACTATGGCTATAGTCCTGTAACACCCCTTCTCCGTGAGCCTGCGTTGCTCTTTTTGCCGCATGGTTTTCATAACAACCCTCCCCTCTTTTCCGTCCCGAGCGCTCTGGGCGTCCATGAAGTTTTGTGTCGTGATCTGCTTCAAAGGACAGACAAGGAGGCCAATCCTTACTAGGCCATGCTAAAAAACCTGAGAGAGTTCTTTCCCGGGGAAAATCAAAAGGAAGCGTTTGGGTGCAAAAGAGGTCGGCGAGGTTCGATGACCCTATGAGAAGTTCACAAAATAGACTGAAGAGCGTTTTCCAGGCGAACTCCAAATAAATTTTCAATCGTAGCCTGGACTTCGGCCACTTCCTGTCTCATGCGCCAATCCAGTACCTCCTCCAATGTGTCGTGTCCCCAGAAGGCCCCTGCAATTGTAAAACTCACGAACGGGGACCAGATCCTCGACAATGGGCCCGAGGGCCACCCCTTCGGTAGGGGCTCCAAGAGCATCACCGTATACTGCAAGAGCTACCATCCCTTTCACTTGATCCACGTCCTTTGGATCGGCCGCGAAGACGGTCCCGCAGTAGACGGTGAATGCCAATACAACGATATGGAATATGCATGATTTCATGCTCCAAAAGACAGCCGGGCATGTCGATCCTTACGGGGCTGTCTCGAGGATTTGTAAACAAAAAAAAAATGCAGTAGGGGGCTACTGCATTTTTCGGATTGAAGAGTCTTTTCATTCATTTTCAATTCGATCCGGAATCCTCTTATTTTCCTCTGAGCTCGACATACCGCTTCTGGGCACGCTTCAGATTCCTGTTACGCACGTCCGCGAGCGTCATGAATACATTGCTCGACTCGATCCGGTGCGTGGTCGAGGCCATGAGTGCGTAGTATTCGCAGGCCGCCCTTTCGCGCCGGATATCGCTTCCCAGCCGCCTGGCCATCCTTTCTCTCTCCACTACAGTCATTTTCTCATCCTCCTTTGCGCGGCCAGACCCGGCAGAATCTGACGCGTCTCAATTTTGCGCCTACACGCAGATTCGGATAATTACATCGCCACGGGGTTGAGGTGAGCGATGATCATGGCGGCAAGCAGCGGGGTTGAGGCCGCAAGCACCAGGTAAAGAAACAGGTGGAAATAGTCCTTATACGCAGATACCTTGTACTTCATCTTTTCATCCTCCATTTGGTTGAGTGGGTCCGTCCCTTGTCCGGGGCACCGAGTGCCGCGGGAGCCTTGTTTCGCGATCTGTTACAAAGGACAGTCAGGGAGGCGGAACCTTACAAGGACATGCAGAGAATCTTGAAAAATCAATAATTTGTCGAATTTTTTTGACGCTCGATTTGCGGCGGGCTTACTCGCAGATTATTTTAAAGCGAAATTTGACAAAGCATAGCAGTCCAATTAGTATTGAAGATGTAATCTCACACAGCCGATACACCTTTGATTTCTGTGGTGCAAAAATGCAAATGGGCGAGATTGATTCAAAATGCTTGGATGAAGATCTCGAGCTGATCCAGGCTTGCTTGAGCCGAGACAGGAATTCATGGGAAGTCTTTGTGAAAAAATACACAAAGATGGTTTACTTTGTAATAAATAATATCAATCAATCCAAATCCGCCCCACTGAATCAGGAAGATATCGAGGATCTCCACAACGATGTCTTTCTTGCCTTGCTGGAAAAGAAGCTTGCCCAGTTCAGGGGAGAAAGGAACTGCTCACTGGCGAGTTGGGTCAGAATCGTAACCGTGAGCAAGACTCTGAACACTATCAAGTCCCGGCAGGTCAGAACGCACTATATGGATTCGCTGTCAAAAACCGATGCCGACGGTGACACGGTGGTCATGGATGTGGAGGATCAGTCTGAAAGTCAGGAAGATATCGTGATAGGCGATGAAACCATGTCCAGACTCAAGGGATATATCAGCTCCCTCTCGCCCCGTGAAAAGCTCTTGATGAAGTTATATTATGAGCGGGAGCTCTCAAACGAGCAGATCGCCGGCATGCTGGGAATGTCCATGGGGGCACTGTACACGTTCAAACATCGGGTAATGAAAAAACTGGAAGATTTCGTCGGAGCAGCCTGAACAAGGAAAAAAGTATGAATAATCAGGATCATTCGATCAAGCGTGCCGTAAAACAGGCCTTGAAGGAATTCGAGGTCACGGACGGTACGGAATGCCCTGATGAGGCGGCGCTGGTCCAATACAGCGAGGGAACGCTCACTGAAAAGCAGGTCGAAGGGTTGGAGGATCATCTTTCTCACTGCGACCACTGTCTGGACATTGTCATCGAATTCCGAAGATCCATGGAGGTCGAAGCCGAAGAGGCGGACATGGAGGTCCCGGAAGCGGTCACCAGGCGGAGCATCGGCCTGGTCTCCGACAAATCGCCGATAGTGCCCTCCCCGATCGATGTAATATTGAAAATCTCAGGAGGGGTCGTCAGGCTCCTGAAGCGGGCGGCGGACATAACCCCCATGATGCTCGAGCCCGTGCCGGTCCCGATTCGGGGAGCCGAGACGGCCGAGGAAGGCCCGGGAGATCAGGGGGCCGAGATGGTCTCTTTCAGCAGGGAGATGGGGAATGCCATTGCAGATGTGGAGGTTGCGAGCCCGGGCGAGGGGCTTTTCGCCCTCAATGTGACACTCTCAGAGACAGCCACCGGCAAGTTGCTGGATGGAGTGCGTGTCACGCTGTCCGACATGGAATACGAGCTGGAGTCGGCACGAACCCGTCAGGGAATGGTTCGCTTCGAGGACCATGAGGCGGGATGCTACAGTCTCGAAATGGAGGGCGGAGACTCCTCCGAACCGGCCAGGATCACATTGAAAATCGAAAACGAATAAACCCCGTTCCCTGTCAACTCAGATGCTCTCGTAAAAAGTCTCAACAACCTGTCATTTCGAGCACCCGACCCGCCCGGGGGCG
>CAZFWM010000573.1:0-3117 GCA_964522545.1 uncultured Thermodesulfobacteriota bacterium
GGCATGGACATGATCCTGGTGGGCGACTCCCTCGGGATGTGCGTCTACGGGTACTCCGGCACCATCCCGGTCGTGATGGACCAGATGATCTTTCACACGGAGTGCGTGACCCGGGGCGCCCCCAACACCTTCGTCGTGGGGGACATGCCCTTCATGAGCTACCAGAGCTCCATCGAGAAGGCCGTGGAGAACGCGGGCCGCTTCCTCCAGGAGGGGGGAGCCGACGCGATCAAGCTCGAGGGAGGAGTGCGCATACTCGACCAGATCGAGGCGATCGTCGACGCCGGCATCGTCGTGATGGGCCACATCGGCCTCACGCCCCAGAGCTCCGGTCAGCTCGGCGGACACAAGGCCCAGGGCCGCACGGCCGAAACGGCCAAGCTCCTCGTGGAAGACGCCCTCGCCATCGAGGAGGCGGGCGCCGCCATGCTGCTCCTCGAGGCGATCCCGCCCGAGGTGGGGAGATACATCACGGAGCGCCTGAGCATCCCGGTGCTAAGCATCGGCGCCGGCCCGTACTGCGACGGACAGCTCCTCATCGTCTCGGACCTCATCGGCCAGTTCCAGGCCTTCACCCCGAAGTTCGTAAAGAAGTACTGCAACGTGGCCGAGATGATCACCAGCGCCATAACCGAGTACGTCCAGGAGGTCAAAGAAGTGACCTTCCCCGACGAGTCCAAGCACTGTTACAAGATGATCGAAGGGGAGTGGGATAAGTTCGCCGAGCTCATGGAGACGGACGACTGATTGTCGCCTTGCCCCGGCTGGGCGTGATCGAAAACTCCGAGGTGGCCCGGTCCTATGTGGATCGGGCCACCTTTTTTTCTTGACAGCGTTGGATGGGGATGGATAGAATGCAGCCTTAGAGAATAAGCCGGATCATATCAAATCGGTCATTACTCTTGATCAAGGAGTCCTCTAATGTCTCTGCATGAGAACAGCTCTACACGGCGCCGATGGCTGAGTTTCTTTTTTCTGTTTTGCCTGATCGTATTCTTTGCCAAGCCTTCTGCAACGGAGATGGGACTCAATGCCGCAATAGGCGACTATACGGCATCTCCGACCCGAGGCATCAAGATCGTCGCCTCGGATGAAGGAGGATCGAGGCTCGAGGAGATCGAGCTTTACGACCGGGTCCACGCAGTCATTATCGGCATAGACCGGTATCCGAATCTGCCCCCGAACCGGCAGCTCTCCTATGCCGTCTCGGACGCCAAAAAGATGGAGAGGATGCTCCGTAGCCGGTTCGTCGTTCATGAGATCCACACCCTCTATGATAATGATGCAACCCGGGATGGCATCCTGAATCTCTTGTACGGGACTCTTTCGAAGGTCTCCAAAAAGGATGGGATCTTCTTTTTCTACGCCGGCCACGGGGGCCAGGAGACGACGGACTACGGGGACTTCGGCTATATCGTTCCTCACAACGGAAGTTTCGACGACCCGGCGAGAAACATTTCCATGACCCTGATCAAGGAGGACATCAGCAAGAAGATACCGGCAAAGCATATCTTCTACGTCATGGATGCCTGCTACGGCGGCCTCCTCCTCGAGACCCGGGGCGGAGAGAAAGAGGGAACCAAACGGGACCTGGCTTACCTCAAGCGCATCGCCGGTGAGCCTGTGCGCCAGGTTCTGACCGCCGGCAGCAGCAACGAGCAGGTCCTCGATCGGGGCCCCTATGACTCATCCGTCTTCACCGGGAGGCTCCTGCAGGCCATGGAGGAGGCCGACGACTTCATCACCGCCTCCGAGCTCAGCACGCAGGTCATGGAGCGGGTCTTCTCCGATGCCCGCACCCGAGGCCACACCCAGACCCCTCAGCACGGCCGGCTCTTCGGCCGAGGCGACTTCGTATTCATGCCCTCTTCCAGGAAAAAACTCACGAGCATCCAGGATGAGATCAAGGCCCTCGAGGCGAACCTTGCCCGGCTCGATACATTTCTCGCATCTGCGGAAGAAACCGAGAAAAAGGCCGAAATGCAGAGGGCCGAGCGAGAGCAGGCGGCCGCAAGGGCAAAATTGGAGGCCCGCAAATTGGAGGAAGCCCGCCTTCTCGAGCAGCAGAACAAACTCCGTGCAAAGCAGGAGCAGGCCCGACAGGAGGAAGAATCCCGAAGAAACAAAGAGGCCATGGAGGAAGAGAGGCTGGCAAAGCTCAGAGAGGTCGTCTCGGAAAAACGCAAGACCGCCCGAACATCCATGACCTCCTCCCTGGAGAGCACGGTTGCGGAACTCGGAAGGGTCAACGCCGACCTCATGGAAATCCGCGGGCAATATCGTGATGAGCTCAAAAAGAGGATCCTGGCCCAGCTCGAAGAGCACAAGCAGGGCTATGACCCAAGCACTTTCGTCAAGGACGAATTCGAGACCCAGGCCGAGTATGAAGCACGCGTGGCAAAGGCAACCGGCAACCAGTCGGCCGAGAACCGGCGCGCCTTCGGAAATATCGCGAACACGGTCTCGAAGGAGTACTACGCAATGACCGATCCGCTCATGGATCAGATGGTACAGATGGGACAATCGACCTTTGACGTGATCGGTCGGAATGAGACAACCATCTCTCTGGGGACTTACGTTGCGGAGAGAGAGGTCTTCCCGGTCACGGTCGCGTCCACATCGGCGGCCCCGTTTCCCTTCAAGGTAAAAAGCGATCTAAAGGTACCGCGCAGCGGAGCAAGACAGTTCAAGCAGAACTACCTGAACGGATTCATGGTCGCGGAGGTAAGGCTCCAGCCGGCCACGGAAAAGGCGGTCGTGCCAGTCGGCGCGAAGATAGTGGACGAAAGCCAGGACCGGCGCTATGAGCTATTCGAGGCGCGCTTTATCGACCTGGGCAACTCCATGGTGTACGACACACAGCAGAAGATTGTATGGCTAACAAGAAAGTCGAATAAAAACATTGGTAATGAGGCAGCGAAAAAATATTGCGACACCATGGATCACATGGGAATTCGTGGATGGCGACTGCCTAAAAACTCTGAGATTAAAAATCTGAAAGATCCGCTCACAAAAAGAACATACAAACTTGTTACTGGAGGCATGGAAAAGCCTTGTTTCTATTACTCGACAGTCAGAAGTTCTCCTGCCTGAATTTCCCTAACGGAATTCCTCTCC
>CAZFWM010000574.1:0-3069 GCA_964522545.1 uncultured Thermodesulfobacteriota bacterium
AAACTCACAGACGGTGTGCATATCACACCCTCGACCATTCGTGGTCTCCGCTGTATTGAAAAGAGACGTTTAGGCATGTCAAGCCCGCTTGTGTTCCTGAACGGGTGTTCATCAGGAAGAATGAAGAACCCATACCGAAAGAGCGATCAGCTCTCCACGGCCTTTGCAGCCCTCGGAGCCATCGCTTGCGTTACAACCCGCTTCGAGGTGCCCGACTTCGAGGCGTCAATATTCTCCGGCTGCTTCTATGAGGCGCTGTTAAAAAGGCACGGGGTATCAGTGGGGCACGCCCTGTATGATGCAAGAAAGTCATTCAAAAACAAACTTGAGAACAACCCAGCCATACAGCACATCCCATACTTCTATTGCATGTACGGCAATCCCGTCGTCGAGATCTTTCCGCGAGCACCCCGGGGATTCATTCACGAGGCAAAAGAGCTGACGGACAAGCCTACTAATACGTTGGCGGATATGTTCGGGAAACCTCTAGGCAAGTCATTCGGAGAGTAGTCGATGGGTGTTGCCAGGAACCAGAGACTTTATAGGGATGCCAAGAGCCACCTTCTTGAGACTATGCTCCGAATCCGGCAGACTGCTCCAAAAATATCCTTTGACCATTGCCAATGTGGGGACGTCGATATCCGTATCGACCGCATAGAAGACCGCCCCGTGAAGCGAGGCGTTATCACACTGCGCACGAGAGGTTGTCACTGGGGCATCGCTGGTGGGGGGTGTACCATGTGCGGTCACTATGCGGGTATGGGTATCGACGAGGACATCTCGGCAGACGAGTTGATCTCGCAATTTACCAATGCACTTCACGTGCCCGCCCCGGATGAAGACGATATACCGGTTTTGTGTATTTACAATGGAGGGAGCTTCTTCAATTCCGCAGAGATTCCCTATTCGGCTCAACAAGAGATATGTAATCGCGTTGGTCTTATGCCGAAAATACGCAAAGTGGTGTTTGAGTCCAAGGTCGATTATCTCGACGAATTTCGGTTGATAGAACTGAAGAGACACCTTAAAGAGAAAGAACTGGTTATCGCGGTAGGATTGGAGACGATCGATGATGGCGTGCGAGATCTTTCAATAAATAAAGGGGTCACTTTATCTCGCTTTCTTAAAGGAATAGAGATCATCCAGCGCGTAGGACGTCTTCGAGTCTATTTGTTCTTGTCTCCGCCATTTTTAACCGAGACAGAATCCATAGAGGATATCGTCGAGAGTATTCGCTTTGTTGCCAACCTGGGCGCCGAGGCAATACACATCGAAGCGATGACGATACAGAGACATACTCTTTCCTACTATCTCTATCAACAAGATTTGTGTCGTTCTCCCTGGCTCTGGTCCATCATCGAGGTGTTGCGGAGGGTCGATCCCATTCCGGTGTACGTAAGCCCGTTTGCCCATTATCCTAGACCGATCCGAATTCCTGAAAACTGCCCCAACTGTACTGATCGAGTGCGAAGTATCCTCCTCGAGGAGTACAACAGGACTTACGATATAGGCGTCTTCAAAGATCTAACCTGTGCCTGCCAGGAAGAATGGAAGAAGGACCTGGAAAGAATTGACGATCGAAGCCTAGAACAACGGGTCATAGACGGCACCAAGAGTACGCTTGAGTTGCTCTCGAAAGGTCAATCGTTTCAGGCGAATCTCCTCTCGCTTCATGAGAGACAGATCACACCAAATAAATAGATTCCGGAACGGAATATCTTGAAACAGCGAGGGAGGTGGATGGTTTGATTCTCCCCGTTGATTGGGAGAATCAAGTAATAGCCCCACTTAAAGTAGTCGGCCCCATTAAAGAACCGATTTGGTGAAGGAGCCATTATTATGAAAATCCCGTTGTTCGAAATGGAGCAATGGCTTATTAAATATCGTTTCGAAGTCGAATTCAACCTTGCGGAAAGCGGCGTCCGGGACATGACTGTGGGCCGACTGTTGAAGTATGCAAATCGGGATTTCGATGTCTTGTCTGACGTGGTTCTACAAGATGAGGACACAAGAGGGACTGCTCATCTCCGGCGGCTGATTGCGGATTCATATCACCGGGTGGATCCAGATCAGATAATCGTGACAACGGGCACTTCCGAAGCACTCTTCGTCTTGTTCAACACCCTATTGTCTCCTGGTGATGAAGTCATTGCAGAGAGGCCTAGCTTCCAGGCGCTCTGGCAGGTACCGACCGCGATTGGATGCAAGGTACACTCCCTCGCCTTAGACAGAGAGGATCGATTCCAGTTGAACATTGAAAAAGTAAAAGACCTCGTGAATGAGAGGACTCGGTTAATTATCATCAATACCCCACATAATCCGAGTGGGATGATCCGAGATTTGGGGGGCTTGAAAAAGTTAAGCGAAATCGCTGATAGCGTGGGAGCTTACCTGTTGGTGGATGAGCACTATCGGTTCCTGCCGCTTGATTACCCCACACCGTTGCCCTCTGCAAGCGAGCTCAGCGGGCACAACATCCTCCTTACAGGCTCGATCACCAAGTGCTTCGGGATGATCGGCCTCCGTGTGGGGTGGCTCATCGGCCCTCAACATGTATTGGCCGAGGCAAGGAATTATCGCGACTACCTGACTCACGTGCTGTCGCCTGTTACGGACCGATTGACCCGATTGGCCCTGGGGGCTTCGGAGACTATTTTGTCAGATACGATTGCGATGATAAAGAAAAATCGCTCGACACTGGAGGACTTCATCCATCACCATAGAGATCGGCTGGGGTGGATTAGGCCGGAGGCTGGGGCCGTGGCTTTTCCGTGGCTGCTCAACGGCGAAAACGCCAAAAAGTTCTGTCAAAAGATCATTGAGAAAACAAACGTCTTTTTGCTTCCGGGGTCCTCTTTCAATAAACCCGACCACTTTCGGATCTGCATGGGAGTGGAAAACTCGTCCTTCGCCAAGGCAATCGATCGCATCGATTCCGCAATAGCCAACTGGTGATTCAGGGCCATCACGAAGTGGTGCCCTAAGAGAACCAACCAACCATAATTATTTCCTCTTTTCAGCAATAATTCACACCCTTCCTAATATTCAGCATAGCACCTCTTCGAATAG
>CAZFWM010000575.1:0-3051 GCA_964522545.1 uncultured Thermodesulfobacteriota bacterium
ACTCCACGCCGGAGAGGACGTTCTCGGCCTCTTCGCCCTCGACCCGGAGCTTCAGTCCTTTTTCCGCACCGATGCTGACGAATACGGCCTGGTACTGGGAGCGCAGATCATCCAGAGAGATATCCCTGCCGATGCGGGTGTCGCACTTCAGCTCCACGCCGATGTCGAGAATCTTCTGGATCTCGCCGTCGAGCACGTCGGCCGGGAGGCGGTACCGGGGGATACCCCACCGTAACATGCCCCCGGGCTTGTCGGCGGCCTCGAAGACCGTCACGTCGTAGCCCCGTCTAGCGAGCTGGTACGCGCAGGAGAGCCCGCCCGGGCCGGCGCCCACTACCGCGATCTTCTCGGGGCGCTTCTCGTCCGAAAGCACCTTGAGCTTGAGATTCTTCTCCAGTCCGAAATCGCCTACGGCCCGTTCGGTCTTGTTGATGTTGACCGCACCGTCGAGCTCCTTGCGGTTGCAGTTGTCCTCGCAGGGGTGCGGACAGACGCGACCGCAGACCGCGGGAAAGGGGCTGGTGTCCGTGTAGATCGCCCAGGCCTCCTCGAAGGCTTGGTCCGTGGGCTTTCCGTACTTCTCTGCCTGGGAAATGGTCGTCAGGAACTCCCGGATCCGGTTGCCGCTGGGGCAGATATCAAGGCACGGCGGCCTCTTCTCCACGTTATACGGCCGAAGGGGCGATTGCTCCCGCGAGCTGGACGAGGCGGAAAAGGCGCCCGCCCCGAATTTCTTTTTCTTCTTCTTGACCTTCTTTATAGCCATGCGTTACCTCGAATCTTCTTCTGTCGTGTCCTCGTATCCCGCACAGGGTATACGGATCCGCCCGCCCATCTCATCTCCCGATGGGCAACGGAACGTTGTGAAAATCTCCGTACTATTTTTCGACGCCTTCCTCTGGGGGCATTTCGATGAAGCTGCCGCCGAAGTAGGTGTAGACGCACCGCCCGGAGTCCATGAGGGAGCGGATGGCGAGCTTGCACATCTTCTTGTCGCATCCGTCATCGCCGAATTGCCTGATCATCTCCTTGGTCAAATCGCCGGCCTTGAATTTCTTCCTGCCCTGGTACTCTTTGACCATTTCAAACATCGTGTCCGCGATTTGTTCTGGAGTTACAGCCATAGCTTGCCTCCTGTCTACCTGTGTCTGAGGTGCGCAGACCGCTTGAAAGAGAGGCCCGCGTACCGGAAGTCATCAATGTGTTCCTTCTCGAATTCGATGCCCGTGAGCTTGAAAAAGCGGGGCCAGCCGATCCGCTCGATGAACTCACCCATGCGCTCGTACTTGCGTGCGCCGTCGGCCCAGACCTCTACGATCTTCCGAACCGCCTCGGTCACCTCGGGCCACCGGGGCGGCGTGTTCGGCAGGAACGGGATCGCCAGCTTGGAGAACATCGGCTCCGTGCGGGCGTTGGAGACCTTGCCGCCCACCCAGATGGAGATGCCGTCATTGAGGGCATCGGCCATCGGCAGGGCCGGGCATACGGAGAAGCAGTTCGCACAGAACATGCACAGGTCCTCGTTCAGCTCGATCGAGGTTTTGCCGTCCACCGTGGCCGGCCGGATGGCGGCCGTGGGGCAGGATGCCACCACGTTGGGGATCTCGCAGACCTTGTTCAGATTGTCGTGCTGGATCTTCGGCGGCCTGCGGTGGATGCCCAGGATCGCGATGTCCGAGCAGTGCACGGCGCCGCACATGTTCAGGCAGCAGGCCAGGGCCACGCGCAGCTTCCCCGGCAGCTTCATCTCGGCGAAGTACTCGTGCAGGTCGTCCATGACCGCCTTGACCACGCCGGAGGCGTCAGTGGCGGCCGAGTGGCAGTGGACCCAACCCTGGGTGTGGACGATGGCCGAGATCGAGTTGCCCATGCCGCCCACCGGGTGCCCCATCTCCTTGAGGTCGCTGATGAGCGGATCGATGTTGGCCTGTTCCGTGGTCAGGAACTCGACGTTGTTTCGGCTCGTGAAGCGCAGGTGGCCGCCGCAGTACTTGTCGGCCAGGTCCGCGAACTTCCGTATCGTCTTGATGCTGAGCAGCCGGGGCGAGGCGGCACGTATCGTGAAGAGCTTGTCGCCGGACTCGCCCACGTGAACCATCACGCCCGGCTTGAGAATTTCGTGGTACTTCCACTTCCCGTAATTGGCCTTGACCACGGGAGGCAGGAACTGTTCGTAGTTCGGGGGGCCTATATCCGTCTTTCTATCTGTTGCCATTGGCGTTCTCCTTAAAAAGAAGTTGTTCTCAAGTAGTTATGCCGGAACCGAAATCGGCTTCCCTCTTCCTATTCCTCGTCCTCTTCTTCCTCGTCCTCGTCGCCTTCCTCGAAGTACTCCTCGTAGAAGACGTAGGGATTCTCTCTCGGGTAGGCGACCATCTCCGGCACGGGCTCGACCTCGATGGCTTCGAGGAAGTTCCCCAGGCCCACGCGCTGCATGATCTCGCCCACGCGCTCCCGGTTCTTGCCGTGCTCGCCCCAGAACTCCCAGATCCGCTCCACGAGGTCCTTGAGCTCATCGTAAGGAGGTTCGAGCTTCATGAAGGGAACCAGGACGGATGAGAGCAGGGCCCCCTCGACGATGGGTGCCTTGGCGCCCAGCAGGATGGTGGCGCCGGTGTCGGTGCCGGGCCGCAGGGCCTTGGGCATGGCGTTGATGCAGTGCATGCACTTGACGCAGTTTGCGTCGTCGATGGTCAGCTCATCGCCGTCCCAGTTGATGCACCGGGTCGGGCAGTTGGCGTAGATATCTCTGTGGATGTTCAGGCCCCCGTCCACCGCGGCCTTGACCTCGGCCTGGTCGATCCGGATGTCGTCGCGCCACGTGCCGATGATGGACATGTCGGCCCGGGCGATGGAAGCGACGCAGTCGTTGGGGCAGCCCGCCATCTTGAACTTGAACTTGTAGGGGAAGGCGGGCCGGTGGAGCTCATCTTGAAAGTGCTGGGTAAGGTCGTTGGTGAGGTTCAGCGTGTCGTAGCAGGCCCACTCACACCGGGCCGGCCCGACGCAGCAGCTCGGCGTCCGCATGTCCGAGCCGGATCCGCCCAGGTC
>CAZFWM010000576.1:0-3049 GCA_964522545.1 uncultured Thermodesulfobacteriota bacterium
TCGTTGGAGTGTAATTCATTTCTGAATTGAGACATTCATTCAGAAGCAGGTCGGTTAACGAAGTGTAACCCACCATGATTTCAAAATCCGGGCATATTCTGGTGCGTTACGCTGGCGCTAACGCACCCTACAACTATGGTTTTCTTACGCTATCTCAGAAACTCCAAGATGGCCGCTTCGGTGCTCTCCAGGAGGTCCTCTCCCTCCTTTGGCCAGTAAAATACGTTTGATCCCCGGCCCCGCCGACCTTCGCCGGCCCCGACCGCTCCCGTGAATTCCCGCAGGATCCCGGCCTCCAGGGCATAGCGGATTGCATTGGCGAAGCTGACCTCCGAGATCGCCTCGGCCCGCTCGATGTCCCCCTTTCGGTAGAGCATCGTTCCGGTCTTCAAGGCCCTTTTGAGAAATTCTTTTTTCTGTATGTTGGTCCTCAGGGTCCGGATGGTGCGCATGACAACGAGATAGGAGTCCAGGAAGTTGAGGAGCAAGGCCCTGAGAAACTCGACGGCCTCCCTCTTTTCGGGCCGCACCTCTATCCCGCCTCCCTGGCCTGAGTGGATCAGGCCCGCCTCGGCCAGGCCCTCCACGGCCCAGTCATACATGGCCCCTCCGGTCACTCCGGGAGGATAGATGAATTCGCCGGCAAAGAGCCGGGAGAGAAAGGCAAATCGCACGCGCACATCCTCACCCGGAACCAGAGAGCCCACCGGCATGGCCCCCCTCCCGGCCGCTCGTATAGCGTTGGCCAGCAGCGCTCCAGGGAGAAAGAAGTGAAGGATGTTGCTCTTATAATAATCGAGCGCCAGTCGGCGGCCTTCGACCGTCTGGTAGATCGTGCCTCCGTCCTCATCGTAGCGCGTGATGAATTTGCTTGCCACAAAGCTCTGCATCGACTCCTCCAGCGCCCTTTCGGGGTGGTGGAGCATCTCAGAGAACCGTGCCCCCGCCTGACGCAGCATAGGGAGCTGAAGGAGCACGCGATCCATGAGCTCCTCGGAGCTTATACCCCGCTTCTCATGAGTGAGCAGCGCCGTGGCCGCCAGGGCCGACGGAGTGACGGTGGTGACCTTGTTGATCTCCCAGGCCACCTGTCCGGCCAGGGTGAGGGCAACCGCTTTCTTCTCGGGAGGCTGCAATGTCGTGTATTTTATGGACCGGGTCGCCAGGAACGAGCGCACAGAGACCGCTTCTCCGAACTGGATGTAGACGCGGCCGTATTTCTTCTTCAGAATTTTGCCGGTCTTGAGGAGCTCGAACAAGCTCTCCTTGGTCTTATCCGTACCGCTCAGCTCCTCCGAGTAAGCGGCCTCCTCCACCACGCGCTCATAGGTTGTCGAGACCGGCACCAGGTAGGCGTCCTCGGGCCCGCTTTCGGAAAATGCCTCCAACTCCATGGAGAGCATGCCGATCTTCGGCTGCAGCAGCTTTCCTGAACGGCTCCGTGTACCCTCGATAAAGAACTCCTGGGTATATCCCTCCCTCAGTAATCGCCTCACATAGGCGGCGAAGAGCCCGGCGTAGAGATGGTTGTCGCCAAAGCTGCGCCGGATGAAAAAGGCGCCGGAGTGCCGGAATATATGCCCCAGGGGCCAGAAGGACAGATTCACCCCGGCCGCGATGTGCGGTGGAATGAGGTCGTGATGGTAAAAGATATAGGAGAGGAGCAGATAGTCTATGTGGCTCCGGTGCCCGGGAATAAGTATTATGGGGTAACGCTTTGCCAGGCGCTTCACCTTTTCCAGACCGGCCTCGTCGGTGTGGATGCCGTCGTAGATGTTGTTAGAGACCCAAGTCAAGATGCGCTCGAGGACCTCGATATAAGCGCCCCGATAATCGGCTGCTATCTCACGGAGATACTCTTCGGCCAGACGCTGGACCTTGTCCGCCGGCTTTCCGGACCTCTTCGATTCCTCCTGTATCAGGCGAGCTCCCCGGCGGCTGTGGATGATCGAGCCGATCATGGCCTTTCTCGACTTCAACTTCGGGCCGGTAGTGACTCGTTTCTCGCCGGCCAGGTCCCGCAGGAGTGAAGCGCGGACCCTGCGGGCGGCCTCCTCAACGGGATCTTCCGGGCGCCCGGCGAGAAACGATCTCAGCTCGATGCCGTCCCCCACCTTGACAAAGGCCCGTCGGTAATTGCGCAGGAGAAGGATGACCTCCCGGAGCCAGCTCGGGGAATCCTTTTCCCCGAAGAGGATGTCGATGAGAGATCGCTCCTCTTTCTCGGCACGCTTCCCCCACATCAGTACGTGGGGGACCAGAAAGATCGGCTCCTCGATCTCCCGCTGAATCTCGACCAGGGCCTCTGTGAGCCCCTTCTCCCACCGGGGCGATGTGCGACGGAGATGGGAGGTCTTCTTCAGGAAGATCAGCGCGCTTCCCCCCTCGCGGAGCACGCGCTTCAGGAATTCGCGCTCCCGGGGGCGAACCGGGCGGCGGTACCTGAAGAAATAGGCGACTCGCTCGACCAGAAGACGCACCGCCTCGATCCACGGGCGCCATATGAGCATGCTGATTCCGTTGGTGAAGCGGGCGAGCGGAAGGTCGCGAGAGATGCAGAGGTGATTGAAATAGAGATAGCTCACCAGGCTGGCGCTGTGGAGCACGTAGACTATGCGACCTTTCGCTGCAAGGCCTCTAAGCTCTTTCACCTTGGCCGGATCGTACTTGACGGGATCGAAATAGCGCCTGAAAAAGATCCTTGCGATCCAGCCCCAGCGCCTGTGCATGGCCGTGAAGTCGTAGAAGCGGGCCTCGAAATCTTGCCGGTCCCGAACTTCTCTGGGCTTATTCATAGCTACCCTATTCCGATTAAATTATCGCCCTTCGGGCGAGCTAATGAGCTCAATTGCTCCTGGGGTTGACACCCCAGGCTACATGACCTGACCCCTTCGGGGTCAATTGGATTTCCTATCGGATGCACTTATCGCCCTTCGGGCGGATTTTGGCTCTCAGAATTTTAACGCAAAGACGCTAAGACGCTAAGGACTTTTTATAAATCGATTCAAATGGATTCAATTAAGGGACGTTGCGAGGAGCGACAGCGACG
>CAZFWM010000577.1:0-3041 GCA_964522545.1 uncultured Thermodesulfobacteriota bacterium
GTTACGATTGGTTGCATAACCATTATCGGTGTTCAAAATCGGTACTCACAAGTAAGTTCCTTTGAACTGAGCTTCTTTTCCAAAAACTCCTTATTTCTCTTTTTAAGTTTTTCTACAGCTTTATCCATATCGCTTTTCGCTTTAAAATAAGGATCTTTTGCCCTTTTTTCACATTCTCTCTTCTGATCCTGTAATCTACTTAGTTCATCTACGCACTCACATCCAAGTAAAAGATACCGTCTTTCTTTTCTACTACAGTCGGAGTATTTCTTACTCCTAACATCATATGGCCTGCAATCGATTACTACATTATAGGATTCACATTCTTTTTCCTTTTCTAAATATGCTTTCTGAATCCTTTCACAGTCTAAATAATCTCCCGAATCACCGATAACTATTAAAGGATTCATAAGAATTAGAAATCCCAAGGAAATATAACTGCTTGTTTTTAAAATTCTCTTAGCCATGATTGCACCTCCCCAAAAAAAAATTTTCCTCATGCAAGGCTCAGTCTGTGGGTAAGCTGAGACTCGGATCACACCTCAGTACGGCGCCGTGGGGGGCGTGAAGTTATCGGTCCACCGGGCCACGCCCTTCGAGACGCGCACCTCGTCGATGTAGCCGTTGAACAGGGTCCCCGTATACGCGCCCTGTATCCCGACTCCCAGGACGTTCGCGATTTGGTTGACCGACACGCTGTTGGACAGGTTCCGCTCCCCGGCCTTGATCCCGTCGATGAAGATGTAGGCCTTTTGTTGAGCCCTGTCTCTCACGTATGCGATGTGGTGCCAGAGGAAATCGGTGATGGCGGTCGTGGTGTCGAGGTCGTACTGTGTGGTGCCTTGATATACCCGGCCTCTCACGGTGTTGTCGGAGTCACTCGTGATCTCGAAGGAAATCGAGCTGTGGGTGCTGTTGCCCTGTCCGATCAATCCCTCCCAGGTGTTCAGCCGCCCCTTTTTCACCCAGAAATCGACCGTGAACTCTCCGGTGCCGAAGTACCAGTCATCGCTGTCCGGAATCCAAAGGTAGTCGCCGCTGCCGTCGAAGTAGAAGCTGCCGCCCCACTTCTTCTCCGAGGCATTCAGCCGGGCGTTATAGCACATCACGGTGTGATCCCGCCCGGAGGAGTCGCCGTCGAAGTGGAGTAGGAGCGATGTGAATCCATCGGCGCCGCCCGGTCCGGCGGGCGGTGTGAAGTTCTCGGTCCAGCGGACCAGCCCCTTGGTGATGCGAAGCTCGTCGATGTTACCGCGAAAATATCGCTGTGAAACCAATCCATTAAATTGCCCTACCACGAGATCGCCATTGGAGTTTACGTTACCGCTCACGGACCAAGATCCCCGCTCCACACCATCGACGAACTGCATCAACGTATTTCCCGCCTTTACGACCGCCAGATGGTGCCACTGATCGTCGCCGATGACAAAGTTGGTGCTGTACATCGCCCCGTCGATCTCAAAGGCCATGTAGTTGTATATCCCGCTCGGGTGATGGATCTGCAAGGCCCAACCCGGCTCGGACAGGTTGGGTTTTGCAGTGACGATGCCGTCATTGTAGTACTCCAGGCCGGAAGGGATCTTCACGAAGACATCGATCGTGAAATCGTCACTTCCGAAGTCCCAATCAGCGCTGCCTGGAATGCTCAAATAGTCGTCACTCCCGTCGAAGGACATGCTCCCGGAGCCGAACTTCCGGGTTGCCGCGTCGAGCTGCGGATCGCCGTGGAAAGTGACGGTGTGCTCCGACGAGGACCCGTCTCCATCGCCGTCAAGGAGCAGCACCGTCTCGTCGTCGGCGCCGACTCCCCCGTAGACGTTGACCCAGAAGGTGAACTCGTCCCCGCCCTCGTCGGCAATCTGCCATTGCCGGGTGATCCGCTCGCCCGGATCGAGGACATTGTCGGCCGAATCGGTCCCGTCGTTCACGCTCGCGCTGTACTCCCAGTACCCGTCGGGCGGGCGGCCGCCGCCGCTGTCCGTGTTGAATCCCTCGACCGACTCCGGTGTGAGGGCGTTCAAGACGGCGCGGATCGGCATGGCGATGCCCAAGCCCGAGGCGTTCTCGATCGTGAAGTAGTCCTCGTAGAGGTCCGGGTTGCCCAGCGTGAACCGGGGGAGGCCCGGTACAGGCTCGGGCGAGCAGCCGGGACAGCTCGTCGAGCCGCTCGAGGCGTCGATGAGATCATTTATGAGCGTGGACCGGGTGGCGCCCTGCCTCCCGGCGTCCGATGAAGTCCCGATGACGAAGCGGCCCTCATCATCGACGGCATGGAGGGCCTCGTGGGGCGCCGCTGCGTCGAGTCCCGCAAAGCGGCCCGGGCGCAGCCGCGCACCGACGCCGGCGAAGGGCCTCGGCCCCGCCGTTCGGGCGCGGATCATTGCATTGCCTTCGATCACGGGATACTCCGAGAGGGGGACGAACCGCCCTCCCCCATCCTCGGAGATGAACGAGGCCTCCCCGGCGGGCCCGCTCCTGTCGATCCCCAGCGAAAAGCTATCCGATTCGACCGAGGCCAGGCCCACGAAGAAGGCGGCCTCCGGAGCTCCGGCGGCGTTGAGCGTGAGCCCGCCCAGATCGACCTCCTGGAACCCACCGCCGTCGAGGAGGGCCTCCACGCGCAGGACCTCCATGATCGCGTCCGGGACCGCGGCCATCCCCGAGACGTCCTCGTAGACGACGATCTCCACCGCATCGCCCGCGGCGGCCCCACTGTGAAAGAAAGACGCGGCCGCGAGGATCACCCGATCCCCCGGGACGAACCGGTTGCAGACGACGATCCCCCCGACCCTGGACCCGGCAAAGATCTCCGCCGAGTCGTCGTCGAGGAAGAAGACGCGTCCTCCCCCGAATCGCTCTTGGTATGAGCCTTCAAGGACGGGAGTACGCAAGGCACGCACCGCGCTCCCCGCTTCGCCTACTGTCGCGACGCCGCCCGCATCGACCCTAGACGCGAAGATGAAAAGACACCCGATCATCATGACCACGCCGCGAAAAGCTTTCCCCTTCATTGTCCGGCCCTCCTTTGCTGAATAAGTTAG
>CAZFWM010000578.1:0-3029 GCA_964522545.1 uncultured Thermodesulfobacteriota bacterium
GATGACCCTTAGGCCTGTTTTGAGTCAATCACCATTTGTTACGTACAGTGGCAAGGAATATTCAGTCGGTAGGTTTGGTTCGATTTTTCGTTAAAAATGTGGTATAAATTATTTAACTTCTCACTATTCGGCTTAACCTTCGACAACTGGAGGCAGAGATGAAGCCGATCCTTCAAGCTATACTCATTGCTATTCTGGGTTCCACTCTTTTCGCACTTCCCATCCACGCCGCCACGATCCATGTCCCGGCCGATCAGCCCACCATTCAGAAAGGAATTCTTCATTCCGTGTCCGGGGACGTCGTCCTGGTCGCTCCCGGTACATATTTTGAGAACATATACTTTTCAGCAAAATTGATAACGCTTCAAAGTGAAGCCGGGGTGGAGGTGACCGTTATCGATGGGAACCAGACCGGATCTACCGTTACATTCGACAGTGGTGAACTTGAAAATACCGTACTTCAAGGTTTCACGATCAGGAATGGAAGCGGCACTTAAATTGTATCTTATGGGGCGATATCGCTCCTGTAGGCCCAGAGATATGGATTGGAGGCTTTCCGCACGTGATTCCATCTTCGCGTCTAAAAGTAAATCATAGCAATGTCCAGGGTGGGGAAGCATCTGCATATGTGATGTCGGGAAGTACTCTGGAATGGCAAGAAGGCAATATCGAAGCGGACCCTCTTTTCATCCTTTCACGTGCTAACTACCACCTCAGACCTGATTCCCCATGCATCGATGCCGGAAAGGATGCAGGGGTTTACAAGGATATAGACGGCCAGGATCGCCCGTGGGGAGCCGGATTTGACATGGGAGCGGACGAGTTCTCGACCGAACCATGCTCTGTTATTGCCTCATCGGGGAATCAATTCTTGGCATTCTATCTCTTCCCGGCCTTGATGCTAATCTACTTCAGACGGAGATTCTTGAGAAGATAAAATTGGAAGTTTTTCGACGCACCCGAGGGTGCGGATTACTGCAATGGAGGTCGAGAGGAAAGAATCCCGAAATGGATCGATTTCGGTTCCAAATATGCAATGAAATCGGAGGATTGGATCGAATCCATCGTGGCAAGAACTATTCAGTCGGGAGGTTTTATTCGATTTCCCGTTAAAAACATGGTATAAATATTTTAAAAATATTTCCGCCAACGGTTCAACCTCCCATAACTGGAGACAGGCATGAAGTCGGTCGGACATGCCCTTTTTGCCGCTTTTTATGTTGCGGCTCTCCTTTCTCTGCTATCATGTGGATCTTCTAATCAAAGTTCGACCGACCACTCAACTCCCAATGAGCAGATCAATGATTTTCCGGACGAGGATCCAAGTACGCCCTCCTATGATAGAACAATTGAAGTACCCTGGGATTTTTTGACAATTCAAAGAGCCATAGACGAGGCTGCGGACGGTGACCTTGTCCTGGTCTGGCCAGGCGTCTATGTCGAGAACATCGATTTCCTTGGCAAGAAAATTACAGTCCGGAGCGTGGAGGGAGATCTCTTAACGACCATCGTTTCATTTTGGACCAATCCATCTAGCCCAGGCGACTCAGCGGTGACTTTCGAGAGAGGGGAGACCAAAAACTCGGTTCTGGACGGTTTCACTATCACCATGGGTAAAGGAAAATTGACCGATATCGTAGGTGAAATCTATTATCTTGCCGGAGGCGGGATCTACTGCTCCAACTCCTCCCCAACGATCAAGAACTGCACGATTTGGATGAACCACCCATTCCTATGGGCCAAGTCCAAAGCTTGGGGTTATTCGTCGGAAGGAGGTGGACTCTATATCGGCCGTGATTCTTCGCCGACGATCATGAACTGTAGGATTCTCGATAACGAGGCCATGTATGGAGGAGGAATCTGCGGCGGATCCCCATCGACGAAGATCATCAATTGCATAATCAAAGGGAACACAGTCAATTCCGGCTATGGGGGCTGGGGTGACTATGGCGGCGGGATCTATGGATCTCCAACGCTTACGAACTGCATAATCTCTGAGAACAGCGCCTATATAGGCGGCGGCATATACGGATGCCCGGTGCTCACGAACTGTACGATCATGGATAATTATGGTGGTTCCGGCGGCGGAGTATACAGCTGGGGTTCCGCATCGATTTCAAATTGTTCGATCCTGGGAAACCGCAGCATGTATGGCGGCGGGATCTATTGTGATGAATCCGAGGCATCAGTCGTGAGCTGCACGATCACGGGAAACAGCGCCTCCCTTCATGGCGGCGGGATCTACTCCCGTTACTCCGGGGTGTCGATCATGAAATGTACGATCGCGGAAAACAGCGCAGACCGCGGGGGCGGCGGCGTCTGCTTCGACGGCGGCCGCCTCGCGTCGATAACCAACTGCGTGATCACGGGGAACTGCGCCGAACAGGGCGGCGCGGTTTACATACACGACTCGGATTCGACCATCAGAAACTGCACATTGTCGGGAAACGTGGCCGACGCGGGTGGGGGAATCTCCTGTGAGTACGGAGCCCCCATGATCGTGAACTGCATCCTGTGGGGAAACCAAGCCCCGGCCGCCTCGGAAATATTCACCAGCTGGGGCGGCTCCCCGATGGTCACCTACTCCGATGTGCAGGGAGGCTGGGTCGGGGAAGGAAACATCGACGAGGATCCGCGCTTCGTCTCATCGAAGAACTATCATCTATCATTGTTTTCCCCCTGTGTCGATGCTGGCACCGATGTTTGTGTGCATGAGGATATCGATGGTCAATCAAGACCATGGGGATCTGGATTCGATATAGGTGCGGATGAACTCTCGCTTGAGCCATCCTGCTCGACGATTTCAGACTCGGGGACTCATTTCATCGCTATTTTTCTATTTCCGGCCCTGGCCTTGATCTTGTTCAGTCGGAGATTATTGAGAAGGTAATTTGGAGGCTATTTCTTTTCTAACGGATGGCGGATATCTACAATGGAGGGCGAGAGCACAGAGGCCCGAAACTGATCGATTTCGGGTACCGGGTCAGAATACGGTTGCGACTGAGCAGGATTGACTCTCAGAATACCTC
>CAZFWM010000579.1:0-3018 GCA_964522545.1 uncultured Thermodesulfobacteriota bacterium
CGGCCTGCTCGTCGTCGACCACCACGGCCCAGTTGCCTTCGGGCATGTTTATGTGCTGGACCTCGGCCGTGGGGTTGTAGGAGACGATGATATCTCCCCAGCCGTCGCCCGGGGTCACGTCGCTCAGAGTGAAGGTCATGGTGCCGTTGGGGCTCTCTGCCGAGTCCCAGAAGTGGAGATTGTTCCGGATGTCGTCGGCCGTGGGCAGACGGAACTCTTTCCGGGCCTTCCGGAGCTCGATCAGGCCCCGGTAGTATTCGTAGGTATCGGTCTCGCTGTACTTGCGCGCCCAGTCGAGCTTGTTGACCTCGTCGCTGGCGTTGTAGCTGTTCCGCACCTCCTCCTCGGAGACGACCTCCACGGAGGGGTCCGGACGCTTGGTGCGCCGGAACTCGGAGCCGGCGTGGATGAAGGGGATCCCCTGGGACGTCAGGACGATGGCGATGCCGAGCTTGTTCATGGCGATCTTGTCGTCCTCGGTCGATTCTTCCATGGTCCGCTCGATCTTGTCGAACCAGGTGTAATTGTCGTGGGCCGAGACGTAATTCATGGTCTCCGACGGATCGTCGGCGAATGCGTCGATCGATCCGGGAACGCCGACCTGCACCTCCTCCCAGTTGTCCAGGTTCCCCATGGCGTAGCCCGGCCTCTTCCCGTCCGTGTCGCCCCGGATGGCGTTGCGGATGTCGTCGTTGAAGACGCCGAATCCCTTGCCGCGCTGGTCCCCCTTGGCGGTCAGGATGGGCGCGCCCATCCCGCCCCAGGGCTCGCCGTAGATGATCGCGTCCGGGTTGATGGCGTGGACCATGGTGGCGATCTGCTCCATGAGCTCCGTGTCGATGAGGCCCATCTGGTCGAACCGGAATCCGTCCAGGTGATACTCCTCGACCCAGTACCGCACGCTCTGGAGGACGAACCGCCTGACCATCGGCTTGGTGAAGTCGATGGTGTTTCCGCACCCCGTGGCGTTCACGTAGCTCCCGTCCTCGTTGATCAGGTAGTAGTACTTCGGGACCGGGACGTCGAAGACCGACCGCTTGCCGATGTAGTGGGTGTGGGGGTAGACCACGTCCATGATCACCTGGAGGCCGGCGTCGTGGAAGCCCTGGATCATCTCCTTCATCTCCCGGATGCGGGTGATCCCCTCGGGGTCGGTGGCGTAGCCCCCTTCCGGGACGTTGTAGGCAAAGGGATCGTACCCCCAGTTCCTGGACCGGGGGTTCGTCTCGTCGACGCTGGAAAAGTCGTACATCGGCAGGAGGTGGACCGCGGTGACACCGAGGTCCAGGATGTGATCGAACCCTGTGGGCATTCCCATAAAGGAGGTTCCGCCCTCCACTAGGCCCACGAACTTGCCCCGCTTCTCCTCGGTGCCGTTCCATGTGTCGTCGATGGTCAGGTCGCGGACATGGAGCTCGTAGACGACCGTGTCTTCCGGGCCCTCGGTCGTGGCGTACGTGTCGGCCTCCCATCCCGGTGGGTCGGAGTCGTCCAGGGCGATGATGATACTTCGAATGCTGTTCGTCGAAAGAGCGATCGAGTAGGGGTCCGGCGCCGTGTGGGTCTCCCCGTACGTGGTGACTTCGTATAGGTAGTACTTGCCCTTGAGGTCCCCGGTCACGACGCAGCGCAGGACCCCGTCGCCGCCCGCACGAGTCATGGGATAGACCTCCGGCTCTTCTTCTTCGTCGCCACCGGTGTCGTACAGGAGCACATTCACGGAGTTGGCCGTGGGGCTCCAGAGCTTGAAGGTGGTCTGGGTCGGCGTGTAGATAAATCCCAGGTCCTGCCCGCTGTATATATAGTCGTCCACCGGAAAATTGTGGAACAGGACCGTGGCGTCCTGGGTGGTATTGTCATACACGTCGTAAAAGGCGGTGATGTCGATCGGATCGTCCAGGGCGATCGTGAAGTTCTGGCCGCTGCCGGTCACGGATACGACGTCCTGGGCGACGCCGTCTTTGCGCACCACGAATCGACCCGTATGATCGGCGATCTCCCTGGACATCATCACCTGAATGGTCCGGACTCCGTCTCCGGCCACGTACTGGATTCTGGGATCCGTGCCCGGGTTCTGGGTGAAGATCTGCATGACCCCCTGGAGGAGCCAGATCTCGTCATGTTCATCGAAGTCCCCGAAGAACCGGTCCGGCCCGGGGTCCTTGTAGTGGCTCTTGTGGACGATGAAGCCGAGCTCCGTGTCCGGGTATGCGATCGGGATGGTGGTCCAGACGCCGAAGTCGTCCGTCTCATCGAAGGAGTAGGGATTCTGCCAGTCGTACTCCACACCGTCGATCATGAAGGTGCCGTACGTCGGCACATCCACGGCGCCCCAGAGGTGGAGCCCCCAGCCGTCGTAATCTCCCTCGTACCGGTGGTAGTGGACCGTCAGCTCGGTCGCCAGTACGGGAGACGCGGCCAGCACGAATGCAAGGAAGAGTATTATCCTGATTCTCATTATTGATCACCCTTAGGTTTCTAACGCGGCAGAGCCGCAGTAAAAAAGAGAATATCGAATATTGAACAAGGAATATCGAACCGCAGAAGTGTGGAAAGAGGAAAAAGGGTTTTTCTCTCCTTCGACATTCTGCGGTTTCTTGTTCTGCTGTTCGATATTCTCATTTCGTTTTTGCCTCGTTCCGAGGCTCTGCCTCGGAACGGGAGCTCCCCAGGGGCTATGCCCCCTTTTCCTTACAAATTTGCTGTAATCCGATAGGGGAGGCGGAGCCTCCCGCAAGTTTGTTCCCAGGCGGAGCCTGGGAACAAACTAATTCACCTTGTCACATGTACCCCAAACGTAGCCGATCGTACCGCCGCTCGGAACCGTCTCGAGCCGGTTGTACCCGCCGTAGCCGTCGTCCAGCCCGCACTCCTCGGGAACCGTCTCCCACTCGGCGCCGTTGAGGAATTTGAAGAGGATCTCGGTCCCGGCCGCTATGTCCATGTTGATCTCGAAGACGCTACCCCCGCCGTCGCTCAGCTCCGTGGCGGTCGGGTCCCACCCCTGGAAGTCACCGC
>CAZFWM010000580.1:0-3017 GCA_964522545.1 uncultured Thermodesulfobacteriota bacterium
CAGCGATACCTCGGGCCCGCCTGCCGGGGAGAAAAGATCTCCGCCCTGGCCATCACCGAGCCCAATGCCGGGAGCGACGTGGCAGCGATCCAGGCCAAGGCCCGCCGCGACGGGGACGAATGGGTGATCGACGGGGCCAAGACCTTCATCACCAACGGTTGTCGGGCAGACTTCGTGGTGCTCCTGGCGCGCACCTCCCCGGGCAAGGGGCACGGCGGCATATCCCTGTTCGTGGTGGACAAGGGCACGCCCGGCTTCTCGGTGACCCGCAAGCTCAAGAAGGTCGGCATGTGCTGCTCCGACACGGCCGAGCTCCTCTTCGAGGAGTGCCGCGTGCCGGCCGATGCCCTTATCGGCGAGGAGGGAAAGGGATTCGAGCAGATCATGTGGGAGCTCCAGGGGGAGCGGATCGTGGCCGCCGCCTTCTGCGTGGGCCGCGCCCAGGTCTGCCTCGAGCTGGCCATGCAGTACGCCCGGGAGCGGGTCCAGTTCGGCCGCCCCATCGCCGCCTTTCAGGTGACCCGACACCGCCTTGCCGAGATGGCCGCCGAGATCGAGGCGATGCGCCAGTTCACCTACAACGTGGCCTGGGCCTTCCAGCAGGGGGAGGTCCCGGTCAAAGAGATCTCCATGGTCAAGCTCCTCTCGGCCCAGATGGCCTTCCGCGTGGCCGACCAGGCCCTCCAGATCCACGGGGGCTACGGCTACATCATGGAGTACCCCATCCAGCGCTACTGGCGCGACATCAGGCTCACCCGGATCGGGGGCGGAACGGACGAGATCATGAAGGAGATCATCGCCGACCGCATGGGCCTCAAGGCGTCGCGGGGCGCCTGAGCAGAGGGATTCACCTGATATGTGGGATTAATGTAGGTAGGGCCCTTTGTCGTCGTCCCGCTTCCCGCCGTCGATTATCTTGTAGCGCCGCTTCATGCGCCTGAGCTTCCACTTGAGGTAGGCCTGCTTGCCCTGGGTGAGGGGATTGAGGCGCTTCAGGTAGAGGTACCCCACGAGCATGCCGCCGAGATGGGCCAAGTGGGCCACGTTGGAGTCCCCGGGCTGGACGGCCGAGAGAAAGGCGATGGCCCCGATGATGAGAACGAAGAGGCGGGCCTTCATGGGGATGATGAACATGAACAGAATGGTCCGGTTCGGAAAGAGGAGCCCGTAGCCGAGCAGGAGGCCATAGATGGCGCCCGAGGCCCCGATGGTGATGGTGGCCGCCTTGGGGTCGGCCAGCACGGTGCAGAGGCCGGCCCCCACACCGGTCACGAAGAAGTACTTCAGGAAGAACTTCGACCCCCAGACCCTCTCCAGCTCGCACCCGAACATATAAAGGATAAGGCAGTTGATCACGAGGTGCCAGACCCCGCCGTGAAGGAAGATGTAGGTGAAGGGGCGCCAGATCTCCACCTTGTAGAGGGTAAGGTAGGGAACGAGACCGAGATGCAGCTCCAGAGGGGATGCGCCCGCCCTGGCGGTGATCATCTGAAGCACGAACCCGACTCCACACGCGATGAGGAGCTTCTTGACCATGGGGGTAAGAGGACCCCCGAAGGAGATCTGAATTTGTTGACGGGCGCACATTGATCGTTTTCCTTATGCTGCACTTATCCCGGCTTCGCCGGGGACTTTTTTCGGCCCATTCCCCGTCGTTCCCGCGAAAGCGGGGATGACGGTGAGGGGGATTCAATCGGAGAAACAGGAATCCCTATGTCACTTCCACCCCTCTTCGCGCTCCACCACCGTGGATACGCCCATGCCGCCTCCCACGCACAGGGTGGCCAGGCCGCGGCGAACCTCGCGACGGCGCATCTCGTACATGAGCATATTCATCAGCCGGGCCCCTGTCATGCCGAAGGGGTGTCCGAGGGCGATGGCGCCTCCGTTGACGTTTAGCCGGTCCGGCTTCACGTCGAGCTCGCGGAGGAAGTAGAGGCACTGGACGGCAAAGGCCTCGTTGAGCTCGATGAGGTCGATATCGTCCAGGCCCAACCCGATCCGCTCCAGGACCATCTGGGTGGCCGGGACCGGGCCGATCCCCATCTGGTAGGGCTCCACGCCGGCCACGGCACTGCCGGCGATCCTGACGAAGGGGGTGAGGCCGAGCTCCTCGGCTTTCTCCCGGGACATCAAGAGCACGGCCGCGGCCCCGTCATTCAGGGGGCAGGAGTTGCCCGCCGTGATGTAGGGCTCTGTGTGGCCGGGCGTGATGGGCGCCACCACCGGCGGCAGGGCGGCCATCTTCTCCAGCGCCACCCCCCGGCGCGGGCACTCGTCCTGCTCGAGGATTCCTTCGGTCCCGTCGGCCAGCTTGAAGGGGACCGGGACGATCTGCTCCTTGAAGTGCCCGGCGTCCATGGCGGCGATGCACTTGTCCTGGCTCTCCTTGGCATAGACGTCCATCTCGGGGCGCCCGAAGCCGTAGGCCTCGGCTATGTACTGAGCGGTCTGGGTCATCAGGATCGCCATGGGCTTGCCCTGCATGAGCTCGAAGAACTTCGCGTTGATCATCTTCGCGGGGTTGAGCCCTCCCATGGGGATCATGCTCATGCTTTCGACGCCGCCCGCGATCATGACCTCCCCGCACCCCGTGGCGATGGCCTGGGCACAGGCGTTGATGCACTCGAGGCTCGAAGAGCAATACCGGTTCACGGTCATCCCACAGGCGGTCACCGGGAAACCGGCCAGGAGGGCGGCCTGCCGCCCTATGTTGCCCCCCTGCTCCGCTTCGGGAAAGCCGCATCCCCACTTGATGTCCTCCACCAGGGCCGGATCGATCCCGGCCCGATCCACCAGCTCCCTGAGCACGAGGGCGCTCAGGTCGTCGGGCCTCGTGTTTACCAGGCTCCCTTTATTGGCCCGGCCGATGGGGGTGCGTACGCCCCCCACTATGACAACGTCTTTTCCTTTCATCTCAGTATCTCCTTTTTTTCACCATAAATATCCAGGTCTCTTCGGGGCAGTTGGAACGCAGGGGCACGGCATGCCGTGCCCCTACCGAATTCCGATAATGG
>CAZFWM010000581.1:0-3009 GCA_964522545.1 uncultured Thermodesulfobacteriota bacterium
ACCGTTCACGACGGGCGCCTCTCCAGGGCCGAACACCTGATCGCCCGGGCACGGGAATGCGGGGCCGAGGCGGTGGTGCTTATCAATTTGAAATTTTGCGAGCCCGAGGCCTTCGACTTCCCGGACCTCAAGAAGACGTGCACCGAAGCAAACCTCCCGGTGCTCCTCATCGAGACCGAGCTCACCGCGGTCTCGCACGAGCAGGCCCGCACGCGGGTGGATGCATTCCTCGAATCCCTGTAAGGCGCGACTCAGGGAGGGCTCGAGAGGGTTTGACCAATGAGCAATTCCAAAAATGATCTCAAAAAGGATGATCCCATAAAGACCGATCCCACGAACGAAAAAAGCTCGGGCAGCTCGGGCGGCCAGGAGAAGGACCGGCGAATAGCGGCTTTCAAGAAGATGAAGTCCCTCATGGCCACCCACTACCTCACGGCCAAGAACGCGGGATTCAATGAGCAGCCCATCGCCTGGGTGACCAGCGGGGCCCCGGTAGAGTTCCTCCACGCCGCGGGGATCGTAGCGGTCTACCCGGAGAACCACGCGGCCATGGCCTCGACCGCGGCGATGGGAGTCGAGCTCCAGGAGGCGGCCGAGGGGCTCGGCTACTCTCCCGACCTCTGTTCGTATGCGCGCACCGACATCGGCCAGATGACCACCGGCGGCGGTCCGATCATGGGCCTGCCGCGACCCGACTTCCTGCTGGCCTGCAACAACATCTGCAACACCACGGTCAAATGGTACGAGACGGCGGGCCGCCACTACGGCGTCCCGGTCTTCGTCCTCGACACCCCCTTCGTCCACGAGGAGGAGATCCCCGAACCGACCATCACCTACGTAAAGGACCAGTTCCACGAGTTCGTCCAATTTCTCGAGGAAAAGCTCGGCCGTCCCTTTGACTGGGACGCATTCGTCGAGGTCCTGATGCGCTCGGCCAGCGCCTCCACTCTCTGGGGCGAGGTCCTCGAGATGTGCCAGGCCGTACCCTCGCCCATGACCGGCTTCGACGCTTTTGTGCACATGGCCCCCATCGTCACCCTGCGGGGACTGCAGGAGTGCATCGACTATTACGAAGTCCTCAAGGCCGAGATCGAGGAGAGGGTCCGGGAGAACTTCGGAGCGGTCCCGGAAGAGCGCCACCGTCTCCTCTGGGACAACCTGCCCATCTGGTTCCGGCTGCGCGGACTCAGCGAGAAGTTCGCGAGCCTGAAGGCCTGCCTCGTGGGCGCCACCTACACGGCCTCCTGGGCCGCCATCGGCGCCGACCTCACGGACACGTCCGACCCGCTCACCGAGCTCGCCCGGGCCTACATCGGCCCCTACATCAACCGGAGCTTCCCCACCCGGGTGAGGATCTTCAAAGAGATGATCCGGGACTACTCCGCCGACGGCTTCATCATGCATTCGGACCGGAGCTGCAAGCCCTACTCGCTTGGCCAGCACATGCTCTGCGAGGCCATCACCCGCGAGACCGGCGCCCCGGGCATCGTGATCGAGGCGGACATGTGCGACGAACGTCTCTACGCCGAGGGGCCGATCTTCACCCGGCTGGAGGCCTTCATCGAAAAGCTCGACCAGGGGGGCGCCGGGTAGAGCCGACGCCGGGCCGGAAAGGGGGGCACCGTGGAAAATCTGCTCAACAAGGAGATCGACTGGAAGATCGAAGAGACCGACCGGATGGTGGTCCGCCGCTTCGTCTTTCCCGACGGGCGCGGCTACACGGAGTACACCTCCAAGGCGCGAATCGGCGGCTGGCCTCTGTTTCACATGACCCTCGGCCGCAACCCCGAGACCGGCCGGCGCAAGGCGGCACGCGGCATCGTCGCCATCGGCCGGATCGCCATCGGGGGCCTCGCCATCGGCCAGCTCGCCCTGGGTATCGTGCCGATCGGCCAACTCGCCATAGGCCTCATTGCGGCCCTGGGCCAGGGCGCCTTTGCCGGGCTCTGGTCCGTCGGGCAGATCACCGCGGCCTACGAGTTCGCCGCCGGCCAGTTCGCCGCGGCCCAGACCGCGGTCGGCCAGTTCGCCTTCGGAACCTACGCCCTGGGGCAGTTCGCCTGGGGACAGTACGCATGCAGCACCAAGGCGTGCGATCCCGTGGTCCTCGATCACTTCAGAGAGATGTTCCCCTGGCTGCTGGATAAGTTGCGGTAACCGCCCGCGTCGCTGTTCGAGCATCGAGCATCGTGCCCGGCCGACGAAGCAACGCCCCGAACACCCTTCCCTCAACCCACTTCCTCATTCTCCTTTCAGCTCTTTTCAATCATCGCTACACGAATTCAATATTGCATCAATTGTGCATTTAGGATTACACTTATACGAGATATTAATTTTCTGGAAAGATAGACCAAATGCCCACCGTAATGATTATCGGACCATATCGATTCTTTTTCTACTCTGGCGATGGGAACGAACCTCGACACATTCACGTGGAAAGAGATGATTGTGTTGCCAAGTTCTGGCTTGACCCTGTAGTTTTGCAGAGTAGTGGAGGCTTCACTCGGAGCGAGATCAACCGCATCCACGGGCACGTGGTTGCACATCGTGAGGAGTTCATTGATGCATGGAATGAATACTTCGACAGCTGAGATGATATCTGGCATAGCCCAGAACGTGTCGGTGACAGAAGACACGCTGACTGTTGACTTGGTGGACGGACGAACGATCTCTGTTCCACTTGCGTGGTATCCGCGTCTCCTCAATGCGACTCAGAAAGAGAGAAAGGCATGGCGGCTGATCGGTCGTGGAGAGGGCATTCAGTGGCCTGACGTCGAAGAGGATATTAGCGTAGCAAGTCTTCTTGCCGGGCACCCCTCGTTTGAAAGGAAGGAATCCTTCGAAAAATGGCTAGCGAGCAGAAGGAAGCGTCGAACAAGACGCTCGCCCGCACACGGCAAGCCGCGCCGGTGAGCTTCGCGTTAAACATCTCTTCTCTCAAATGGAACAAGATCAAAGCTCGAACATTATCAATATCGGTTTGATATGTTGAAGAGTCAGAAAAATTAG
>CAZFWM010000582.1:0-3006 GCA_964522545.1 uncultured Thermodesulfobacteriota bacterium
TCTCCCTGAGTAGCGATATCTACTTTCCTGCGCTTGAACAAATATGAGGGCGCCCGGTTTTCGACCCGGCGCCCTCTTTGATTCTGCCTGCGAAGTCAGGACCTGCGGCCGATCACACCCCCGGGCCGTAGGCCTTCTGCTCCCAGTCGAGCATCTCCCGTCTCTGGTCCGGGGTGAGGCCTTCGGACCAGCGGTGGTATTTTTCCCAGTCCTTGCCGTCCGGGCCGTGCAGGGTCTTTTCGATGAAGGCCTCGACCGCTTCCGCTTTGCCGGCCTTTTCTGCGAGCTCCCTGGCCAGGGGCAGGAAGTGGGTGTAGAAGTTGCGGCTCAGCTCGTAGAACCCGTGCCACTGGACGTAATCGGGCCCCATCATGGCTGCTCCGTGCCGTGCCCTGCGACCCTCGTGGTGCCAGATCTCGAAGAAGACGTAATCCATCTCCTCGTTCATGGGGATCGAGTCGACGATCCCCTCCTCCTTGAGGAAGCCGTAGATCGCTACCAGGGGCCTGCCGTACTTTTCGTTGTAGAGGTCGACCGCCTGGTCGTACTGTACGTAGAAGTTGTTCACCCAGTTGTTGGAGTGGCAGGCGAGGCAGGTCTGTTTCATGTCGTCCCTGCGGCCCTCCGGGCCCTTCAGGATGACGGTGCCGTCTTCGGCCACGATCCCCTTCGGCTGGGTCGAGAGCTTGGGGCGCAGAGTCCAGGAGATGCGCGCCCCGACCTCGTGGGTCAGCTCGAGGCCCGGGTAGTTGCCGTGGGGCGCCACCGGGCCGATGTGGCACGATGAGCAGGTCGGTGCCTGCGCATAATCGTCGCCGAGGACCCACTCGCCCCCCGGGAGATCCATGTTCATATCACGCTCACTCTTCCTGTAGGCGACGCCGTGCTTGGACTCATAGTAGATCTCGATCTGGGGATGGTCCGGGCCCAGGTGGCACTTTCCGCAGCTGTCGGGCCGTCGGGCCACCTCGGCGGAGAACTCATGGCGCGAGTGGCAGGAGCTGCAGGAGCCCCAGGATCCGTCCATGTTGACTCGCCCCATGCCGGTGTTGGGCCACGTGTCGGGGGCGTAGACGGGAGGCTTGTTTTCACCCAGGAACTCGGCCACGCGCACCACGCTGCCGTGGCACTGCTGGCAGCCGTTGTTGGCGGCGGCCGGCCCCTCGACGTAGCGACCGAGGAAGTTGTCGACCGAGCCGAGGAACTGGGCGGCCGATGCGTGCCGGGAGTGGTGGAACTGTTCGGCCTCTTTCTCGTGGCAGCGCGCGCAGGTGCGGGGGGAGACATCGGTGACGATCTCGGCGCCCTCGTGGGTCCAGATGTCGGACCGCTCCACAGGGGCCCCACCCTCGGTGACCAGGGTCACGTTCTTCAGCCCGGTGCCCTTGTCCCACGTGGTCTGCACAACGTACCGCGGATTCAGCATGTCCTCGCCGCTCCCGGCCGGGGGCAGGCCGTGGCAGTCCATGCAGCCCACGCCCTGGACCGCGTGCACGCCGGCCTCCCAGTGCATGACGATCCCCGGGTCGTTCCCGGGGCCTCCCTTCTTGTTCTCGGCGCCGTGGCACTTGATGCACCCGGCGGAATCCGCCTTGACAATGATGTTGCGCTCTTCCAGGCGGTGCTGCTTCTCGGTGAGGACCACAAAGGCCAGGACCACGACGATGGCCAGCGAGAGAATTGCGATGATCACCTGTTTTGCCTTGAGGCTCATGAATTATCCTCCTTGGTTGGTTAATGCATCTCCGCCAGGGCGAAGAACAGGTAAAGCCCGATCCCGATGATTCCGAGCAGAATACTCACTTCGAATCGTCCCTTGAAAACCCTGTCGACCTTCTGGAACAGGTACTGATCCAGGAGGGGCCAGAAGAAGAGAAGGCCCCCCAGGGCGCCCATGACGATCACGCCCAGGGCCCCCGGGACGATCTTCAACATGTGAAAGAAGGGATAGAAGTACCACTCCGGCTTGATGTGCTCCGGCGTGACCAGGGGGTCCGCCGGCGGCCCCATGGTCGCTGGCAGGGCCATGGCGAGCAGCGAGATGACGAGCGCCAGGTACAGACTGACCACAACTTCACTGGCCAGGTGGTCCGGATAGAAGTGGTACACGCCCGCGCCGGCAGTGCTCGACTTCTCCTCATCCCTGTCCTTCTTGTTGCCGGGCACGTACATTCCAAGCAGCCGGATGAAGAAGAGGTGGAGGACCGCCATGAGGACCAGGCCTGCCGGAAGAATCTGTACGTGCAGGGCATACATCCGGCTCAGCGTGGCCGTATTGATCTCGTCTCCGGCGAGAAACAGATACTTCAGCATCCCCCCCACGACCGGCACGGCCGATACAATGTTCGAGGTGACCGTGATGGCCCAGTAGCTGAGCTGTTCGTACACGAGGGAGTACCCCGTGAAGCCGAGGCCCAGGGTGAGGCCCAGCAGGCAGATCCCGGCCATCCACGCCCCCCAGCGGTAGGCGCGGAAGGCCCCGGTCACGAAGACCCTGAGCATGTGCAGAAACAGGAAGACCACCATGAAGGTCGACCCCCACTGGTGAACCGATCGGATGAAATTTCCGTAGCGAACGTGCTCGGTGATGAACAGGACCGAGCTGTAGGCCGTCTCAGGCTCGGCCCGGTAGTACATGGCCAGCAGGAGGCCAGTTGCGGCCTGCAGGACGAAGAGAAACCCGACCACGCCGCCCCAGCACCACCACCAGCGCTTGGCCGAGTGGGGAAGCGGTTCGTCGGCCTTCTCGTACAGGCTTTTTATGTCTATGGGGAAGGCCTTTACCCACCTGTGTTGCTCAGAGCTGCTCATATCGTCTCCTGCACTCTATTTATCAGCCACAGATTCACGCGGATGGATCGAAAAATACAATTTCCTTCGCATTGAACTTATCGCCCTTTGGGCGGACTTTGGCTCTCTGAGAATTCAAACCTTACGTTAAAGAAATTCACCACAGAGGTCACAGAGAGAGAATAAATGTAATCAAACTCTTTCCTTCTCTGTGAC
>CAZFWM010000583.1:0-2987 GCA_964522545.1 uncultured Thermodesulfobacteriota bacterium
TTTTTCCTTCGAAATTCTGCGGTTCCTTGTTCTGCTGTTCGATATTCTCATTTCTCGTCAGTCCACGGTCCGGGGGGAACCGGACCTTCCATTGTTTCAACTTTTTACAAGAAGCTTCATGAGGGCCGGTATCTTCCGGATGTCGCCCCGTACCCTGATCCTGCCCATCAGGAAGGGGAGGATCGGGCTCCCGCCCACACCGAGCTTGAGAAATGACCGCATCTCCCCCTGGATCGTGCATGTGGGCCGGGCGATCGCGCCGTTCTCGATGCGTATGCACTCGGGGCCGAAAGAGAGGGTCACCGCCATGCGGCCCACCCTGAGGACCGCCGTGAAGTCGAGGCCGGCGGCGAGGGCCGCACGTTCGGGGAGCTTGAGATTTTCGTCGATGAGGGCCTTGACCATGAGGCCCATGACGCTCAGATCCCCGAGGTGATCGACCTGCACGGCCTGCATGGGCTAGCTCCTTTTCTATTTTATCTCGTTCCGAGGCTCTGCCTCGGAACAGAGCTCCATTAGGGCTCTGCCCCATTCGGCCAACAGGAGGCGGAGCCTCCCGTAAATCCGGTTCCCAGGCAGAGCCTGGGAACGAGGTAGGCTTGAGCAGGATCATGGATCAAGTTGAAGAAGGCATTATATGGCTTTTAGCGGCAAAGGGAAAGTGGATTGAAAATTGCGGGACCATAGCATATATTTTTTCGCCGTACGCAGCGATCGACAACGACAAGCAGAAAGGAAGTCGAAGGATGCGAACTATTCTCAAGGTCTTGCATTTCTCTGTTCTCGCCATAGTGGTGTTTTTCATTGCGTGCGTTATCTATGGAATCTCCGAGCGGAATATGCTTCAGGAGGATCACGTGTTGTTTCCCTTCCCCCAGACCCCGGTGGTGCTCCCCGGAGACCACGCCGCCCACCCGGACTACAAGATCGAGTGGTGGTATTACACAGGGCACCTCGATGGGGAGGATGGCCGCGCCTACGGCTTCGAGCTCACCTTTTTCCGCTTCCGCACGGCCAATGTGTGGGCCGGCTGGATTCCGCTCCCACTGCTCATGTACCCCCACGGCATGCTGGCCCACTTCGCCATCACCGACGTGGAGGGAGATCGTCACGATTTCATCGATTCCGTTCAGTTCAACTCGTCCGACAATGCGGGCGCGGACACCGAGACCTTTCACGTCTGGCTGCGGGACTGGCACGCGCGGGAAGAACAAGGGGAGCACATCCTTCACGCGGGCACGGAAGAGCTCGGCCTCGACCTGGCCGCCCGGCCCTCAAAGCCGGCCGTCCTGCACGGGGAAGGGGGGTACCACTGGAAGGGGGAGGACGGTGTCCCGAGCTACTACATCAGCTACACCCGCATGGATGCGGCCGGGTCGATCTGGAGGGACGGGGAGAATATTCCGGTCACGGGACAGGTGTGGATGGACCACGAGTACACGAGCTTCCCCCAGAGGCCGACCACCCAGGGATGGGACTGGTTCGCCATCCAGCTCGACAACGATTTCGACCTGATGTTCTACCAGATCCGGCGGCGGGACGGATCGGCCGCCTCGGACAGCACCGGGGCGATTGTCAGGCCCGAAGGCGCCGCGACCGCCATAACCATGCCTGCCTTTGAAATTCGCCGCACCGGCACATGGACCAGCCCACACACAGGGGCGCGCTACCCATCGGGATGGGTGGTGACCATGCCGGAGGTCCCGGCCGAGCTGACCGTGACACCCCTGGTGGATGACCAGGAGATGGTCATGAAGAAGTCGGAGGTCGTCTACTGGGAGGGGGCGTGCCACGTGAGCGGCACCTGGTCGGGCGCTCCGATAACCGGGAGGGCCTACGTCGAGCTCAGCGGCTACTACAGAGCCGTCACCGGCGATATGTAAACCCTAACGCGGCCGAGCCGCAACCGAAAAGATGTGTAAGCAAGGGAAAACTGGGAAATGGGGAAAAGGGAAAATAAATTTTTAAGATTTCTCCCTACGGTCGAAATGACATATCCAGTTTTTTACAAGACCATCATAGTAGACCTTGTAGACCTTTTTTCAATTTATCACTTTTCCATTTTTCCAACTTTCACCTTTTCCCTTTGCTTACACAATAAGTACGTAACCTTCGCACTACATCTACGCAAGCCGCGTAAATGTTGTAATGGCCTAAGGTCAGAAAAACGCAGAGGTCGTCAATGAAATCGGCTGTGTCCGTCATCATCCCGGCCCGCGATGAGGAGGGCTCCATCGCGGCGGTCCTGGAGGAGGTTCCCCGGGACTCGGTGGATCGGATCGTCGTGGTGGATAATGGGTCCTCGGACCGGACCGGACCGGTCGCAGCCGGGCTCGGGGCCGAGGTGGTGCGCGAAGAGCGCCGGGGATACGGGAGCGCCGTGCTCGCGGGGCTGGCCGCCCTGGACGATCGAACCGAGATCGTCATCTTTCTCAACGCCGACGGAAGCGATGACGCGGGCGAGATCCCCGGCCTGATCGAGCCGATCGCAAAAGGCGAGGCGGACCTGGTGATCGGCTCCAGAGAGATGGGCCTTGCCGAGCCCGGCTCGCTCACCTTCTATCAGAAGTGGGGAAATCGGCTGGCCACCGGGCTCATCCGCACGACATGCGGGGCCCGCTACACCGACCTGGGCCCCTTCAGGGCGATCCGGTACGATTCCCTGGTGGCCCTGGCCATGGAAGACACCGGCTTCGGCTGGACCGTGGAAATGCAGGTGAAGGCCGCCCGCACAGGGCTTCGCGTCAAAGAGGTGCCGGCCCGATACCGGCCGAGGCTTGCCGGGAAGTCCAAGATCAGCGGGACCGTGAGCGGTACGGTCTGCGCCGGTGCGAGGATCATTTACTCTGTGTTCAGGTACCGGTGGTTCGGATGAGAGAAGAGCAATCTCCGTGGATCATCTCATGATCTGCCCATGATTGGTATTCACGGGTTTCAGCAATAATTCACACCCTTCCTAATATTCAGCATAGCACCTCTTCGAATAG
>CAZFWM010000584.1:0-2966 GCA_964522545.1 uncultured Thermodesulfobacteriota bacterium
CGCCATTTTTATATTTATTTCAACTCCTTAGAGTTTCTGGACAGGTACTAACTAACAAGCCTGCATTCCCATGCCCACGTTTCTGCCTTGAAACCATGATTTTTAATTCGCAATGTTAGTCGAATTCCTCAACATGGAAATGCAGGCTAGCGCATACATCTGACGTAAAAGCGGAGGTACTTACCGTAGTCGGAGGAGATGCTGCCGCTGTTGAAGGAGACCTCCCACGCGCTTTCGGTGTTGTCGGCGACGGTAGAAGACGACCAGTAGAAGTGGGAGTCCGTGCCAGGGAAATAGGTGGTGTCGATCGCCGGAGGGAGCCCCGCTTTATCCACGATACTGTTCAACTCCTTGATGTCGGGGAGCCTCCAGTTCATGTGGCCCGCAAGATCGAGGGCCTCGCAATAGGCCAGCGCTTCCTCCCAGTTCCTTTTCACATCGTCGTCTTCCTGCTGCCACATGAGCCCGGTACCATTGTCCGTGACCGTTCCGTCACCATTGTCCGTGAAGCTCATCGGGTTGGTCACGTACTGGGCGTCCTGGCCGTAGAAGGGCTCTACGGGAACGGGGCAGGGAATCTCTTGGCTGTCATCATAGCAGAGCTCGATGCCGGTGTCGGGCAAACTGCTCTGGACGTCGATTCCAGTATGAATCCATTCCAGATCAACGGTGTATGCTCCTCCTTCGGTAAATAGGCCGGTTAAAATTCCTACTGTTTTCAGGCCGCTCGGCAGGGGAAAGGAAATGGTGAGATCGATGGCGGGATCGATCACCGGGAGCGGAACCGTCCAGAGGTGAATGATCTGGACGGTGGGGTATGTCAAAATCAGATAATTCGCCCAAAAGGCCTCCACTGGTGTGCCTATGATAAAGTCCAGGCTGAGTGTGTCGCTCGAAAAAGAGACGTCCATTTCGAGGATGAATTCCGGGAAGCAATCGTGGTCGAGGTCGTCGATGAGGCCGTCGCAATCGTTGTCTGTTGTATCGTCGCAGATCTCAGGGACTCCATCGGCTCCGTCGCAGTCTTGGTCGATACCATCGCATGAGTCAGGTGCGCCGGGATAAGTGTCCGGATCGGAATCGTCGCAGTCTCCCTCGCAGATCATGGAGTCGTCTGAGTCCGCGTCGGCTTCATACCAGCTCAATGAGCCGTCGCAGTCGTCGTCGATCCCGTTGCACCGTTCCAGTGCCCCCGGATGCCGGTCGGCATCCAGGTCGTCACAGTCCCCTTCACACGGCATGAATCCATCCTCATCGCCGTCGGACTCCTCGGCCGGAATCTGTCCGTCGCAATTGTTATCCATCCCGTCGCACTGCTCTTCGACACCCGGGGAAAACATAGGATCCGTGTCATCACAATCCCCGCCACCACAGAGCATGATCTCGTATCCATCGCCGTCGTGATCTCCGCACCAGCCGCAGGCCCCGGGACCGCCGTAAGCCCCCATGTCATTTCGCTCGGTCCCTAAGGAAGGAGGAAAACATACATCATCGTATAGGGTATCCGGCTCTCCGGCATCGATGCAGGGTGACCCGGGGCCGAGCCGAAAATCGTCTCCTCCAAGAAAGAGAGGATCTTCATCGATGTTCCCCTCCCGCCAGTTGAGCGTGCAGCCTTCTTCAACGTAAACGGCCGCTTCTCCTCCCTGGATATCAGAGTAACGTACCGTGAGAGTCGAGGGATATAGGGTCGAGCCCATCCATATCTCGGGGCCTTCTGTGGCGGAATCCCCCCAGAGGATCGAGTTTATGATCGTCGGGGAGGCAGAACTGCCGTAGCAGTAGATCCCCCCGCCGGACGGCGCGGTGTTGCCGGAGATGGTACAGTTCGTGATCGTGGGAGAGGAATAGCAGTAGAATCCGCCGCCCCTTTCACTCGCCCTGTTCCCGAAGATCGAGCAATTGGTGAAGGTTGATGTTGAGTAACAACTGATTCCGCCGCCTCCTCCGCTTGCGTAATTATCTGAGATCGAAGTATTGGCGATCGTGAGAGAATAGCCGTAGAGTCCACCTCCGGTGCTGGCACGATTTCCCATAATAATGCAGCTATTCGCTGTCAAAGAAGAGCCGGAGTAACAGTAAATTCCACCACCCCAACACTCGGAAATGTTCTCTGAGATCGTACAGTTTTCTAGTATTATGGAAGAATTATAGTCACAGTCGATGGCGCCCCCCGATGCGTATTCATATCCATCCGCGACATTTTTAGATATTGTGGAGTTTTTTATCGTCAGGAAGGAATCATGATAGCATAGAATGCCGCCTCCACGATAATGGGCCGAATTTCCTGAAACCGTAATCTTCTCGATCAACGGCGAGGAACGGGCGCAGAAAATCCCCCCTCCCTTGTCGGCTATATTTTCCACAATTATGCAACGTGCAATCCTAGGGGAGGAGGCGTAACACAAAATGCCACCGCCTTTATAGCCAGATACATACGGGGAGACATGAAAATTTGTTCCTTTGCCGTTTCGTATCGTAAACCCATCGATGGCCGCTTCCTCGCTCTCGAAACTGGAAAAGGTTACAACAGAACCGCTCTGGGATCCCTCGATGATCGTGGATTCGGGGTCCGTGTCATCTGTATCCGGGTTCCCGTCCCTGTCGCTCCTGACATTGAGGTCTTTTCCCAAGAAGTCGATCATCTCGCTGTAAGTGCCGGGTGCTACAAGGATCGTATCTCCGTCCTGTGCGGCGTCAATTCCGGCTTGAATTGAAACATAATCCCCTGGGATATGGATGAAGACCGGACAGTCCGTATCGTCCGTATCAACCTTTCCGTCGCAGTCATCGTCGATCCCGTTATCGCAGATCTCTTCGGCTTCCCTGTGGATAGCAGGGTCTGCGTCGTCGCAGTCGGTCCCGCCACACATTGCGTCATCAAAGCCGTCGCCATCATCATCAACGCAGACGAGCGTATTTTCATCCACCCCCATATCGAAGCCGGCCCCGAAAGGTCGGACATC
>CAZFWM010000585.1:0-2951 GCA_964522545.1 uncultured Thermodesulfobacteriota bacterium
ATCTACACCTACTATGCGCAGAGCCAGGCCGCCCTGTTCCACAGCACCGGGGGCGAAGTGATCGAGGACTGCCTGATCGAGGACCTCTGCTCCCCGGACTGCCGGCTGTTTCATGATTAGGCCGTAGGCTGGGCGCGATGAATCGCGCCCCTACGCTGGCATATAGAACCACGATGTACCGTATCCGAATGTAGGGGCGACCGGCGGTCGCCCCTCACCGGCGTGCGAAAGGACTCGGGCAGACACATAGGTCGATCGCTACGTCACCATACTGAGAGCCAAAAGGAAAAACCATGACGCAAGAAAAACACCGCTGGTTCGACTGGGCCGAGAAGATCCGCACTCAAGCCCAGAACGGCCTGGCCTACACCACCAATCCCTATGAACGCGAGCGCTACGAGGCCCTCATGGACCTCGCGGCCGAGATCATGGAGGCCCACACGGACGAATGCTTCGATCGCATCGCCGACCTCTTTAACGGCGAGACCGGCTATGCCACGCCCAAGGTCGATGTGCGCGGGGTCGTGTTCAAGGAAGACCGGATCTGCCTGGTGCGCGAGCGGGGAACAGGGCAATGGGTTCTGCCCGGCGGATGGGCCGACGTGGGCGACTCACCGGCCGAGACGGCGGTCAAGGAGGTCAAAGAGGAGGCCGGCCTGGACGTGCGCGCCGTCAAGGTGCTCGCCCTCTTCGACAAGCGAAGTCACCACCCCGAGCACGGACTCTTCCACCTCTACAAGATCCTCTTTCTGTGCGAGCTCCTGGGCGGAGAGTTCGTCGAGAACCTCGAGACCGACGCCATGGACTTCTTCGGCCGAGACGAGATCCCGCCCCTGCTCGAAATGAAGATGTCCGAGGACTACCTGAACGAGGCCTTCGCCCACCTGGCCGACCCGGCTAGGCCCACTTCATTCGATTGAGGACTCACAGCCCCCGAAGACCCTCCGGCCGGAGCGGGACCTTACGCTCTCTGGCCTTGCGGATCATGTCGAGGAGCCTCTTCTTGTCGGTGGGGAGGTTTCCCTTGAGGGGGAGGTAGTTGGATGCGTGGTTGGTGCGGAAGACCATCTCCCGGTCCACATCGATCTCGCCGAGCATGATCTCCAGCTCCGCGAGGACCTCTTCCTGGTTAAGAAGCCGGAAGTCCCCCTTCTCGATCCAGTCATGTACCGGGGTGCCTGGCACCACCATGAGTGTAAGGGCCCCGAAGTAGTCCGGGTTCATGGCAGAGACGGCCCTGCCCGTGTCCAGGGCGTGGGCCTTCGATCGTTCCGGGCCGCCGAGGCCGAGGATCACGGTGACCGATGTCTCGAGCCCTGCTTCCGAGGCCCTTCGGCAGGCGGCGACGTTCTGGGCGGCGGTGATCCCCTTGTTGTGGAGCTCCAGGACCTCTTCGTTTCCGCTCTCCAGGCCAATGTAGAGGAGCCTGAGCCCGGCCTCGCGCAGCTCCCGCAGCTCCTCGTCGCTCTTTCGCTCGATGTCGGTGGCACAGGCGTAAACGCTCACACGATCGAGCCCCGGGAAGAGCCTGTAGGCGGCCCGGGTGATCTCCGCGAGCTGGGCCGTCCTCATGATGAGGGCGTTGGAGTCGAGGAAGAAGATCCTCCGCAGACCCGAACCGTAGTCGGAACGTGCCTCTTCGAGGTCGGCGATGATCTCGTCAACGGGTCGGATGCGGAAGCGCTTAGCCGGGACGGCCCGGTCAAAGAGCCAGGACCCGCAGAAGTAGCAGTGCCCCCCGGCGGCCGTGGAGCAGCCGACCGTGGCCTGAACGAGAAGGCTGCGCGCCTCGGACGGGGGACGGTATATCGGTTCGGCGTAATACATTATAATATTCTCACTCCAAATTTAATGAACAAAGGGATTTATGACTTTTTGCTTGAACAGCGGTTCGAAATCCTTATCCAGAGTCCATAAGAGTGCATTGTGCTCGGAGGCCGCGGCAGCGATGAGAATATCCACTGTTCCCGGAGTGATTCCGCTGCTCCTCAAATTCCAGCATAGCTCCTCGGCCAGAGTCCAAGTCGCTTCTGTAATCGACAGGATATGAATTACGTCGATCCTTTTCATAAGCGAAGCCCTTTGGGACTTTTTGCATCCCAGGATCAATTCCAGTCGAATAGGTGGAAGAATGGCAACGACATCATCATCGATCAATTCATCAAGGGCCCGCGATATTGATGGGGTTATCCCGCGGAGGTAGTCCACCCACACGGATGTGTCGACCACAACCATCTTTCTTCTCCCCAAATCAAATCAGTTGCGTCGTCTCCGAGACCGATCCAGATCGATGTCGATATCGATCTTTCCCTTCAGCTCTTTGAGCTCATCCAGACGCTTGCGCCGAATCAGCTCTTTCAGCGAATAGATGACCACATCCGTCTTGGATCGAAACCGGGTTATCTTGAGGGCCTCTTCCATCAAATCATCCGGAAGATTTAATGTGGTGCGCATAAGATCACCTCCATTAATTGCATCAATCAGCATATCAATCATCATAAAATGTATGCCTTTTGTCAAGCCATGCTGATGATAGAGCTCAGGCCGTAATGCAGAAGTAGCAGTGCCTCCCGGCGTCCGTGGAGCAGCCGACCGTGGCCTGCACGAGAAGGCTGCGCGCCTCGGACGGGGGGCGGTATATTGGTTCGGCGTAATACATCACATAGATCTCGCCTTATTTGTTAATTTTAACATATCCTCTTTCCTGATGACATCAAATATATTTTTTGCCATGAACTCATACCCTCGAGAATTGCAGTGATTGTCTAATATGCTGCGAAACTGGTAGTGATAATCCTGCTTGACCTCCCCCCTATCCCACAGTCCTTGGAATAGTCTCTCATTGTCAACAAAAAGAATATTTGAATCATTAGCGATTTTACGCAAAATCCTATTAATCAGCAATTTTTCAGTCAATTTTGAATATACGCTTTCCACTGGTGACGGTCAAT
>CAZFWM010000586.1:0-2950 GCA_964522545.1 uncultured Thermodesulfobacteriota bacterium
GAGATGGTGCTGTTCGTGATGGTCGGAATGGAGTCGTAGCAGGCGATCCCGCCGCCGGCGATTTCATCGCTATTTCCCGAGATGGTGCTGTTCGTGACGGTCGGATTGGAGTAGTAGCAGTAGATCCCACCGCCGTCTGAAGCTTCATTGCCCGAGATCGCGCAGTTTGAGATCGTCGGCGAGGAATTGTCACAAAAGATTCCGCCGCCTCTGACAGCATTCCCATTTCGAATCATGAATCCATCCAGGGCTCCCTCTTCGGTCTCACCGCTGGTAAAGGTCACCACAGGCCCGGTCTCATTCCCATCGATGACGGTCTCATTGGCTCCTTCCGCGCTCTGAAGCATGATCGCCTTGCCGAGGAAGTCGATGTTCTCCACATAGATTCCTGGGGCCACCAGCACAAGGTCTCCTTCAACTGCTACATCAATCCCAGCCTGGATAGTCGGCTGATCTGCTGGGACGCGGATCGTTGCCGCGAAAACCGGGCAAGTCGTGAGCGCAACTATCAGAATCAACACAAAGCACACGATACAAGCACCCCTCTTCATGGCGAACCTCCCTTTATTTAAATGATGTGCAGTTCACCGAATCACCAAAGTCCCCGTCGCTAGCGCACGCACCTGACGCAACGCCCGTGACGCTTAGCCGAATCGTCGATGGCGCCAGTTTTGAAGACGACTCCCACCGCGTCGATGTGGTAGTGGTCCTTGGTAGACGACGACCAGAAGAAGTCCGTACTCCCCCCGTCGTAGAGGAAGTAGGTCGTATCGATCGCCGGGTCGTACTTCGTATTATCCACGAGGCTTCTCAACTCTTTTATGTCGGGAAGCCTCCAGTCCGCGTAGCCTGCAAGCTCTAGGCTCTCGCAGTAGGACAGAGCGCTCTCCCAGATCCTTGACACATCTTGATTTTCCTGCTGCCACATGAGCCCTGCTACGTTATCCGTGACCGTTCCGTCGCCGTTGTCGGTAAAGGATCGTTCAGTTGATTCGCCGCGTACGCACCTGACGTATCCATGCGGGCTGTCCTTTTGCGCAAGTTGGATTATGCCATGTCGGAAAGTAGCTTGCCACGCGTACTCGGCGATGGGAGAAACCGACCAGTACCCGGACGAGTCCGTGCCGGGAAAGTAGGTCGTGTCGATCGTCGGATTCCCGCGCCCGTAGTCGACTATGGCCTGAAGTTCGTACTCGTCGGGGAGTCTCCAGTCTGTGTGTCCCGCAAGATCGAGGCTCCCGCAGTAGTTGATCGCCCCATACCAGTCCCTTTTCACATCGTCATCCTCCTGCTGCCACATGAGCCCTGTTACGTTGTCAATGACCGTGCCGTCTCCGTGGTCCGTGAAGCTCATCCGGTTGGTCACGTACTGGGCGTCCTGGCCGTAATAGGGCTCTCCGGGATCGGGGCAGGAGATCTCTGGGTAGGAGCCAATATAGCATTGCTCGATGCCGGTGTCGGGAAGCGTGCTCATGACATGGGTGGGAGTACAGCCATAGTCCGCACCGTCAACAGAACCGTCGCAGTCATTGTCAAGGCCATCCGAGCAGGTCGGATCGCTTTCAGGGCCTTCGATCGCAAAGGGGTGGGCGGCCGGGCTGGAGTCGTCGCAGTCCCCTTTACAGATCATCCATCCATCCCCGTCATCATCGTCTTCATCTTCGGGGACTGTGCCGTCGCAGTCGTCATCCTCTCCATTGCATAGCTCATCGATTCCATCTTTTCCGTCACAGTCCTGGTCCACACCATCACAGGGATCAGTGGCTTCGGGATATGTATTAGGATCTGAGTCGTCGCAGTCATCTCCCCCGCAGTTCTCGTCGTCGTAGCCGTCTTCATCCGTGTCAGGGCATAAAGTATCAACCCAGACGAAATCAGAGTCCTCCGGCTGTAAATCTAAATCAGCATAAACACCGGTGGTGATACAAATCATCCCCAGGCTCGGGAAGGGAAATACACTCGGTATATCGATGGGAGGATCGATGACCGGCATCGGAACCGCCCACAGCGGAATCCACTGTATCGTCGGGAACATCAGGAACAAGGATGTCGACCAAATTGCCGGCTCCGGCGTGCCTACTATGAAGGCCAGGCTGAGAGAGCTTTCCGCATACGCATCATAGGAAGCATCAATTTCAATAGCCCAGCGTGGGCCAGTGTATTCGTCAGCTCCCATGTCGAAACCGGCACCATATGGACGCACATCGCCGTCAGTATCTGTGTAGACCCCCGCATCCGCCCCCGCATCAATGCATGGAGATCCTGTACGAAGGTGGAAATCATCTCCTCCGACGAAGAGTGGGTCTGCGTCGATGTTGCCCTCTCCAGGCCACCCTCCCTCAACATCGGAGTATGTGACCACAGTAGATGCACCAGCTATTTCTTTAGAATTCCCCCAAGGTGCAGTATCCCCCCAAATGATGCAGTTGGTGACCGTCGGGGAGGAGGAGGAAATGCTGATCCCACCGCCATAGTCACTGGCGGAGTTTCCCGAGATCGTACAGTTCGTGATCGTTGGTGAGGAATTGACACAGTATATCCCGCCGCCATCTCCACTAGAGTACTCCCTGCCGGTCTTTCCCCTAGACCAGGGAGATATAGGGATAGTCTTGCCTATGGCTTGGTTTTTTGTGATCGTGCAGTTCGTGATCGTTGGAGAGCCGTCTTCGCAGTAGATCCCACCGCCATGGCCATAGTTGGGATCTTTCGTTTGCAAGGTTTCGTTTTCTGAGCGGGTGCGGTTCGCCTTCGGCCAGTAGATATCCAGATAGGCATAATAGCCTTCGATCGTGTTTCCTGAGATCGTGCAGTTCGTGATCGTTGGTGAGGAATTGGAACAGTGGATCCCGCCGCCTTCGGACCACTTGGTAATAACTAAAGCCGAGTAATCACCATGTCGGTAGGTGTCAAGAGAGTTGTCGCCTGAACCGGTTTCACGCTGCTTGCCTCA
>CAZFWM010000587.1:0-2932 GCA_964522545.1 uncultured Thermodesulfobacteriota bacterium
TATCGGGAATCATTGGATAAGACTGTCTTTGAGCGGTGGGAACTCCTGTTTAAAGCTCGGGGGAGGATTGGACGCCTACGTACTGGAACAGTTGGCTGTGTTCGTTGAAGTTTCTTATCTTATTACTGGATTTGATGATCTGGAAGATCTTAATTACTTGCCCATCATGGGAGGCGTAGCGTATCGTTTCTGAGACTATCTGCTTCCCCTGCATATAAAAAACGGGCCCCATCACGGGGCCCGTTTTACCCTCACGGCCGCCCTGAGTTAGAACTGCCCGGAGAGGAGAAAGCCCGCAGAGGCCTCATCCAGTTCGGTGTTGATGCCGCCGGAGAGGTCGAAGTGGAGCTTCCAGATCCGGAAGCCGAATCCCCCCGTGAACATCGGCTCCGCCAGGCTCTCGGCGAAGTTGTCCGTGATGCCGACCCGCAGCGATAAGAGCTGGTCGAGCAGCGAGAACTCGGCCCCCAGAGACCAGCGCTGATCGTCGAAGCCGGCGATGCCCGAGCTGTTCTTGGTCAGGTCAACATCGGCAGCGATGGTGATGTTCTCGATCGGTATGAAGGCCAGGCCCACGCGGACCTGGGGGTCGAGCTCGAGCTCTCCGACTTTGTCGCCGCCCTCTTGGTAGTCAAATTTCGGATTGTTGAGATTGCGGCCCACGATTCCGATGCGAAATAGCTCATCGTACTCGAAGGTCAGCCCCACATCGACGCCGATGTTGTGGGTGCTCTTGCTGTTCTCGCCTATGAGCTCGCTGACGAAGTCCATGGCGTCCTTGTCGAGGAGCTCGTCCTCGACCACGCCCATTATGTCCCGATGCATATAATAGGTAACGCCCCAGATGTACTTGAGGTTGATCCCGGCCGAGAGGAAATATTTTCGTCTCTCCTCCTTTCCGGGCACATTGATAAGCTGATAGGCAAAGGAGAAGGCGAGCTCGCGCGATTCGAGCGCATAGGCGCTCAGCTCGATGTTACTCGGGATAATGTAGGGGAACCTCGCCTTTGGGTTAGAACCTATATAGACATTATCGAAGATGCTGAGGGCGAAGTTTATGCGTTCGTCTCGCGAGACTCTTCCCTTCATCGCAAGGCCTACCTGTAAATCAGCGGCAACGCCTGAACCGTGTTTGTCGTATTGATCGACCAGCCTGAGGAACTCTAAAGGCGAGGTAAGATACGTTCCATCATCGATCATCTCCGAAATTTTCACTCCGGTCTCGATGACGTCGTTGTGCTCCTCGGCGCGCGCCCCGATCAGGGGCAGAGCCACCTCCCAGCTGGGCTCGAGGGCGAGGCTGGCCGGGTTCCAGTAGAGGGCGCTGTAGTCATCGGCCACGGCTACCTGGGCCCCGCCCATGCCCTGGCCCCGGGGTCCGAACAGGATGAACGGATTGGCCGACGCGCCGGAGGGCGCAAGCAGAACCGCCACCGATGCGGCGATCAGTAGAATCGCGCTCAGGGTGAAAGAGAATGTGACTTTACATGACAGCCGATGGTTCGTCTTGGTTCTCTTCATCCGATCTCTCCTTTTCTGCAGGGGTGGATCGCGATCCCCTCCGATTTACCTCCCTGTCAAATTTGCAATTTAAAATTTCCAATCTGCAATTTCCAATTCGGCCTTCGCAGAAGGCCGCCTACCGGATGGTGCTCCCCGTAGGCATATCGCGGTCCAGGGTGATGAGGGCGAGCGTGTCGTTCGGTCCCTCGGCGGCCAGGAGCATCCCCTCGCTCTGGATACCTCGGATCTTGGCCGGCTTGAGGTTTGCGACCACAACGATCTTCTTGCCGATGAGATCTTCAGGGGCATAGTACTCGGCAATGCCGGCCACCAGGGGGCGCTCGTTCTCACCAATCCTCACTGTGAGCTTGAGCAGCTTGTCGGCGTTCTCGACTTTCTCCGCCGTGATCACCTCGGCCACGCGCAGGTCGATCCTACCGAACTCTTCGAATGTAATCTCCTCCATGAGCTTCACTCCTTTCGATTGCGCCGGTCCGGCCTGGGCGTCTTCTTGGGTATCTTCGGCCTGCCCGGATTCCAGTCTCTTTTTGATCTCCTTGACGTCCGCCCGGGGAAACAGGGGCTTTCCGGCCTGCACCCGAACCCCGGCCGCCGTGCGGCCCCACTGGCCGGCGTCGGACAAGGACCATGATCCCTCGAGGCCGAGCTGGCCGCGCATCTCTGCCATTTTGGAGGGAACCACCGGGTCGAGTACGATCGTGACGATGCGCATGGCCTCGGCCACATTGTAGAGGACCGTGTCGAGCCTCCGCGCCCGCTCAGGGTTCTTGGCAAGGGCCCACGGCTCGTTCTCCACGATGTACTTGTTTGCCAGCCGGACCGCGGCCATGACCGCCTCGAGCCAGTCATGAAAGCGCAGGGCGCCGATGAGCTCCCGGGAGCGGCCGGGAAGGGCCGTGAAGGCCTCCCGGAAAGGCGCGTCCCCGGGCGCCTCCTCGCCGGGCTCCGGGATCATGCCGCCCCGGTATTTGTCTATCATGGACAGCGTGCGGCTGAGCAGGTTCCCGAGATCGTTCGCCAGGTCGCTGGTGAGGCGCTCGGCCAGCGCCAGCTCACCCACGGCCGAGTCGTTCCCGTAGACCGTGTCCCTCACGAGGTAATAGCGCAGGGCATCGGCCGAGTAGCGCCGGCTCATCTCGAAGGGGTCGACCGTGTTCCCCAGTGTCTTGGCCATCTTGCGTCCGTCGTGGCCGAGCAGAAAGCCCCCCACGGTGAGGTGGCTGTATGGCTGTATCCCGGCCGCCTTGAGCATGGTGGGCCAGAACACGGCGTGGGCCTTGAGGATGTCCTTGCCGATGAAGTGCTGCACCGCGGGCCAGTAGCGCCGGTACCGGTCGCCATCGGGTACCCCGACGGCCGACAGGTAGTTGATCAGCGCGTCGAACCACACGTAGGTCACGTGGTTCTC
>CAZFWM010000588.1:0-2918 GCA_964522545.1 uncultured Thermodesulfobacteriota bacterium
CTGTTCGTCGGCTCGCAGGTTCACTACCCGCTTCCTTCAGCGCCGGCCTCGCGGCCGGACCGGTTTCCCGGCTTGTCGCCTTGCGGTTCGTGTGGGTCGCCGCGACCTGCTTCCCAGAGGATTTGCACCTCCTATCCACGCCCATGCTGGGCACACCCATAAAAAAGGCCCCACCGGAAAACCAGTGGGGCCGTGTGCGTAGATCAGTTAGCGTTTTTCAGCTTCCGGTATCCACCCAGTCGAGATCCGAAACCTCCCGTCCCTCTGTCGAATAGAGCCCGCTGTAGAACCCTACCACCCCGATGCTCGGGAAGGGCACGGCAATCGGAATGTCCGCCGGCGCATCGAGAGCCGGAAGCGGCAGTGTCGGGAGCGGGATGACCTGTACCGAAGGCTGGGTGAGGATCAGTGCGATCACCCACCCTGCCGGCTCAGGCGTCCAGATGACGTAGTCGAGGTTTACGCTGCCCGCCTCGTATGCGGCATCGAGGCCCAGAGCCCAGCGCGGCCCGGTGTATTCGTCCGCCCCGATATCGAAACCGGCTCCAAAGGGGCGTGTGTCTCCGTCGAAGTCGGTGTAGGTTCCGATGTCCATACCGGTGTCAAGGCAAGGGGAGCCCGGCTGGAGATGATAATCTCCAGCCCCGATGAAAAGCGGATTTGCATCGATGTTCCCTTCTCCCGGCCATCCTCCTCCCACATCGGAGTAGACTATCGTGGGAGTGCCCACGGATCCGCTCCACTCCTCAACCACGTGGATCTCGGGCGAGAACGGAGCCTCGTTCCCCCAGACGATGCAGTTCGTGATCGCCGGCGTGGCGCCCCAGCTGGCGATCCCTCCTCCCCTCCCATCCATGGAAGTGGCGTTTTCCGAGATCGTACAGTTCGTGATCGTCGCGGCGGAGCCCGGTGCGCAATGGATCCCGGCGCCGATCTCGCTCCCGCTGTTTCCGGTGATGATGCAGTTCTCGATCGTGGGGGATCCGCTGCAGTAGATGCCGGCACCGCACCGGAAGATGATACGAGGTGAATCAAAGGCGGCGGCAATGCTTCCGATAGTATTTCCCGAGATGGTACAGTTCCGGATCGTCGTGGAGGAGGAGCAGCGGATCCCCCCCCCATGGGACGAGCCCGAGTAGCCATAGACGTTATTGTCCGAGATGGTGCAGTCCGTGATCAACGGGGATGCGTGATTGCAGTAGATCCCGCCGCCGCTCCCGGCGGCCCCCCTGACCCGGTTGTTCACGATCTTGCATCCCGCGATTGTCGGAGATGATTCGTGGCAGTAGATCCCGCCGCCGCGGCCGCTGGAAAAGGGCTCCGCGTTGTTGAACCCGTTTTGGATCGTGAATCCTTCGATCACCGAGTCCTTTGTCTCACCGCTGCTGAAGACCACTACCGACCCGGCCTGCCCTCCATCGATGATGGTATCCGAAGGGCCGGCCTCACTCCGGAGCGACACCGCCTTTCCGCGGAAGTCGACGTTCTCGAAGTAGGTCCCCGGCGCCACAAGGACGAGGACCCCGTCCGAGGCGGCGTCGATTCCCGCCTGGATCGTCGGGTGTTCCCCGGCAACATGAATCACGATCCCACACTCCAAGTCTGTGTCGGCCATGCCGTCACAGTCGTTGTCGAGGCCGTCGTCGCAGTTCCCAGGGCCGGAGCCCTCGACCGCCCCGGGGCTGACCGCCGGGTCGGCGTCGTCGCAATCCGCGCAGAGGGGCCACCCGTCCCCGTCCCCGTCGAGCTCGTCGCCCGGCACAAGGCCGTCGCAGTCGTTGTCCCTGCCATCGCACAGCTCCGGGGCTCCGGGAAAGGTCTGCGGGTCGTCGTCATCGCAGTCGTCCCCCATGCAGGCCGGATCACCGTCGATGAAGCCGTCGCGGTCGGTGTCCCGGTCCAGGGGATCGCCGCTGCAGTCCCAGTCGAACCCGTCGCAGATCTCTTGCACCCCGGGATTGACGTCGGGATCGAGATCCTCGCACTCCCCCTCGCAGAGCATCCACCCGTCCCGGTCCTCGTCCGCTTCATCGTCGGGGACGGCGCCGTCGCAGTCGGTGTCCCTTCCGTCGCAGCTCTCCCCGGCGCCGGGGTGGATGGCGGGGTCATTGTCGTCGCAGTCGAGGCCGCCGCAGGCCGCCGAGTCATATCCATCCCCGTCGCGGTCGCCGCACCAATAACAGGCCCCGGGTCCCCCGTATGCACCCATATCCGTGTACCAGGTGCCCATGGAGGGAGGAAAACATCTGTCATGGTATGTCATCAAAATTGTTTTTCCGGTATCAATACACGGGGATCCTTCGTCAAGATGAAAATCTCCTCCTCCGATAAAATAGGGGTCGCCACCTATATAGGAGTTTGCAATAATGGGTGATCCAAAGGTCGTGTATATTTCAGGGGGCCCCAGGCTCGATACATCCCCCCACAGGATGCAGTTCGTGATCGTCGGCGAGGACCCCGGGGATTGAGGCCCATCCAGGTAGATACCACCACCAGCTCGGCCGGCAATGTTTTCCGAGAACGTGCAGTTCGTGATCACGGGAGACGAGTTCATGCAGTAGATCCCGCCCCCGTCCTCGAAACTGTTCGGCCCAGGGCTCGGCTCCCCGGCGGCGTTCCCCACGATCAAGCAGTTCCGGATCGTCGGGAACGCGCCGTCAAAGGTGATCGTCGGAAATGGGCTGTCGCAGAAGATCCCGGCCCCGCTGCCGTGAACGGTGGTGTTCCCCGAGATCGCGCAGGTCTCGACTAGGGGAGCCGAGTCGGACTTGCAGGCGATCCCCCCGCCGTTGTGCCATGCGATATTCACCCGGATCGAGCAGCGTGTAATCGCCGGCGAGGCGGCGTTACGACAGGCGATTCCACCGCCGTCGCGGTGAGCAAAGTTCCCTGAGATCGACCCGTTCGCGATCGTCGGG
>CAZFWM010000589.1:0-2901 GCA_964522545.1 uncultured Thermodesulfobacteriota bacterium
ATGAAGCTTATATGGTAAGGGAGTGTTTCTTCATTTTTAGATCGACCGATACAGGAAAAAATATGATAATTAGAAAAACAGAAATGGCGAAAACGTTCCATCCCCGGAGTAGAGCCCTGTCGGTCTTCATGGTCCTGGCGGCCGCGATGATAATCACTTCCTCCTGCAAATATGAATTCTCGATCCTCTCCTACGACTCTGAAAAAGCCTACAAGGGGCTTACACTTCTTGCTCCCTATAGGGGCTTTATGTTTCACATCATAGACATGGACGGCAATGCGGTGTGCGAATTTCCTATCATGAAGAATTGTCTTGACAGGGACTTCGAGGTTCTGGGTGACGGTGGAATAATGTTCCTGGGGAATTGGACCATGTATCGGGTCAATCTCCAGGGTACTTTTGATTGGATTATCCCAGCTCCGAACATTCATCACAGCTTTACAGTGATGCCTAATGGGAACATCATGTATCTCTTCTACTACAAGACGGTAGCAGAGGGGTGGGACCTTCCCTTACTTTGCGACGGCATTCGCGAGGTGAACCCCTCCACAGGGGAGATCGTATGGCTCTGGCGTTCGAGTGATCACATCTCGACCGATGACTACTGCCCCGAGCATATGATGGTTCACTACCTACAACCGAAATACTATGATTGGACCCACGCCAATACGGTCATATACCGGGAGGAAGAGAGCGCGGTCTATATGAACTTCAGGCACCTTGATCGGTTTGTGAAGATCGCCTACCCGTCGGGCGAGATCATCTGGTCCATGGGCATGGGAGGGGACTTCGGAGAAGGACTCTTTTCCCACTCCCACGACCCCGAGATCCTCGATAATGGCAACATCCTGACATATGACAACGGCAACCACAGATTCCCTGTAGAGTACAGCCGGGCCGTGGAGATCGCCTATGACCCCGAGCTGGGTTGGGCCGAGGAAGTATGGGCCTGGCCGACCGAGCCTCTGTTCTTCGATTCCTCCATGGGGGATGCCAACAGGCTTCCCAACGGGAACACCCTGATCACTTCACCACATCTGGGAGGTATAATCGAGGTCACACCGGGTGGAGAGGTCGTCTGGAATATGGTGTTCGAGCACCCTACGACCTTCAATCCTATACTCTACAAGTCAGAGCGAGTACTGGCCTCGGACCTTTACCATCGATAGCAGTGTAAGAATTCACTCACTTACTCATTTCAGGAAAGAATCAAGAAGAGAAAAAATGAAGTCGATCATCCTGTCTCTGCCCATGACCCTGTTTCTGGTATTCGCTTTCTCTGTCTACCAAGTCCCCGGTGCCACTATTCATGTTCCTGGTGATCAGCCCACGATTCAGGCCGGCATTGATCAAGCCTCGAATTGGGATACCGTCCTGGTCGATCCCGGCACCTATGTAGAGACCATCGACTTCCTCGGCAAAGCGATCGCTTTGTGGGGCGAGCAGGGGGCCGGGGCGACGTTCATAGACGGCGCCCAGGCAGGATCGGTCGTGACCTTTGCCAGCGGTGAGGTCCACACGTCGATCATCGAGGGATTCACTATTCAAAACGGCTCGGGAACGTATTTCGAGCTGGACCCCGGGTATTGGGCCTTGTGTGGTGGTGGAATATTCTGCTCCGCCTCGTCACCGACGATCTTGAACTGCACGATCTCGGAAAACAGAGCGGATCACGGCGGCGGGATCTGCTACGTATCCTCCCCGTCGGTGACGATCACGCCCTGCAAGATCTCCGAAAACGAATCCGACTTCACGGGTGGAGGAATTTGCTGCTACCATGAAACCAACCTGACGGTCCAGATCTGCACCATTTCGGAAAACCTGAGTGAGTACTGGGGAGGAGGGATATTCTCATACGGATCCACCCTGATCGCTTTGAACAGCATGATCACCGGAAATATCGCCGATAGTGGCGGGGGCATCTATTTAAGCGGCGTATTTACACCACAAAGGATCACGAATTGTACGGTCGCGGATAACAGCGCCATCGGCATGTATGGAACCGGGGGCGGCGTTTTCTATGACTGGGGCACTCCCCTGATCGTTAAAAACTCCATCCTGTGGGGAAATTCGGCCGTCTATTATGATGCTTATTATGGAACACAGCTGTTCGGTCAGGTTTTGATTTGGTATTCAGTGATTGAGGGAGGAGGTCCGGGGATAGAGATCCTTAATATGAACCCTCTGTTCGTTGGGGGGGGAGATTATCATCTGACGCCTGACTCCCCCTGCATCGATGCCGGGAGGGACGAGGATCTCTTCATCGACATCGACGGTGAATTGAGATCCGCCGGCTGCGGCTTCGATATCGGGGCGGATGAGATTTCAGAGTGCCGGGACTGCGACGGGGACCATTACCCCGATGAAGCCTGTGGGGGGAGCGACTGCGATGACACCGATCCCCTGCTCAGCCCGGGCACCGAGGAGATCTGCAGCAACGATATTGACGATGATTGTGACGGCCTTGTGGACGGAGATGATCCGGACTGCCTCGACTTTACCCTCGAAATGGATGTTTCATACAGGTTGAGTAGACTCATCATGGAGTTTACCATTTGCATGCCGGAGTCAGGCACGTGGGCTACCTCCATGATCCTGACATTTCCGGCAATCGAAGTGGTCCCGCTCTGGTCACTGAATCTTCCGGGTATTTATCCCCTCAGTTATTTCCCAATCGTCTTCCCTTTATCGAGTATGAGGTGGATTCTGATCTACAGCGGTCTGTATACGGATGAGGAAGAGCGGGCCGCTGATTCTGAATGGGTTTTTACTGGCTGGTGGAGTTGACCCTAACGCGGCAAGGCCGCAACCGAAAAGATGTGTGTGACCTTCGCACCCCCCTCTCCGGCTAGTACCCCTCAAACGCCGTCCGTGCGATGATTTCATCCTGTATGGACTTCC
>CAZFWM010000590.1:0-2890 GCA_964522545.1 uncultured Thermodesulfobacteriota bacterium
CAGTTCTGAAATTGCCCTTGACCTTTGAAAACGTGGGTTTTTGGACAAGAACTAGCTACAAATTCGCGTAAAATTCGTCCGTCCATGTTGTGGTTCCTTTGTATTGCTTATGCCCCTGGTGACCACCTATATTGCATTTGTGAAGCTCCACCAGTATCTTCATGAGCCTTTTTCTCGCTCGGCGCTTCATTCATTTGTGAATGGAGTGTAGAAACTGCGAATTCAAGCACTGGCCGATAACGCTGCAATACCGCAATTGCCTCTGGCCAAGTGAAAAGGTGCTCGCAAATTTCGCACATGGATGAATAATGACTTCGGAAGGGGAATCCGGGTTCATTCTTTTGAATGAGCCGCTTGAGAAACATAGGCCCCATCAAAGCAACCGAGTTGATGATAAGGCTATCCGTGTTCCTGTATAATAAATCACTCACGGAGGCATGCGAGGCATTACCCAGGTCGAGTATTCTATTCCCCTCGGCCTCCATTCCACAGCATGCCAAAAGGTGGTTGTTGGGCGATAGAGCAACGTCTCGGATGATACATGCACAGCCGGCATGGAGATCACTCTGGCTTGCCGGGTATCTCAGGGTACCGGCGTCGATTGTCTCCTTGGCGCGCCCCAGCATCTGGATATTGGCATTGGAGATAGCTTTTAGAGTGCCCGTCTCATCCGGCCGGCCGAGCGGCTTTTCTCGCCCCTTATCGTCATAGCGAAGACTTAATTCCTCGCCTAACTGTTCCATAATGAATCGTGGGGAAATTCGGCTGTCGGGATCCGAACTGTTCGCAATGACAATCGCCTTGAATCCAAGACCTTTGCTCGTGTGCCAGGCATTCCGCACTCGATCGAACGGTATATAGGGTATGTGATAATCGTCCGTGCTTATGTTCAATTCTGCAAGGCCGGCTTCTCGCAAGGCAACCAACCATCCTCGAGCCATCTCCTGTGTGCCGGCCCAATGTGCATTTGTCACGAGGCGTGTGTTGATGCCCAGCGAATCGGCGTATGCAATCGAATTAAGCAGGTCCTCTCCAAGGAGCGTGGGCTCTCCGCCGCTAAAGATGACGACCCGAAGAGGGCTCTCTGAATGAAAGTCGTGTATCGCCTTGCGGATTTGCTCGAAGGATAGTTGATCTGTATATTCCGGGCCGCAGTTCAGCGAGCAGTGTATGCATCGTGCAGTACACTGATTCGTGGCCAAGACCGTCAATTGGGATGGGTTGATGAGAAAAATGATCTCCTCCTTCAATTTGGTAAAATTTGTTTGGACGGAAATTTATACGTTCACAATCCTTCCGTGATGCTTCCATCAATGGTGAACCGTACCGTAATTAAGGATCGTGTTCTCAGGGTTCCGATTCATCTTTAGACCGGCATCGGCAAAGAGATCGACATCTATCTGGACGGCCAGTGCCAGACAATGGTCATCCATCTTTATGACTAGCCTGTCTTTGGCCATTCTTTCTATGATTTGAGCGATAACGCTCACACTCAGTCCTGTCTTTTTCGATAATTGTGTAAAGGACGTGGCGCTCTGAGCGTTTGTATAAACCAATGCAGTAGAGCCTCTCAATGGCCATACCTGAATGTTCCCCTCCGCAGACCGGCGAGTGATGATTACAGTATCCTCAGCTCCCTTCATAACTAATCGCTCACCGGCTAAGTAATCGTGTTTCCATGCATCCATTGCATCAGATAGGCGTTTGCGTCCTTTCTTCATCTCCGGCCGTTCATGTTTCTCCAACTGATACTCCAATTCGTAACAGAGTCTCATTAGACGCTCATTGGTAGTTCGGTAGATGATGCGCTGAACAGGAAACGGACGGATATCTTTGAAACCATAACGCGACGGGACCGCCGCGTATGGGCTGAATCGATGAAAAGCCAAACGGTTTAGTGCAACAGGGGGGGGCAAGTGGTGCAAAAAAGACATGAAGGAGACCATATTGTTGTAGTCTTCAAGATGCTCACCCGGAACTCCCGTGATAATACTGTAAATCAAACGAATTCCGTATGTTTGTGCCCACTTTAGCAGCTCGATTTGATGGAGCCCGGTAGAGCCCTTCCTCATGGCTCGAAGAACGTTCGTGCTAAGACTTTCTATTCCCGGCTGTACCTCCTTTACACCTGCCGCAGATAGAATTGCCATCTGTTCCCGGCGCGTATTGGATTTAATTTCATAAAACAATTCTGTATCAATGTCCTTCTCCCTTCGAAGCCCTGCAAGTTGAGGAAGGACTGTTTTACAGTAATCAGGTTTAAGTATACAGTCCGTGGCATACAATAAATCCGGGGCGTACTCTTCTACGAGTGATGCGATCTGCTCAAATGCCGATTGTGGCGATCGCTCTCGGTAGGTCAGATCGTTGGCCCGAATCCCACAGAATAGACACTGTTGCTTCTGGCCCCACCAGCACCCGCGTGAGGTCTCGAAAGCAAGGATCAGAGATCGATTGATATATGGACTCTGTTTGCGCTGTTCCATGTATGCCTTGTAATCAGGTAGTGGAATGTCGTCGAGCTCCGATAAATCGTTACTCCAATTAGTTTGAAAGATCCTTCCACCATCACGATAGATGCAGTTTTTAGCTTTACTGAACGGGATCTCGTGGCGCATAGCCTCGATCACCGGAAGAAAAGTCGTCTCGGCCTCGCCTTGCAGCACGACATCGACTTCGGGAAAGAGTTCCATCAGGGCCCGGCCCATCTCCCCATCGCAGCCGGAGCCCCCGAACAGAATTCCGATTTCGGGTTCTCGCTCCTTCAGCCTTCGTGTTAAAGCTGCGGAGGGCATCTTCTGTCCGTCGATACGAATAGAAAAACAGACCACATCATATTACTACAGCGACATTTCAGCTATAGACTTTTAGAATGACCTCATGTATCATG
>CAZFWM010000591.1:0-2879 GCA_964522545.1 uncultured Thermodesulfobacteriota bacterium
GGCGCTACTTTTTCGAGATAAGTGTAAGATACCACATCGGAAGGGCTTTTTCTAGAAAAAAATATTGGGATTCAGTACGGTGCCGGACTGGTCAGGGCCCGGAAGGATCGTCGATGAAGAGGGAACCGGGTTTGAGGCGGATGCGAATCCTCTTTCACAGGACCATGCCAAGGAAGCAGGTAATGCTGCACTCGGGGTCTGTGTCGATCAGGCCGTCACAGTCGTTGTCGATGCCGTCGTCGCAGGTTCCGGCTGTCCTGTGCTCGCAGGCTTCCGGATTGACATCAGGGTCGGAATCGTCGCAGTCATCCCCGCCGCACAGCAGGTCTGCGTATCCGTCATCATCAAGATCCCAGCAGTCGAACATGTATTCATCCGAGCCCATGTCGAATCCTTCACCCTGCGGTCTGACGTCGCCATCGATATCCGTGTAGACCTCGGCGTCCGTGCCCGTGTCGATGCAGGGCGAGTCGGCTGTGAGGTGATAGTCGCCGCCTCCGACAAAGAGAGGGTCCTCATCGATGTTTCCCGTGCCGGGCCACCCTCCCTGTACATCGGAGTGAGAGACTTCTGGTGATCCAGAATTCACTTGGATCTCAGGCCCTGAATTCCCCCAGAGGATACTGTTCGTTATCGTTCCATTGGAATCCGTTCCAAACAAAATCCCTCCAGGCCCCCAGATACTATTATTTCCGCTGATCGTGCAATATGTCATCGCTAAAGATGAATTGCTAATATCAACTGCTCCTCCATCGTAATTGCTATTTTCTATTATTGTATTGTTTCTGACCACAAGAGAAGTGCAGCAAGCACCGATTCCCCCCCCACCATGATCAGTAGCGATATTATCTGCGATGGTGCAATCTTCGATTATTACGGTTGAAAGGGAACACGAGATCCCGCCTCCACTAGAATTAGCGATATTGCCTGATATCGTACATTTTCTGATGCTAGCGTCATCAGAATCACGAATTTTGATACCACCCCCAGTGTAGTCCTTGGCAGTATTTCCCATAATCGTGCATCCCTCAATCATCAAAGGGCCATCTGAAAAATAGATGCCACCGCCTGAATCAGAACTGTTTTCTGAAATCACACTATTCGTAATTATCAAGGAAGAATCAAGACATCTAATTCCGCCGCCACTTCCATGTACAGTGCTATTACTACTGATACGGCAGTTCTCTATGACGAGTATGGATTGATCTTCAGCATAAATCCCGCTTCCATTATATTCAGCACTATTTTCAGATATCGTGCAATCAACAAGCGTCACTGAAGATCCTATAATATATAAGCCACCACCACCGTTGTGAGAAAAATTATTTGAGATCATACAATTAATGAATGAGGGGCTGCCTCCAACGCAGAAGATGCCGCCGCCTTCACTATAGCCTCCCCAACCTTCGTTATTGATGATAGCACAATTTTGGATTGTCGGGGAGGATCTTAAGCAATAGATACCGCCGGCATCATAGCTGGAACCATCTCTAATTGTGAATCCATCAAGGACAGCATCAACTGTCTCACCATTTTTGAATTGCACAATGGGCCAAGACATGAGCAACTCGATATAGGTCACCTCGGGTCCTCCTTCACTGCGTAAAGTTATATCCTTGCCGAGGAAATCGATGTTTTCAAAATAGGTCCCGGGCGCAACCAGGCAAGTGTCGTCGTGGGTGGCCGCGTCGATGCACTCCTGTATGGTCGCGTAATCCGCGGGCACGTTGAGTATCACTTGTTCTTCGTCGATCAGTCCGTCGCAGTCGTCGTCCACACCGTTGCCGGGTATTTCATGCGCCCATGGATGGGCATCCGGGTTCGAGTCATCGCAGTCGCCTTCGCATATAATCCAGTCGTCCGCATCATCATCCGACTCGTCCACAGGGACCGCTCCGTCGCAGTCGCTGTCCTTGCCGTCGCAGATTTCTTCCGCCCCTGGGTATGTGAAGGGATCCGTATCATCACAGTCTGGGATCGGTTCAGAGCATGGTAAAAAACCGTCACCGTCAGCATCAAGGCCTTCGTCGATTGCACCGTCGCAGTCATTGTCTTTATGATCGCAGATTTCATACATACCCGGGTTTATGTCAGGATCCGTATCATCGCAATCATTCCCGTTGCACGCCACATCGTAATGTGCGTCGCCGTCTATGTCCCAGCACGCGTTGATTTGAACGTTGTCCAGGGCCCAATGAGAATTCCCATATCCCCTGTAATAGAAGCGTACCCTGAGCGTGGCCGAGGAATAGTCTGAGATGTCCAAAGCATGGTGATCGGGAAATGTCCATGAGCCCAGGCTGTCAGAGAAGATACTCTCGGTATTCCAGGTCACCCCGTCGTCGGCGCTCAGGGAGATCTTGAGAGAGCTCCAGTCTCCGTAGGCGTCGTACCAATGGCGGTAGTACTGGTCAAAGGTCAGGAACAGGCCATAGCCTTGCGGGAGGCCGCTTGCATCTATGCTCGGTGTGATGAGTTCTTCCGCCATGTGGAAATAATAAGATCCGTGCTGATCTCCATAGACAAAAGGACCTGTGCCGAGATCGTATCCTTCATGGTGGAGGACGGCCTCCAGGGTGAAGCCGTCCCCGTACCCGTCGATAATGGTCCAGTCCGGGGCATGTACGGACCGCCGGCGCCGTCGTCGAATGTCACGGGGCCGAAGGGCAGGATGTAGTCCGGGTCCGCACCGGCCGAGGTCATGTAGAAGCCCGCGGCAAGGGCCGCCGCGCAAAGTATGGCAAGCGTATCTTTCATGTTCCGTCGCCCTCCTCCAGTCGTTCTTTATGACCCAAAAGCGTAACAAATAGATCAAGTTTTCAGGACGGCTTTACTGACTCCCACTGATACTGGATACGGGTCTCTGGATGCTGGATGGG
>CAZFWM010000592.1:0-2853 GCA_964522545.1 uncultured Thermodesulfobacteriota bacterium
CCGGCCCGACGCAGCAGCTCGGCGTCCGCATGTCCGAGCCGGATCCGCCCAGGTCGAAGCCTTTTTCGGTAAGCTCGGCAAAGATGGGCTCGAGCTCGGCTGTAACGGTCCCGAGGAACACGATGTCGCCGGTGGACCCATGCATGTTGGTGAGGCCCGAGCCGCGCTTTTCCCAGATGTCGCACAGGGTTCTCAGCGCCTCGGATGTGTAGAACCAGCCGCTGGGGTGGTTGATACGCATGGTGTGGAAGTGGGCCACATTGGGGAACTCCTCAGGCAAGGAGGAATAGCGACCGATGACGCCTCCCCCATAGCCCATGACGCCCACGATGCCACCGTGTTTCCAGTAGCCCACCTTGTCCCTGTAGGACTTCTCGAGCAGACTCAGAAGGTCGCTGCTCATCTTATTTTCTTCCGCCATAGACTTGATTTCCGTGACGAAGCTAGGCCAAGGCCCCTTCTCCAGCTCATCTAGTAACGGCGTTTTTTTCCCGTTGTCGTCGCTCATGACGCCTCCTTTCAACTTGGACTAAAAGATTCCTGTGGGTCTCCTCGGGATCGCCTCTACAGTGCCGATCCGATTTGATATGGTTTTAAAGAATGCACTCTATCAAAAGGGCCCTGCGTGGGCAATAGATCCGAAGAGTTATTTTGCCCGGAGCGAGGCCGCTCTACGCAGTTATTCTTCCTTTTTGTCGTCTGACTGGCCTTTGGAAATCCACCGGATCGTAAAACCGTAACAGACGATAAGGGTCATAAAAACACAGCACCAGACGGCACCGCCGATGCCGGGTGTGTCGAAAAAAGCACTCACATCGCACATACTGGTATCCCCCAATTCATTCGAGGATTATGAATTGTCGCCCTTCGGGCGAGCTAATGAGCATCCTTGATCCTGGGGTTTGCACCCCAGGCTACATGACCTGATCCCTTCGGGGTCAATTGGATTTCCCATGTGATTAAATTAACCCTCCGTCGCAGCCGACGATTCGGCAGGAAGATAGCCCTTCAGCTCCTCGAGCTTCACTTCGATGGCCTCTTCGGCTTCATCCACCTCCCAGATCGAGATGATCGGGAAGAGCTTGGCAAAGAGGACATACAGGAGAGCGAAAAGGAAAAAGCTGGCCGCCGTGATCGACCACTCGACCCAGCTCGCGTTGTACATTGCAGGCTCGTAGCCCCGACCTTCGATCTTCATCAGCGTGGGCACCACGATGGTGTACCGCTCGATCCACATGCCCGGGACAATGAACAGCGAGGCCAGGACCGTGCCCCCGATGGGCCATCTCGACCTGCACAGCAGCAACACAAAGAAAGCGATCGTCATGAACACCATCATGGTCCAGAAGAGGGTGGCGTATTCGCCGGTGACCTTGACTGCGAAGACCGGCCATTCTTCCGCCAGGGCCCCATAGCCGACGGTGATATACTCGGACAAGGTGAAATAGAACCACAGGGACGTCATGGTGAGCAGCAGAAGGCCGAGGTAGTTGAAGTGAATCGGCTTGAAGTAGCCCTCGAAGTGATATACTTTTCTCAGGATCGCCATGGCGATGATGATCGCGGCGATGCCGGAGTAAATGGCCCCGACCACGAAGTAGGGACCCAGGATCGACGAATGCCACATGGGGCGCACGGTCATGCCGAATATCCAGGAGACGACCGTGTGGACGGAGATCGCGATCGGGATGATGAGCACCGCCATGACGCCGATCGCTTTTTCCAGGCGCTCCCTCTGCTCGTGGTTGCCGTCCCAGCTGACCGAACCGATCTTGTACATGACCTTGCGCCAGCCCGTGACCGTGCCCTGGTCCCTGAGAATCGCCAGGTCCGGAATGAGGGGCAGGAACAGGTAGAAGATCGAGCTCAGCAGGTAGACCGAGATGCAGACCACGTCCCAGAGCAGCGGGGAGCCGAGCCGGCCGTAGATGACCGCATTGAGCACCCGGTCGGGCCGCCCCATGTCGAAGAGGATCTGGCTTCCGCCCAGGACCAGCGCGAACACGGTGATCGCCTCGGCCGCCCGGGTAATGGGCCGTCGCCACTCGGCGCCGCTCACTCGGAGGATGGCCGATATCAGGGTGCCGGCGTGGCTGATCCCGATGAAGAAGACGAAGTTGGTGATGTAGAGACCCCAGGAGACCGAGTTGTTCATGCCCGTGACGACCAGCCCCTTGGACACCTGCCAGATCCAGGCAAAGATCCCCCAGGCCACACCGAGGAAGAGCCCGAACACCAGCAGGTAATAGCCGGCGCTCGTCTCCCTGATGGGCTTTGTCAGATCATCGATTAGTTTTTGCGTTCCTTTGTCGCTCATCTATCGCTTGCCTCCTCGTGCTTTCTCGGGACGCATTCTCCGCTTTGACGGCGGATTCAAATAATATAGTAGACGTTGGGATCGGTCCCCAGACCGATGTTTCTGGAGATCGTGCGTTTTTCTCTGAGAAGCCGGGTCGCCTCCGAGGTTCGATCCGCCAGGTTTCCTAAGGTCAGGGCGCCTTCACCGCCGGGAATCCGCCTCGCCGCCTCCACGCAGGCGGGCTCGCGGTTCACCCGGACCCGCTCGGCGCAGAAGGTGCATTTCTCCACCACCCCTTTTTCCCTCGTGGGGTAGTTCGGCGTGGTTTCTCCCTCGATTCGAGGGCGTGCATTGCCCCAGTTGAAACTCCGGGCGCCGTAGGGACACGCAACGACGCAGTACCGGCAGCCGATACACCTGTGCATGTCCATCATCACGATACCGTCCTGTTTGCGCTTCCATGTGGCCCCGGTGGGGCACACCTTTATGCAGGCCGGACTGGAGCAGTGGTTGCAGAGTATGAGGACCGGCAGGCCCTTCAACGAGTCCGCAAT
>CAZFWM010000593.1:0-2775 GCA_964522545.1 uncultured Thermodesulfobacteriota bacterium
CGAGGGCCGACTCCAGGAAGTCGAGGGCGTCGATCATGGCCGCGATCATGATGTCGGCCGCCTTCTCTGTGGTCGGGGTCGTGATGTCGTCGAAGAGCCGGCTCTCGCCGGTGGCCGGATCGAGGGTGTTGACCTTGAAGTTGGGGTTGGTTTTTTCCACGTCCTCCAGGAGGTGGACCGCAGCCCGGATCGCGTCGGCGATGTAGAGGCTGCTCAGGCCCGCCTCGGCATACTCGTCGTCGAAAATCCCGTGGATGAATCGCACCAGCCACGCATTGAACAGGGTGGCCCCCACGCTCTCGGCGATCTCCTCGGCCGTGGGGGGGGAGTCCCGGAAGCCGGCCACATCGGTCCCGGTCGGGTGCGTGAGGCCCCAGCCCGCCAGGCGCATGCGCACCTCGGCCAGCCGGGGATCGCTCCCGCCGCCGGTCAGGACTCCATCGAGGGCGTCGTCGAGGGCCTTTTGAAGCGCGGGCACGAGGTGCCTTGCCGTGAACGAGACCGTGTCCTGCTGGATCGCCTTCATCTCCTCGAAGCTCATGCCCCCGGAGTCGATCGCCTCGTCCACGAGCTCGGTGATCCGGGCGGCCCTCGTTCCCATGGCGGCCTGGCGGTAGAGGTAGTGAGCGTCATCCAGGGGATCGTTGTCCGCCGTCACCCCGGCCTGGTCGTTGTTCGCCGTGACGATCCTCCCCGCCCCGGGATTCCTCGCCCGGGGAAGCTCCCCGTCCGGGATGAAGCGCACTGCCCCGGACGCGTTCGTGAGCCACTCATACTCGCCCGTTCCCGGCAGGGGCATCCAGGGGGGCGTCTCGGCGGTCAGGGCGCGGGGGTCGCGCATGGGGACCTTCGCGTGCGGGTAGAACCCGATCTCGCCGTCCACCGAGGCGCCCACGAAGTTCTGGGCTCCCACGTCGAAGGTGGCGAGGGCCTCGAAGAAGTCGTCCATGTCCTGCAGGGTCGAAAGCTTGTCCACGGTGACCATCTCCAGGGTCGGCTCCCCCCCGGTCCAGCGCATGGTCATATTCTCCACAGAGGGCAGCCCGGTCACGTCGTCCAGAGGATCCGGGTCCGGCAGCTGCGGGCCGTGATGCGGGACGATCTCGATGGGGAGGCGCATCGGTTCGGCCTCGCCGCGGATGCAGAAGTCCTCCATGATCGTGACCACCTCCACGTCCTGGCCCCGGAACTTCACCGTCCTCGGAGAAGTCGGAAAATCGGTCGGAGTCGTCACATCCTCCACATAGACGTCGAGTACATCGTACCCCACGTAGGTGACGGCCCAGCCCACCCGGTCCGTGTGGCCGATGATGGCGCCCGGCAGGCCGGGGAAGTTCACGCCGCCGAAGCTCACATTCCCGCCCATGAAGGTCTTGTCGTCCATGTGGAGCTCGTAGAAGATGGGCGGGCAATAGAGGGCCAGGTGGGGGTCGTTCGCGATAAGGGGGTAGCCGCTCCGGGTCCCGGCGCCGCTGACGACCCAGTTGTTGCTCCCCTTGTCCAGCCTTTGCCCGGCGATTTTCTCGTAGGCTTCGGCCATCCGGCCTAGCCGCTCTCGATCGATCCCCTGAAGGAGCTCATTCCCGGCGGGGCCCGATCCGCTCCCGGCTCCGTCGCTCCCGGGATCGCCCTTCGCGGCCGCCTTCTCATAGTAGCCCGGCAGGACGTAGGTCGGTTCGATCGGGACCGAGCGGATTGTGTCGAGATAGGTCCCCGCGGGGATCCGCCCTTCGACCTCGGCCTCGAGAAGGGCCGTGTGTTTCTCGAGGTGTCGGAGATCGCTGCCCATCGACGCGGACAGGTCCCACTGCTGGTAGCGGCCGATGGCGAGCGAGTCCTGGGGCCGCCAGGGCGCGATCGAGGCGGGCTTGAACAGAAGCCAGCGGAACTCGGCGGGCAGCTCGGCCCCGTTGCGGCCGGCCTTCAGGTCCTCGAGGAAGGCGTTGACGCCGTCGCTGTAACGCACGAGCATGGCGTAGATCTCCGGGGCCTTGTCGCGGAGATGATCGGCGAGCTCGTCCTCGATGCGGTTCCCCCGGGGCGTGGTGAAGATGGTGCGGCTATACACGTCCTGCGAAAGGATGAAGGGCATGAGGAGTCCGAGGAGCTCGGTGAGCTTCCCCTCGGCGAACTTGCGGATGAGGTCCATCTCCCAGAGTCGGTCGGACGCGGTCACGTAGCCCTGGACGAACATGGCGTCGCCCGGCTCTCCGTCGATGCCGTAGATGTGGGGCACGCCCCACTCGTCCCAGATCACCTCCACGCTGCCCTCCAGGCTTGCAAAGGCCATCTCATTGTCGATCGGAATTCCGCTGAAGACCTCCGACGCGCCGGGACGGTCGGGTGTGCCGGAGCCCGAGTGGCACCCTATCGGGCCGAGGCAGAGGATCAGGAACAGGAGCGAAATGAGTAGAGAAAAGGAAGAGGTCTTCCGGTTCATCATGATGGCGGCCTCCGGTTGAGGTTGGGTTGAAGGAATGGGGGGAAACGAGTATAGCTTATTCATTACGGTGAAGTGAATATGGTCCGGACCACCGGGCGCTTCTCTTGCGAAGAGCTTATCGCCTTCGGGCGGAATTTGGCTCCCAGAATTTTTTAACGCTAAGACGCTAAGGGTTTTTAATCTAATGATTCTAACAGACTCAATTGAGGGTCGTTGCGAGGGGCAAAGCCCCGAAGCAATCCCCCGAGCCCATTGGCCTGCGGAACCCGGGGGATTGCTTCGCTTCGCTCGCAACATCCATGACTTTTTCCGTATTCTCCCTAGATTCTCTT
>CAZFWM010000594.1:0-2765 GCA_964522545.1 uncultured Thermodesulfobacteriota bacterium
TGACCGTCGACGCGGCCCCGGCCTCGCTCTGAAGCGTGATCGCCTTGCCGAGGAAATCGATGTTCTCCACATAGTCGCCGGCCGCCACCAGGACGAGATCACCGTCAATGGCGGCATCGATTCCGGCCTGGATGGTTGCGTGATCCGCCGGGACATGGATCGTGGCGGCTGGGATTGAATGTGCGCTCAAGGTGATGATCAGGAAAAGAACTACGCTCACGGCATAGATTAGGTTTTTCATAGCGTCCCCCCTTTTCTTGAGGAATTTTACCTTATCGAATCCGTTCCAAATCTTAATCTAAAAAGGAAAGGGAAAAATTCCTCTTACACCTACGATTATACCATTGAAATCTCTCCTCACTACTTACATATACGAGAAAAAGACCCAAAACATCCCCGCATAGATATGAAAAAAACTGCGTCTTCGACGCGGACTCAATTGAGGGATGTCGCGAGGAGCGCCAGCGACGAAGCGATCCCCCGAGCCCATTGGCATATTGTGCTCGGGGGATTGCTTCGCTTCGCTCGCAACTTCCTCAAGGTGCTCAATTTATGATTGGGCGTAATAATATCTCCATGGCAGGGCGACCGCCGGTCGCCCCTACGTCATAAATCGCTTGTTCTTACTATGTTGGTATCTTTGGGACAATAAGCGCCTAAGCGCCCTCCACCCAGCTCAGCCCTGCCCTGCCCTTCTCGATGTCCTCGCACGTTTGCCGATAACGCTCCAGTGTGCCGGGGTCGCTCCAGTACCCGGCGTGAAGGTTGCCGCAGACCGGCTCTCCGGCCTTGATCATAGCCGGGTAAGCGACCTCGGTCATGCTGAAGGCCCCCTCGGCCGGCATGTAGCGGAACACACGGGATTCCAGGACCTGGATACCTGCGAACATGAGCTTCTCCAGGGGCTCCCCCTGCCAGCCGACCAGGCCGAGTATCTCCCGCACGCGGCCGGCCCTGTCGACCTCGACAGCACCCCAGGCACCGGGATCGGGGTCGCGTCGCAGCACCATCGTGGCCACGGCCTCTTTCTCTTGGTGAAGCCCGATGACAGAGGTGATGTCCACGTCCGCCACCACGTCGCTGTTGATCACAACGAAGGTGTTGCCCTCGAAAAAGGGCTCGACGTTGCGGATCCCCCCTCCCGTGCCGAGGATGACCGGCTCGTGGGAATAGGTGATCCTCATCCCGAGGCGCGCCCCGTCGCCGAGGCACTCGCGGATATCCGGGGCCCGGTAGTGGGTGTTGATCACCACATCCCGGATCCCGGCCCTCCTGAGCAGGCCGAGGGGGTAGGCGATCAAGGGACGGCCGGCCATCGGGAGCAGTGGCTTGGGGCAGGTTTCGGTGAGCGGGCGGAGCCGCTCCCCGAGGCCCGCGGCCATGACCATCCCCTTTATTGATTGTGAACTCACGACGTCAGCACCTCCGGATTGGTTGGGAGATCGTCTCGGATTCAGCACATCATTCTTCGGACAGTCGCTCCCGGACGTCCTTGTAGGACTCGAGAGAACCGATGTGGTGTGGGGGTTTCTCGATGAGCATCGCATAGATCGGAACGCGGCGGTGGAGCCAGGCGATGAAGTGGCCGGGCGCGTCGGGATTGTTTCCCTCGTCTAGGTATTGGCCTATGAGGGGGAGCGTGTCGCGGGGAAACAGATAGGCGGGCGGCACCCCGTAAGGAGATATCGGCTTCTCGGGCTTCTCCACGAAGCCGGTCACCCGGAAGTCCTCGTCCACCGCCGCGTTCCCTGTGCGCCGGAGCTCTCCCGGATCCTTCACGTGCCAGATCGTTATCATAGACGCTCGCTTCTCGGCGAAGAATGCCTGCAGCCGGGCCAGGGAGAAGTTGAAGATGCTGTCCGCGGCCAGGACCATCACGTCCTCGTCGATCGTGCGAGTTCGGAGAACAAAGGCCAGGTCGCCGATGGCCCCGAGACGTTCCTCATTGCTCGTAGTCCCGTCGTCGATCAGGTCGATCCGCGACGCGGCCTCCGTGCGACCGGCGCAGTCCCGACGCCACTGCTCGAAGTCGGCCATGTACTTGTGGTTCGTCACCATACAGATAGAGTCGGGGTCGTGAACCGTCTCGAGCCAGGCAATGACGTGTTCGATCAGGGGCCTGCCGGCCACGGGGAGCAGGGGCTTCGGTGTACTCTCCGAGATCGGGCCGAGGCGTGTGGCATAGCCGGCTGCCAGGATGATTGTTTTCATCGGTCTAGACCTTTACCGCAGAATCTGCGGACGAGAAGGGAGAGGGACAGCGCCGGGATTAGGTAGAGACTGACGGGTCCGGATGAGACCGGAACGATCCGAGATTTGCACGGGCCCGGTAAAAACTCATACGCTCCCATATCATAGCCGGCTCCGCTCGGCCTTGACTGGCCATCTATGTCAGTATAGACCCCGGCATCCGTGCCGGTATCGATGCATGGGGAGCCGGCGCTGAGATGGTAATCAAACAGTCCGACGAAGAGCGGGTCCGCATCGATGTTCCTATCCAGCCAGTACAGGGATGCGTCCGGCTGAACATAGGCGGCGGCTTCGCCACCCTGAACGTTACTGTAGCTGACCGTGAGGTTTGCCGGCTGGCTAAATCCCCCAATGGCAATCTCTGCTCCGACAATGGCAGAATTCTCCCAAAATATACAATTTATAACCGACGGAGAAGAATAATCGTCACACATGATTCCTCCGCCTGTTTCAGCCGTGTTCTTAGTACTACAGCGACATTTCAGCTATAGACTTTTAGAATGACCTCATGTATC
>CAZFWM010000595.1:0-2752 GCA_964522545.1 uncultured Thermodesulfobacteriota bacterium
CACTCCATCGCCGTCGCCGTCGGCCTGGTCCGGATTGGCGTCTTCAGGTCATTTGTCAGATTCGACGCCGTCTTCGTCATCGTCCGCATCGTTGGGATAGGGATCGCAGACGTCGCCGGCTCCATCCCCGTCCGCGTCCGCCTGGTCCGGATTAGGATCCGTGGGGCAGTTGTCACAGACATCGCCGTCGTCGTCGCCGTCGCCGTCGGCCTGGTCCGGATTGGCGTCATCAGGGCAATTGTCGGTTCCATCGGGAGTGCCGTCGCCGTCCGAATCTCTCGGCGCCTCTGAAATGGTCATCTCGAAGTCGAGCACATCCCACACATCGCTCCAGACCTTGAAGTAGAACTCAGCGGGGTCGGGGCCCGGATTGACGAAGGTGGTGTCATATTCATGTTTCCCGTAGGCTGCAATCATAACCTGACCCTTGATGTGCTGTTGCAGGGAATTATAGACATCGATTCGGTAAAGAGCACCCACGCTCGAGCTTCCCTCGGCGAAACCGTAAACGTTTACTGTCTGGCTGCCCTGGAGGGAAAGCTTGAAGAACTGCCCCGGCTCATCATCGCAGAGGCTCCCGTAATAGGTGGATGGGAGGGAGACGGGATAGGCATCCCCGAAGCCCGTCCCCCCAATGTTGTATCCGTGGCGGGGGGTCTTTATGACTGTGATCGTGAAGTCGTAAACACTCCATACCAGAGACTCGAATATACCGTATGAAGGGAGGCACACATCTCCCCTCATTCCCAGATCGACCATGCTCTGCGTCAATCCATACCCGTATGCGGCCCAGGTTTTCGAAGCGATCTGACCATCCGATGAGTTATAGATCTGGAGGCTGAGAGCCGCCCCCAGGGAGGGGCTCGTGTCTGTGGTGATGTTGATTGTCACCTCCTCGCATGGGTAGGCGTCGATGGGAAACTGAAAAGTTCCATGGCTTGCAAGCGATCCTGTGTACACGGACATGGAGGAGTAAGGACATAGAAGGGAACGGGTCGAACCATCCTCGGACAGGGCCACGGAAGCGAAGCCGGTGAAAAGTAAAACCGCTGATGTGATGCAGAGGGTGAGGGGGCGCAGCACTTTCATTTTTTCCACCTCCTTATTTGATGGTTTGGTTTCCTGTTTTCGTGAAAAATGAGTGCGACTACCTGCTTGTCTCTGCCGCACGCACGGATTCGATCTTTGCGAATGACGCCCAGTAGGCGGTAGCGGCAAGGCCCCGGAGGACGGCTGCGGCGGTTTTCGATCGTGAAAGGGTCTTTTCCGCCGGGCGCCGGTCGGCCAGCCTCTTGCCGGCCGCGATGACCTCACGCACCTTCTCGAGGGCTGCCAGATCCTCATCGAGTGTGCCGTCCAGAACGACCATATCCGCCCGCATGCCCGGCTTCAGGCAACCCCGGTCCTTCAACCCCAGCAGATCGGCCGCCGTGACGGTCGCCGACTTCAGGCACTCGACCAGGCTCATGCCCGCCCGCTGCATCGCCCTGAGTTCATCGACGGGCCGGCTGAGAATAGAGAAGCCGTAGGAGGCGTCGGAGCCGAAGGCTATGGGGACCCCGGCGTCTATCAACTTCGCAAGGTTGTCCGCCACCGTCCTTACCGCCTCACCGGCCAGGGCCTTGGAAAGTCCCGCGGCCACCATGCCCGGGGGCATCACGTCCCCGGATCCGGCAAAGGCATCGCAGAAGCCGGTCCACTCCTTTTGTATCTTACGCGACACGTGTCGCCTGTACCTGGGATCCCGATCCAGGCGCTCCCGCGGTCCCGAGAGGGCCGATTCGAATACCCAGATCGTCGGGCAGACAGGTACGCCGCTGTCTCGAACACGCTTTACCGTATCGGCGTCCAGGGGCTCGAAGGACGAATGCATCAGGGCGTCCACGCCGACGGCGAGGGCCAGACAATAATCTTCGGGAAAGTGGGCGTGACAGAGGACCCTGAGCCTCAGCTCTCTCGCCTCGGCTACTATGGACCTCGCCGTATCCTCGCGGATGACCCGGAGAGGCCTTCCCGCGTAGCTCCGGTGCATGACGGCCAGCTTGACGAAGTCCATCCCCATCCTGTGCACCAGTCGAACCGCCCGCCGGGCTTCGGCCTCGCTCGAGCAGGGGAGCGCTACACCGAGCCTGGCCGAGAGAGGCGGGAGCCAGTCAAAGGGATACCCCTCGGGCGTCGTCACAATGGGCCCTGCGGCCACGATGGAAGGCCCTGCACCGGGGTGCGTTCCGACGTGATCCCTCAGCGACCCGACAAGCCCGCCCGCACAGCCCATATCCCCGACCGTAGTGACGCCCGAAGCAAGAGCGTCCTCGAGGTTCCGGATCACCTGTGTGAGGGAAAAAGGTTCGTCCGAGCGGAACATGCCGCCGCGGGCGATGTGAGTGTGCGCATTGATCAGGCCGGGCAGGAGGGTGGAGCCGCGAACGTCGAGAGCATAAGGGGGGAAGGGCCCCTCGGAATCCAGGGGCCTGATCTCTGCGATGACGTCCCCTGCTATATCGATCCGCACCGGTTCGCGGCGGAAACAGAGTCCGTCGAACAGATTGTCGGCCAGGATGGTCAGCATGGGCTTAAGAGTATCACAAATTACGCCCTATCATTCAATTCAAACGGACTCAATCAAGGGACGTTGCGAGGAGCGACTGCGACGAAGCAATCCACTGAGCACCCCGGCATACGGAGCCCGGGGGATTGCTTCGCTTCGCTCGCAACATCCATGATTTTTTCCGTATTCCCTTTGGTTTATCTT
>CAZFWM010000596.1:0-2740 GCA_964522545.1 uncultured Thermodesulfobacteriota bacterium
CTCCCAGTCCTCGCCGTCCCACCCCCGCCAGGCCACCCGGCAGCCGTGAATGTCGGGAAAGTCATTGTCGCCGGTCCCCTGGGAGATCCGGGCCGCCTCCCCGCCGGAGTAAAGGTAGATCTGACTGCCGTTGTGGCCGTCGCCGCCTCCGTACCAGACGAGCCGTCCCTCGTGAAGTCGGGGGCGCCTGTCCACGAGGTCGTCCTCGGTGATCCGGATGGTGGATGCCCCGTTGAATAGAAAGAGGTCCTTGAACGGCCCTTCCCCCCCGATCCAGGTCACGGAGGAGGAGTCGAGGTGGGCCGAGAGGTCGTCGTGATCGTTGTCGGTGAGGCGGATCACACGCTGTCCATCGTAGAGATAGATCTCACTGTCCCCGCCGCCGGGCTCGTGTTTCTCCCACACCACGCGACCGTCGCAGACCTCCGGGTAGAGGTCGTCGAGCTCGTCGTGGGTGAGGCGGACGAGGGTGGCGTCGTCGGATACGCTGTGGAGCAGGTAGATATCGTAGGCCCCGGCCGCGCCCCCGGCCCAGGTGATCCGGTCGCCGTGGATCGAGGGAAACTCGTCGTCCAGCTCATTGTCTGTGATCCGGACGATGTCGCGGGTAGTGATGGCCCCGGCCGCAGAGGCCCAGACAAAGATGAAAAGGGCGGTGAGGATCGAACTAGTACGCTTCATGGTCCCTCCCTTCAATGGATTCGGGGGGAAGGGCGCGCCTCTCGGTTTCGCACGATGCGTGCCATTCGCTCGGCCTTTTTCGGTGGCAGAATGAAGCCTTGAACATTGCACGCTTATTCGGGATTCCGGCTGAATGGGCTTGGAAGGAGATGGGAAGCCGGGTGAGAAGCGGCATTCACGCACCTTGCCAGGTAGGGAATATCCCCTGCAACTCCCTTCCGGCGGGATAAGCATAAGCCGGCACTGATCGATCGTTGAAAGGGGTGAATGAACGATTGTACACCCAAAAGCGTCGCGCTCTTGCCTTAGAGGCCACGGCGTTAGTATATAGATAGTTCCTGTCCGGAAATGTCATTCCGAGGCGAAAGCCGAGGAATCTAAAGTTGCAAAAGGAGGACAATCATGCAAGAAGCTGTCATCATATCGGCCGTGAGAACACCCATAGGCAGGCACGGCGGAGTGCTCAAGGACGTGCGGCCCGACGATATGGCCGGCCTGGTGCTGGCAGAGGCAGTGAAGCGGGCCGGAATCGACGCGGCCCTGGTCGAAGAGGTCTGCCTCGGGTGCGCCAACCAGGCGGGCGAGGACAACCGCAATGTGGCGCGCATGGCCACTCTGCTCGCCGGATTCCCGGAGAGCGTGGCCGCCGTGACCTTCAACCGGCTCTGCGCCTCGGGCCTGGCCGCGGTCAACGCAGCGGCCCGCGCGATCAAGGTCGGCGAGGGGGACGTCTACGTGGCCGGCGGCGTCGAAAGCATGACCCGGGCCCCTTACTCCGTACCCAAGACGGCCCGGCCCTTTGCCATGGGCAATGCCACGGCCTGGGATACCTCCATAGGCTGGCGCTACCCCAACAAGCGGCTCAAGGAGCTGGTGGGCAACGATTCCATGGGCGAGACCGCCGAGAACGTCCGGGAGGAGGCATCCATCAGCCGCGAGGACCAGGACGCCTTCGCCCTCGAGAGCCACCGGCGGGCCGTTGCCGCCATCGAGTCGGGAAAGTTTTCCGAGGAGATCCTTCCCGTTTCCATTCCGCAACGCAAAGGGGATCCCGTCGTCGTCTCCCGGGACGAGCATCCCCGGCCGGACTCTTCCATGGAGGCCCTCGGCAAGCTCAGGCCCGCCTTCCGCCGCGACGGGACCGTGACGGCCGGGAACTCCTCGGGGATCAACGACGGTGCCGCGGCCCTCGTGCTGATGAGCGCCGAAAAGGCGCGCGAGCTCGGGGCCAAGCCGATGGCTCGGATCGTCTCATCCGCCGCGGCCGGCGTGGCACCCCGCGTCATGGGGCTCGGTCCGGTCCCGGCCGTGCGCAAGGCCCTCGCTCGGGCCGGCCTGAACCTGGACGACATCGGGCTGATCGAGCTCAACGAGGCCTTCGCGGCCCAAGCCCTGGCCGTGATGTGGGAGCTGGGCATGCGCCCCGAGATCACCAACGTGAACGGCGGGGCCGTGGCCCTGGGCCACCCCCTCGGCTGCTCGGGTGCCCGCATCCTTTGCACCCTCGTTCACGAAATGAGGCGCCGCGCCCCGGAGGCGGACCGGCCCTACTACGGCCTGGCCACCCTGTGTGTGGGCGTGGGACAGGGTGAGGCCACGGTTGTGGAGTGGATTGGGGAGTGAGGGGGCAGGCGAGATGAGACGATCTTCGAGAACAGGACATTTATATCCCGGCCTGTCTGATAAGATTCCAACCGAGCATACTTGAAATTATACGTAAGAATTCATACAATATAGGTAGTAATCAGGAGGATTTCATGAAAGCGTCCGTATCCGAAAAAGGCCAGGTTACAATTCCCAAACCGATCAGGGAAAAGCTTGGACTCAGACCGGGAAGTGTCATCGAGTTCCAGACCCGGAACGGTACCCTTATAGGAAAGAAGACCGAATCCAGCGAAGACCCCGTGATCGCCGTGACCGGTATCATAAAACTGTCTGAAGCGGTCGATGAATACCTCGCTGCCGTTCGAGGGGAAGTGAAATGATCACGGCTGTAGACACTTCTGTACTCGACAGTCAGAAGTTTTCTTAAGCTGCGTCATTCAGAAGTGTATCTTTT
>CAZFWM010000597.1:0-2731 GCA_964522545.1 uncultured Thermodesulfobacteriota bacterium
TCCACCCGAGAGCCTCCCCCGCCCCTCACTCCGGACTTTGTCCGAGGCCCTGCAACTCCCCCCAATAAATAATACGCTTTATTTTCTTATGTTATAACATATCCTTTCCGCTTTTTCCATCCCGTTTATTTGAGGAGGGATGTAGGAATAATAAGAAAGGGGGCGATGGCCGGGAGTTAGGTCTGGGCGGATCTCTGGCTGATGAGGTGCTCCCTCAGATATTTGCCGGTGAAGGACCTCTTCTCCATGATGATCTCTTCCGGGGTGCCCTGAGCGACGATTTCTCCACCCTTGTCTCCCCCCTCTGGGCCGAGGTCGATGATATGATCGGCGAATTTGATGACGTCGAGGTTGTGCTCGATCACGGCCACCGTGTTTCCGGCTTCCACCAGGCGATCGAGCACCGAGAGTAGCTTGCGGATATCGTCTAGGTGCAGGCCGGTCGTGGGCTCATCGAGCAGATAGAGTATGTCCCGGGCGTTCTTCCTTCCGAGCTCGGCTGCGATCTTGAGGCGCTGGGCCTCGCCTCCCGACAGCGTGTTTGCCGGCTGTCCGAGGCGTAGATAGCCAAGTCCTACTTCCGAGAGAAGGCGGAGTTTTTGTAGAAGTTTTGGCTGGTCGTGAAAGAAATCGATCGCCTCGTCCACGCTCATGGAGAGGATGTGGCCGATGTGTTTTCCGCGAATGCGGATCTCGAGAGTGGAAGGGCGATAGCGAATCCCGTTGCAGTCTCCACAGGTGAGGTAGATGTCTGCAAGAAAGTGCATCTCCAGTTTGATGAAGCCTTCACCCTGGCACGTCTCGCAGCGGCCGCCGGGTACATTGAAGGAGAAATACCCCGGATGAAGGTCACGCCGCTCGGCCAGGGGCGTTCCCGCGAAGAGATCCCGTATGTCGCTGAATCCCTTAATGTAGGTGATCGGGTTGGAGCGCGGCGTACGCCCGATCGGCTGCTGATCGAGCATGGCCACATTCTTGATATTCTCCAGGCCGCTGATCGTGTCGAAGCGGCCTATAGGGTCGAGTCGGCTGTGAAATAAGCGACTCAGGGCATTGAAGAGAGTATCGTGTATGAGGGTGCTCTTGCCCGACCCGGATACTCCGGTGATGCACGTGAACCGGCGCAACGGTATTTCCAGGTCGATCCCTTTGAGGTTGTTCTCCCGTGCCCCGTACAGAGCGAGAAAATGGTTTGCCGGACCGCGCCTCTGCTCGGGCAAAGGAATCATTTCCTCCCCGGTCAAGTAGCGTCCGGTGAGAGATTGGGACGACTTTTTCATGCCATGGAGAGACCCCTGGTATACGATGTGGCCTCCCTCTTCGCCGGCCGCGGGCCCGAGCTCCACCAGATGGTCGGCCGAAGAGATTACGTCACGGTCGTGTTCGACCACCATCACAGTGTTCCCGGCGGCGGTGAGCTTCTTCAGAATGGCGAGGAGCCGGCGATTATCCCGGGGGTGGAGCCCGATGGTCGGTTCGTCGAGGATGTACAGGGTCCCTGCGAGCTGGGCCCCGAGCTGGTTGGCCAGGGTGATGCGCTGGGCCTCGCCTCCCGAGAGCGTGCGCGTGAGCCGGTCGATGGAGAGGTAGTCGAGCCCGACGTACGAGAGGAAGTCGAGGCGCGAGACGATCTGCTTAAGTATCTCGTTTGCCACCGACGCCTCGTAGTCGGAGAGTTTTAACGAGGCGAAATAACGGCGGGCCCGCTTGATCGACATGCGATGGATGTCTGCGATCATGTGCCCGTGGACCTTGATCTGGAGCGCTTCGAGTCTGAGCTTTGTCCCTTTGCAGAGCGGGCAGATGCGCTGGCTCTGATACCTTCGGAGGAAGACCCGCTTGTGAAGTTTGTATTTTTTCTCCTCCAGCTCCTGGAAAAAACCCTTTACACCCTTGAACGGTCCGTAGCCTTCGACCAGTATCTTCTTCTCCCGGTCCGAGAGAGACCTGTAAGGCTTGTTGATGTCGATTTCCGCATCTTCTGCGATCTGCGCGAGCATGCGGTTGTATTTCTTGTAGCTCGGTTTCGTCCAGGGATCGACCGCTCCGGCTGACAGCGGCTTGTCCTTGTTTGGGACTATGAGATTCATGTCAAGGGTGAGCTTGTTTCCGAATCCGTTGCACTCAGGGCAGGCTCCGTGAGGGCTGTTGAAGGAAAAGAATGAAGGACCCGGTTTTTCGACGGGAAGATTGCATTGGGCACATTGATAATTTTGGTTGAATTTGAGGACTTTTTCGCCAACAATCTGCACATGGACGTTCTGGCCGCCCTCCCGAAAAGCGGTTTCGATAGATTCAGAAGCGCGCGATATAAAATCTGAATTATCAGGAGTTACAGTTAGCCGATCAACTATTACTTTAAATTTTTCCGTGCCGTCCACATCCGGGAGAGTTCCATTTTCCAGATGAATGATCTTTGTCTTGACCTGAATCCTCAGGAATCCCTTTTTGAGCAGGCTCCTTGCTATATCCTGAGCCGATTCTCCGGGGTCCGGCGCAAGAGGGAAGCTGATCAAGATGCGCTCCCCCGGGTAATTCTTTGCCATAAAGTCCGAGATGGACTGGGCCGTGCTGACTTCGACCGGCCGACCGCACTTGGGGCAATGGGGGATTCCGATCTTGGCGAACAAGAGTCGGAGGAAATCATAGATCTCGGTGGCCGTGCCCACGGTCGAGCGGGCGTGCTTGACCGGGTTCTTCTGCTCGATCGCGATGGCGGGAGATATTCCGT
>CAZFWM010000598.1:0-2729 GCA_964522545.1 uncultured Thermodesulfobacteriota bacterium
GAGGAATTCCGTTAGGGAAATTCAGGCAGGAGAACTTCTGACTGTCGAGTAAACAGATGTAATAACAAGAAGCAACGATCAAAGACAGAACCAGGGCAGAGCCATGACATTTTCGGCCAGTTTCATAGGGCGGGGACACCGGCAGACGACGTAGCCCATGGGAGCGGCCCGGTTCTCTTTCAGAAACGTCCTCAGATGGCGGGCATCGCGTGGCGTGGGTCTTTCCGTCCACTTGGCTTCCACCGGGACCACGACGCCGTCACGCTCGATGATGAAGTCGATCTCGGCGCCGTCCTTGGTTCGAAAGTGATGAAGCTGTCCTTCGCCCGCGTACTGGATCCGCTTCCACAGCTCGATGCCTATCCACTGCTCGAACCACCGGCCGGGGTCGGCCAGAACCACATCCCGACATGGAGTGATACCGCTGGCCGCATGTCGGATTCCCAGATCGAAGAAGAAGAAACGAGGCGTCGAGAGCAGATTCTTTCGCGGACTTTTCGAGTAGGCCGGTACGCGGAAGCCTACGAACATGTCTTCGAGCAATTGGTAATGGGACTTCACGGTCGGCTCGGACAGGCCCGTCTCTCTGGAAATACCGGCGAAGTTCACCAACTGACCCGATTCTGAAGCGGCCAGCCTCAGGAAGTTCACGAAAGCCCCCCAGTCCTTTACAAGCCCTTCGCGCCGGATCTCCTCCTCCAGGTGCACGGTGACGTACGATCTCAAAATGGCGCTTTTATCCTCTTCGTCCAGCAATACAATACCCGGGAGCTCTCCGTATGCCAGCCGCTCCTCGAGGCCGGTATGGGGAAAGGGGGGCGACAACGCATTGATGTCGCTCAGTGGGCAGAGGGGGGGATGGGAAACCGACGGCTCCGGCTCGGGAGGCCGTTCTTGAAGGATCAAGGGATACAGCCGATGGAGCAGGCACCGACCCGGCAGGAGGTTGGCTCCGGTTTTTCGCAGCTTTCGTGCAGAGCTGCCGCACAGAACAAAGCGCCAACGGTCCTTGTCCCTGTCGTACAGCACCTGTACTGCATCGAACACCGAAGGTACTGCCTGGACTTCATCGACAAACACGAACTGGGGATCACGAGAAGGCGGCAGGGCCTCGCATTCTCGTTTAAAGGCTCCCGGATCTGCGAGCAGGTGGGTTCGCTCTTCCGGATCGGCCAGATTGTAATAGAGCGCAGGTCCCGAAATAAGGGCGTTCAGGAGAGTCGTCTTTCCCGTCTGCCTGGCGCCAAAAAGGATATGGACAAATGGTTTTATCAGGTCCTTCTGGAGCCGGGCTCTCAGCCAACGATCCTTCATGTCTGGTTATTATATAGCGCCCTTTTCCAAAGTCAAGTTTATTATCCTCGCTAAAGTTGCGGATTGGGAGAGAGGGTCATTCTGAATCGATGGTGAGCCGGAGCCCTTGGTCCGGATCGGGTTTCATTTGCTATTATGGTGATCCTATCATAAAGTTAGTGCCTGTCCGAAAATGCCAATCCGAGGCGATAGCCGAGGAATTCAATGAAATGGAAACGCAGCTGCGCTGGATGAGCCGAAGCTATATGATGTCTCGATCTCCAATGAGCGACAAAAGGGGGGATTGCTGAGATGAAACGAAAAATATTGTGGTATGGTGCCGTGCTCCTGGCCTGTGGTGTCTCCTATCTTTTTCTCGGAGGGCAGAGCGATAGCTGCCTGGATACAGACGGAGATGGCTACTTTGTAAGTACGTGCGGGAGTACGTGCCATCCTCTTGATTGCAATGATTCCGACGGGGAGATCAATCCCGGATCCTTGGAAGGGCCATACGGCGATCCGGCTTGCTGCGACGGTCTGGACAACGACTGTGACGGCTTCGCCGACATGGAAGATCCGGGGTGCCGTCAGACAGCGAGCGCTCTGCCCGAAACCGGTATCGGTTTATGCTACGACGATGTCGACGAGATTTTGTGCCCCGGCCCATGCGATCGCTTCTACGGACAGGACGCTCAGTATCTGACCAATCCGATGAGCTTCACGGACAACGGCGACGGCACGGTCACGGACAATGTGACGGGGCTCCTGTGGCAGCGGGATTGCGACGATGTGAACAGGGACTGGTGGGAAGCGATCGACTACTGCGAGAGCCTCTCTCTTGCCGGCGCCACGGACTGGCGAATTCCGGATGAACATGAGCTCCAGTCCATCGTCGACTACGGGCGCTTCCGTCCGGCCGTGGATACGACCTATTTCCCGGATACGCCTTCATCCGGACACTTCTGGGCCTCCTCCGCAGATGTCTTCCACACCGACTATGCATGGCGGATCTGCTTTACCGATGGCTCTGTCGTCTCGTTTTACAAGACGTGGTCGGACTACCAATACGTGAAGTGTGTTCGCGGCGAGGCAATGGAGCACTCCTTTACGGACAACGGAGACGGGACCGTGAGCGACAATCGCACCGGGCTTATGTGGCAGCAGGTGGACGAGCACGTCTATTTGGACTGGGAGGGTGCCCTGGCTTACTGTGAGGGGATCGAGCTTGCGGGCCATACGGACTGGAGACTTCCCGATATCAAGGAGCTGAGTAGTATCTTCGATAGTACGAGATGGGGTCCGGCACTTGACACGACCTACTTCCTGGATTCGGGCTCAACCAGATACTGGTCGTCATCTACCCTTGTCTACGACCACCATATCAATTGGGTGTGGCTATTTTAGGACGACGCTGGTTACAGGTTTCCAACGGTCTT
>CAZFWM010000599.1:0-2709 GCA_964522545.1 uncultured Thermodesulfobacteriota bacterium
CCATGCCGCGAATTTAGCACAACTCGGTGGTACAGTAAAGTGGATAGCCCTTTCTCGCTATTATTGGCACTCGGCATCATAAGCGGCCATAGAGTACTAGTGCAAGGGCCATTAGGTGGATGCTATGGTTAGCTCAAATCATGCCGGCGCCTTAGAGTGGTAGGGAGCGAGTAGTAGGGAGACGGTACGGCGGGATATGTATGGAAGACTTCCTCGGCCTTCGTGGTCACTTCATTTTACTATTTTTTTTACTAACGAAGCGGGTGTGCATATCTCGTAGTAAAATAAAAACAATGTATTTACGGAGAGTTAGATAACAGGGCCTTTGCTATGAATGAATAGTCTATTGCTAGATTCATTGCGTATTACTCGTAAGTATCCACTTGGGTTTTCGTTTTGAACCAGTGTTCTCAATCTTACCTTCAGTTCTAAGCGCCTGAAGAAGATTGCGCATTTTGTTATATTTCTGCTTATCGTCCAAGACATCGGAGAGTTTCCCCTCCAGTAGGCGGCCAATGTCCTCCCGGCTAGCCTCACCGAATTCACTTAAAAAGTCCAAAATCATCTGCTTGTAGTGGGCGTCATCGAAAGCCCGGTGCCTAATGTAGTCCGCTTTTTTCTCCGTTGAAACGGCCACACGGGCCGCGACATAGAGATTCGGATAGCGTCCCTCAATCAGACCCTCACGTCGAAGCTGCCGAGCGTACTCTCTGGCGATGGTCTTTTTCTTCTGCACCCGGTCCAGAAGAATGACCGTGGAAAGCGGAAGATCGGCTTTCTCCATCAGCAGGCGTGTATAATTTTCATCGATCAGACGCCCATAGATGGTCAAACGCACCTTGCCTGGATCGTAAAGATCGTAGTCCGGTAGGGGGAAATGTCTACGCCGTTGTTCGGAGAACATGCGATGAATCCCGTATCCCATCGTATCGATCATATTCATGTTCATCATCGCCTGCGCCAGAAAGGGATTTCGGTAGCGGCTCGGGGTTCGTTCGCCGGTGGTGTAGTCGTCCACCTTGCCTTCGAAGAACGCTCCGGCGTTCTCGAAAAGCAACCGGTCCGGATGCTCCGTCACGATCACACGGGCCCCTTGCTCGTAATCCTGATGGACCAGACAGTTGTGCAGTGCCTCCAGTACCACCCATTTCTCATAGCTGTCCAACTCGACGGGCACCAATTGGTTGGCAGGAATAATTTTCTGCTTCAGGTTGCGGATGCGGCGGTAAAGATCATTGACGGACAGCAGGAATGGCGGCTCGAAGTGTTCGTAAGATCGCTGTTCCCCCTCCAGTTTCCAGGTAATCTGAGGAAAGGCTGGAGCAAGATGGTGGGCAGCTTCGGGTTTCCCGACAAGCAAGAGCGCAGCACGGGTAATTTGCCCATCCCGTGTCAGTTTGGCCTTGTCGCAAAAGGTGCGATCATCCCATCGGTCACTATCTTCAGCGAAGCGCTTTCCAGCGTATTTGCCGACGAAGCTGACTCGTGCCTGCTGCAAAGCTTCCGGATCCACAGCATCGAGCCCGACGTATTCAAGAATCTCAGCCGTCCAATCATGGACTTGGCCGGCCGCCCGGATCCGCTCGATCTCATCGATAGAAAGTCCCACCAAGGATTCCCCGTCGCGTCCGTAATAATGCCTTTGATACGCGACCGGAATTCCGACCGGCGCGGCCGGGATGCGAAAGAGCAGCACTCGCCCGTCAGGGTGGTCCAGCTCAAGAATAGTGTGGAAGGTCAGTCCACCGGTCAATTGTTGGGCTATCTCGTGCTTCAAGCTTTGCAGTTTGGCAGGATCATGACGGTAGGCCGTGCCCACAATAGCGCGGTCGCGGTTTCGTACTCCGAATACCAGCCAGCCGCAATCCCGATCCGCCAAACGTGCCTCGTTCGCCAGGGCTGACACATAGCGGCCCAGTTCCCGGCTGTCGAAACTCGTCTTCGCTTCCTTGGATTCCAGCCATTCCGTCTCTGAGGGAAGCGCCCGCAGTTCGTCCAGCTGATTCAGTAGTTTACATACCATATCGAGTAATCATTGAGGGTTGTGTATTCTTTGCTCTTTTTATCAACGCACTTGAGCCAGGATAATTCCATCAAGAACTCTTTTCCGTCGGAGAGGCGTCGAATCTTTGCAATCAGATCATCGATCTCCGGTTCCAGCATCTCCAGAAGGTTGAATTTGTCGGTGTATGACGGTTTTGTCTTTTTGAGTTCCTCGTACTCGTTTTGATCCCATACTCCTAAGACGTATGGCTCTTCCCAAAGGAAGTCCTCGATACCTGTGACTCGGACGGGAAGTGTCAATTGCTGTTTGAGATGGACGCGATACCGACAAGCATTTGTCGGTGTACGCTCGCTGTCGTCCCCCAGAATCCCATGAATGCGTTGTTCCCAGTCTTCCATATCAATTTCCTGTGAAAGATGCGCTCACGTGTTTCAGTGAGGCCTTACTGCCATTTTGTACAGCAAGTTGGTCGTTCCTTCATACTTCAAAGAAATCAGTCGAGTGAATTTCTATCACAGAATGATGCTCGAGCTTATATGTCTCCCTCTGGTTCATGTTCTCTTGCGGCGTTATACAAGGACAGGGCGGAGAATATCAAGCCGAAATTTGGCGCTTTTGAGGTCAATGCGCCCGGCCCGGAAGTCCTCCCACGGTAGGTGTCAAGAGAGTTGTCGCCTGAACCGGTTTCACGCTGCTTGCCTCAC
>CAZFWM010000600.1:0-2686 GCA_964522545.1 uncultured Thermodesulfobacteriota bacterium
CTATTCGAAGAGGTGCTATGCTGAATATTAGGAAGGGTGTGAATTATTGCTGATAAGAGTAAATTTATTGTGATCATGGTAATGGTAACGTTGCTTTTTTCCGCAACACCATCCAATTCCTTTGGAATGTCCGACAAGGCAGAGCTGGCGGCCGGTCCTATGGACTTAGGCCTCATACTGTTTAGCTGGCCGGGGGGTATCTACTATATAGCCTCTTTGCTTGGCACTCCCTTTGAGGGCGTTCTCTACTCCGGCGAACCGCTCATCATGGACGTCCCTAACAGGATTACTATTGAATTCGAGATCGTGAATATTGATGAGGAGCTATTCACTTTACAATATAGAGTTACTTATTACGGGACAGTATTGTTCGATGCAGTGGAAAGCTATCCTCATGGCCATTATGTTATTTTCCATAATCCCTTCACCGTAACTCCCATGATCTGGCATTTCGACTTCAACATTTTTTGGTACAACGGACCCGGCGTGGCACATCTCTGGGCTCTGTATCGTACGCCGGATTCTCAGGACATTTCCTATGTTTCGGCTTCGGAGGTCCTGGGAGACACAGACGTATCCTTCACCTTTCCGGACTTCCTCGATGTCGACGCATTTGTATCGGAGTTCGGGGACACGACAAATACCTATGACTACTACATCGAATCTCCCTGGACGACCTACCAGGGCCGACAGTATCTCCCCTTTGGCTGTTTCACTATAGCCTACCAATCCCAACCTCATGTTGCCTTTCAAGTAGCTGAACAAGGGTGTTCAGTGGCCCATTGTGATGTACGTATGTCCGACATCGCCAACATGCCGGCTCCCACCGGTTGGGACACCCAGATTCTATGGCACGATCCGGTCCCTGCAGGCATGCATATGGGGCTCGGCTGCAGCTCCAATGGTGAAACGGCCGTCTGTACCTACCAGGACACAACAGGAGACAACTTGGTGGCCTACGATGCAAGAGGCAACCGTCTATGGACATCCGGACACCATTTGGGGACCTGGGCATGGCCTTCCATTGCGATGATAGACGATCTCGGCGGCGTCATCGCAACAGATGATGAGTATCTCATCCAATTTCGTCCGGACGGCACCGTGAAGTGGAAGACCGCCACGCCGGGGGGGATACCCCATAGTCCTGTAATCACAAACAACGGTGTGGTGATCACGACCCCATACAACGGGCCCCTGGCGGCTTTTTGCTCCGTGACGGGCAATTTTCTCGGCCACCTCTATCTAACAGATACTCCTGGGTCTACCGACTACTACGACACGGACAACACGCCCTGTGTGCTTGGCAATCGGTTCTATGTATCCACCGCGAAGAAGAACGACCCGGATCACACGGCTCGACTCTGGGCCGTGGATGTCGAACCTGGACACCCGGAGGGTGTGATGCGGGTCAAATGGTCTTTCCTCTTCGGAGGCCCGAGCGGCGCGAGCCCGATGATCGACGGAGATACTATCTTCTTCGATGGGGACCGGCTCAATCCCGGAGAGGATTTAAATCCTCATATATTCGCGGTCCAGGACCATGGCGATACCTGCTCCCTGAAGTGGGCACACCCCATGGATACCCCGGTAAAAGCCTCGCTCGCAAAGGATCCTCGCGGAGGAGTCTGGTCGAATGAGTCCGGACGGAAATGGCTGTACCGCTTCGATCAGGAGACCGGGGATTTGCTGGATTCTTTGGACGTAGACGCGCTGGTCGATGAACCGGAATTGAAGGTACCTTCATCGGTGATGACAATAGCCGGAGATGCGTCTCAACCCATCATGATCATCGGGACGGTCGCAGACGTAGCGGGGCTGCCGGCCTGGGTCATCGCCATCGACCTTGCCGCCGAAGCACTGCTATGGAAAATAAAGCTGTCGGATGATTGGACGACGGAGTTTACTGCCGCCCAGTTCGCTATCGTTGAGGACGAGGAGGGCAACCCTGTTGTGGTGTTTCCAAGCAGCTCGAGCGGCGCCTACGGAGTGGGAGCGCCCTGATATCTGTGTACCTTCTGTGTGGTCAGCTTGATATCGAAAATCACAGATCTCTCCCTAATGGCCACGGACATGAATCCGGTATATCTGGACCGGGCAAGAGCCGCCGTCTATCCTCGCAGCAGCATGAGAGAAGTCCCGGAAGCGACCCGCTCCGATTATTTTGAAACATCGGCCGGGGGAGAGTATGCCTTGAGATCCCGGATTCGGGAGGGGATCGAGTGGCAGATCCATCACCTTCTATCGGCCCCCCCCGGGACCGCATTCGATCTCATCTTTTTGAGAAACAACCTCCTCACCTATTTCAGAAGCAGAATTGAAATCCGGCACGGGGGCCATGGAAAAACGATACGAGAACAAGTACGGCAAAAACATCTTAGTGACGGGTCCGCCGAGGATAGGTAAATCCACCCTCATCGAGAGAATCGTTTCCGGGCTTCAGAAACCTGCGACCGGATTCTTCACAAGGGAGATCCGAGAGAGAGGGAAGCGGGTGGGCTTTTCCATCGTCACCCTCGACGGAAGCAAGGGCGTCCTGGCCCACCAGGACATCAAGGGACGCTTCCGGGTGGGCAAATACGGCGTGAATGTGGAAGACATCGATCAGGTTGCCGTGCCCTCGATGAACCCTGCAGGGCAGGACGTGATCATCGTGATCGATGAGATCGGGAAGATGGAATGCTTTTCA
>CAZFWM010000601.1:0-2647 GCA_964522545.1 uncultured Thermodesulfobacteriota bacterium
TCGGGACCATATAAATCTGCTTCGCCGGACACCATGTACATGGCGTATCCGCCAAATATGCCGCCCGTGAGCCTTCGCCACGTGAGGTCCGCGCCTATGCGCATCTGGAAACCGATGTAATCTCCCACGTTCGTATATTCTTCAGGGCTGTCGAATAGACGTTGCATCATTTCGAGGGCGCCGTACAGAGTAACGTATTGATTCATGATCCTCCGCACAGCGCCGGAAAGGTCGTTGCCCATAAAGGAATTGGTGTTGGAGTCGAAATAGTCGACCCGCTGGAACTGGTACTCTCCCACGAGCTTGAGCTTCCTCGTGAAGGAGTGCTCATAGATGGGCCGGAGAATAAACCGGTTCCGCTGGACCATGTTCAGGGGGTCTTTCTCGCCGAACCGAAGCACGCGGGTTATCGAGTCGACTTCGTCATTGATCGTGACCTTGAGGTCCCGCAGGAACCCGGGCCTCCTGGTGAACTCTTTCCCGAATCCGACCGCGATGTCAAAATTGTGAAGAAACTGGCTCAGATCGCCGTTGCTGGTGAAGTAGTACACGCCCAGCTTGTACCCAAGCCCCATGGTGAAGTTTCGGGAATAGAGAGGAATGGCCAGGTTCGCACCGGGCTGAAGTACAAAATAGATGTCGCTCTCTTTCTCACTCTCTCGAAAGAAGACATTGTCGGTGAAATAGGCTCCCGCCCCTACGAAACTGTCGAGGACGAAGTGCTCTTGTGCCGAAGCGGGCCCGGCGGGATGCAGGACAGACAGGGCGATAAGAAGGAAGAAGCTGTGTGCAAATCTTTTTGTGAGACTTTTCTTTCTTCTCGATTTTTCGGTCATTCGCCCCATCCTTTTGAATGCGTATTCCAAAGTATAGTCCGAATGGGATTTAGAATCAAGTTTAAGTCGGCGATTTTTTTTGTTTATGAGCTTTTCCGTATTTTAGCTTCAAAATTTTATTTGTCAATTCTCTTTTCAAATAAAATCCGCATCCCCGATCATAATGTACCAGCCCTCGATATTTCGAAGCCCCCTGCCCTGCCACCCTTGATCGTTTATTCTGACGATATAGGGAAGATGTTTGCCCCGGAGGACGAATCCCAGCTTTCGGAGCTCCGGGCGTACGTGGGCATGAGGAAGCATCATGCAGGCGGCAAAATCAACTCCTTCTTCACGGAAGCTCATCATCGCCCGGCCCAGCAGGACCTTTAGAGTATTTCGGTCCGAACGGGAGCAGAGAAGGTCGACAATATGGCCCTGGAGAAAGCCGTCCTTTAAAAAGGACTTGAGCACGATCCACCCGGTCACCCGACCGTCCCGATCGAAGGCCTGGTAGCATTCGTACTCCTCTCCGATCTTCTCGAAGTACCGCCAATTGAGGTAGTGCGCATCTCGCTTTACCCAGTTCGGGTACTCTCCCTTCACCGAATCCCAGAGCCTATCATGCTCGGCGCCGAATCGCTCGACCGGCCCGCTCCTCTCCCGGATCACCTCGATCGACATACGCGAGCGAAAGAGCCGATCGCAGACCGATTGCATGAGAGCCCCCAGGGCGCGGCCCACGGCCTGCGTCTTGATGTATCTGGGAAAAATCCGCTCTGCGCGCATGGGTCGCAGATAGATCGGCACATCGAAATCGAAGAATTCGAGACGATTCACAAAGCCGTGATGGGACTGTGTGTTGGGGAATCCGTATATCACCGGGATATCGCGCGCCAGGGCATTCTCATAAACCAGGCGGGCCAGAGTGACGAACATCCCCTGGCGCCGGTAGTCCGGGTGGGTCATCGTCTCCAGGGACTGGGCGGCGAGACACTCGGTCCCCTCGATCACCATCCGCTGCGGCGCCACGACGTACTGGCCCACGAGGCGATCCCCGTGCTCGGCCAGCTTGAAAATGGCTTGCCCCGAAGGATTATCGATGAAAAGCCAACGCCAACGCGCCTCCGATATCCTCTTCTCCGTGGCCTCCTCGGTCAGCTGCAAAAGCTGGGCTTCATCTCCGGGCCTGAAATCACGTGAGCTCCAGAGTCTCTCCGTCATCGGTCGATCTCTCCTCCATTGCCGGTATTATCATAGTCGACAGTCAACAGTTCATAGTCGAGAGTTACATGCTTCTCACTCTCGACTGTCGACTGTAAACTGTAAACTCTCTCGGCCCATTGACATTGAGCCCATATCTACGCAAGCCGCGAAGATGTACGAATGAAAGGCTCTAATCGGCCTCTTCCCGGAAAAGCTGACAGACCGCGCCCATGGTCATCACATCGAGGTCGCCCCGGTCTCTGCGTCCGGCCACGTGTCCGCATATTTCGGATAGGGCCCTCATCATAGAGCCGCGCTGGTAGAGAAAGTTCCACGGGTGGGTCCACAGGTGATATATGCGCCTGCGGGCGGCGGCCCGCGCCACCCCCTTCCGCGCCTTCCGGACCTTCACCGATACAGGGAGGAACCTCCTGAACCCGATCGAAGGCAATAGCGGCAGGGAGCCCGGCATCTCCCAGAGGTCAACGCCCCTGCGGACCGGAAGGACTACTGGCGGGCTCACTCCCAGAAACTGATCCGCCATGTGGAGCACCTTCCGCAACAGCGACGGGACCCCGCTGTGCCGGTAATACCAGCGTTCGTCGAGGCCGCGGAAGACCTGCAGG
>CAZFWM010000602.1:0-2625 GCA_964522545.1 uncultured Thermodesulfobacteriota bacterium
CTATCGGGAATCATTGGATAAGACTGTCTTTGAGCGGTGGGAACTCCTGATTAGAAGCACTGCCATCCTGGGAATCGCGATTCTCGGCGCCGCTCTTGCGGCCGGTTGCGGGAAGGGCGAGACGGAAGCGAAACCGGTCATTCGGCCGGTCCGCTATCAGACGGTCTACGCGAGCGAGGGCGGGCGGGTCCGCACCTTCACCGGGACCGCGGCCGCGGGGCTCGAGTCGAAGCTCAGCTTCAAGGTCTCCGGCACGGTCCGCAAGGTGGCGGTCAAGGTGGGCGACAAGGTCAAGGCCGGCGCCCTGATCGCCGGGCTCGATCCCAGCGACTACAAGCTCCAGGTGCAGGAGGCCGAGGCGTCCCTGGAGCAGGCCGAGGCCCAGAGCCGCAACGCCAAGGCCAACTACGAGCGGATCCGCTCCCTCTACGAAAACCGCAACGCCTCGCGCAACGACCTCGACGCCGCCCGTGCGGCCTTCGAGTCGGCCGCCGCCCAGGTCCGGTCGATCGAGAAGCGGCTCGAGCTCGCCCGCTCACAGCTCAATTACACCAGCCTCAGGGTCCCCACGGACGGCGCCATCGCCGCGGTCGAGATCGAGGCGAACGAGAACGTCTCGGCCGGTATGCCGGTGGTGATTCTCACTTCGGGGAAGCGCCCCGAGGTCAAGGTCGATGTGCCCGAGAGCCTCATCACCCAGATCGTTGAGGGGAGCAGGGTGGACGTGACCTTCGACGCCCTGCCCGGAGAGACCCTGTCGGCCGTGGTGACCGAGGTCGGCGTGACCACGTCGGGGCGCCTCACCACCTTTCCGGTCACCGCGAAGCTCGAGGAGCCGAACCCGGCCATCCGCCCCGGTATGGCGGCCGAGGTGGCCTTCCTTTTCGGCTCGACATCGGATCGCACGGTCTTTGTGGTGCCCACCTTTTCGGTCGGCGAGGACCGGGAGGGACGATACATCTTCGTCGTCGAGCCGGCCGGTGAGGGCCTCGGCACGGTTCACAGGCGCGATGCGGTCATCGGCGAGATCCTCGAAGACGGGCTGGAGGTCATGGAAGGACTCAGCGACGGCGACCGGCTGGTCACGGCCGGCGTGAGCCGTATCCATGACGGCATGAAGGTCAGGCTGCTGGAAGGAGATGGGGGCTAGCTGAGCGTTGCTTTAACCGATTGATACGGATGTCGCAAGATCGATCCATTGCATCGCAAGAGACAGTATCACTCAAGTGGCTTAGTAATCATGCCATAGGACCTAAAAAAATGGATATAACCCGATTTGCCATTGAGAAGAACCGGATCACCGGAGTGGTCATGATCCTCATCGTCTTCGCCGGCCTGCAGGCGTATCTCAACCTGCCCCAGGCCGAGGACCCCGGCTTTGTGGTCCGGTGGGCGAACATTCTGACCCTCTTCCCCGGGGCGAGCCCGGAGCGAGTCGAGCAGCTCGTCACCGACAAGCTGGAGAAGGCGCTGCAGGAGATGCCGGAGCTCGACTTCGTGGCCAGCGAATCGAGGACCGGTGTGTCGGTGGTGAGCATGCAGATGAAGGACAGCTTCTCCGACATGCGCCCCATCTGGGACGACATGCGCCGCAAGGTCGACAAGGTGAGGCCCGAGCTGCCGGACGGCGTGGTGAGCATCATGATCAACGACGACGAGGGGGACGTCTTCGGCGTCATCGTCACCATCGTGGGGGAAGGGTTCTCTTACGCCGAGCTCAAGGAGGTGGCCGACGAGGTCCGCGACGAGCTCCTGCACCTGGACGAGGTGGCCCGGGTTGAAATCCACGGCGCCCAGGACGAGCAGATCTTCGTCGAATACAACAACGCCCGGCTCGCGGAGCTGGGGCTCTCCCCGGTCCAGCTCCAGTCGATCCTCGAGGGCCGCAACATCATCATCCCGGGCGGCGACGTGACCACTGGCAAAGAGCGGATCGTCCTGGAGCCGTCCGGAAACTTCGAGTCCGTCGAGGACCTGCGCCGCACCGTGATCCACCTGCCATCGACCAACGAGGTGGTCTACCTGCAGGACCTCGCGCACATCCACCGCGGGTACGTGGACCCGCCGTCCAACATGGTCCGCTCCTCGGGCGAGCCGAGCCTGGCCCTGGCCGTCTCCATGCGCAAGGGGGGCAACATAGTCCACCTCGGCGAACAGGTCCGAGAGGCGCTGGCATGGCTCGAGTCGGTCTACCCCATCGGCATCGAGTTCGACGTGGTCGCCTTTCAGCCGGACGACGTGCGCCGGAAGGTGGAGGACTTCGTGAGCAACCTGGTCCAGGCGGTGGCCATCGTCCTGGGGGTGATGCTCCTCACTCTCGGCCTTCGGACCGGACTCCTGGTGGCCCCCCTGATCCCGATGGCCATCCTCATGGCCTTCATTCTCATGTCCGCCTTCGGGATCAGCCTGAACCAGATCTCCATCGCCGCCCTGATCATCGCCCTGGGCATGCTCGTGGACAACGCCATCGTCATCGTCGAAAACATCTACCGCCACATGCAACTCGGGTGCAGCCGGATGGAGGCGGCCTCACTGGGAACCAGCGAAGTGGCCTGGCCGGTCATCACATCCACCGCCACCACACTTGCCGCCTTCTCGCCGCTGCTGTTCTGGCCGGGCATCATG
>CAZFWM010000603.1:0-2610 GCA_964522545.1 uncultured Thermodesulfobacteriota bacterium
CGTTGGAGTGTAATTCATTTCTGAATTGAGACATTCATTCAGAAGCAGGTCGGCCGCGGGCGCTATTCGCTGCCTCCTTGCTCCAGATTTTTCGCGCCCGACGGCTCAGGCGCGTTGTCAGACACTCCCATCTTCTTCTTGAAGGGATCAGGACTGGCCGCAAGAGCAGGGAATTCATTTGCAGTGAATTCGATGGTATCGAACCCATTGGTGATCAGCGCCCGCTGTAGTCCCAAGTTTGCGGAGTCGGCCAGGATGCATTGAATATCCCCGTCCGTGGCATCCCCGCTCGGGGACAGCTCTCCGTAAGTTCTGTCTTTCTCCGAAAACATGAAAGGGTGGTTATGGAAGGCAGCGTAGTACTCCCAATCGTCAGCGATGTCGTTCTTGAGCCTTCCTCTGAGAACTCCGGGCTTTATCCTCTGCGACGCAGTTGCATATCCATAGATCCGCAGTCTGCCCCCCTTGCGAACCACAAAGGTGAGGATCTCACCGGTATAAGGCTTCCCAAACGTATCAAGTTGGAGTAGATAGACTTCTGCCTCGAGACGATTGATCGGCCGGATCTTCCCCAATTTTTCGCTCAAGATAAGGTCAACTCTCTTTGTCGGTCGACCGTTCTTCTTCAAAATGCCCCTATTTCGGCTCAATAGTGCCTTGGGCTCGGGATCCACATGCGCACGGACCCATTTCGCGAAATCCTGATAGACAACATCCGCTCCCTGATAGGGCTTGAACCAATCGGGATCATCATCTATCTCCCACACGAACACAACAGGGTCGCTGTCGGCAGCGCTGGAAGATAAGAGCTCGAAAGTCCCCGCCCGAGGCCGAAAAGGATTCGTCCCGTCGTCGTTCCCGGAACCAGCCGCTACGCAGAAAGCTAGCGACGCGGACACGCTGATCATCCAGAAAGCAAGGAGCATCGACATCAACGCTCTCGCCGAGTTGCGGGCAACGCCGCTGCTTCTATGGGATCGCTTCTGACTAGCCATTGATGTGTCTAACGATGCGGGTTCTTCCGCGTCGCCTCCACTCGGTTAGGCACACATCTCAGTTCCGCGGAACGACCAGGGTTCGTTCCTCTAAATCTAAGCCCGTTTGAAGATTCGGAGGTATGTGCCCAACGTCACCGAACGAAAGTAACTTCATAGTCCCATCTGAATTGATACGCACAACGGTAAGACTGCAATTCCCGATCGACATTCCCAACCAGGAAAGAGGATCCACACCGAGCACGCGTGTGACAAAGTAACGAATCACGTTGCCGTGGCAGACCAAGACTTCGTGTCGGGCTCCTTCCAACGAAGGCACAAAGAACTTTGCAAATGCGGCTTCCAGTTGATCCTTACACGCCGTTACTACTGCGCGATCGTAGTCCGCCATGACATCTTTTCGCCACGTCGGCGGAGTGCACTCGGACAGCAGTTTCGATTCAATCAGTTCAAGGCCGTCGAGCTCCTGGCGGATCACGAGCGCGGTCTCGCGCGCCCTAGTAAATGTGCTCGAATAAATGACCGAAAAACGAACAGGGAGTGCCCTAAGACGATTCCCTACGAGACGAGTCTGCGTAACGCCCAAGGGCACCAGGGCCTTTCCGACCTCAGGGTTACGCTTATCGTGATAGTCGTAGAATCCGTGCCGAATCAGGTACAGTGTCCGGAACGCCGGTGCGGCTTCGACTACTGATGCCGCGAGGCTAGTTGCAAAGGTCAAGATCACCATAAGTGATATCAATTCGACTCTCGACAATACATCCTCCTAGGATTTGTTGGTGTGCCGAACGTGTAGCATCGGGGGCTCGATTTATCGTGTCCCCTGCATGCTGTTCGACCAGCTACTTAATATGCTCAAATCGCTGGCGCGGTTCTGCCAGCCATGCTACCAGTTCCTTTCTGAGCGATTCTACCAGTTCCGGCTCCCGTTCCAGCAGATTCTGTTTCTCGTAAATATCTGCTTCTATATCAAAGAGTTCGACAGGCTTCGCTTCGAAGGCAAGCATCTTCCATTTTCCACGGCGTGCTATCTCTGTGGCGTAAGGCTTAGGCTTGGGATAGTGGCGTTGCAGGTTTCGGTACAGATGCATCTGCCAGAAGACAGTACCACGTTCGACATGTTGTTTCCTGTCTAAAAGGTGAGGCAAGAGGTCTACGCCGTCAAACGTATGGTCCTGCGGCAGCGGGACTCCGACAGCACTGCAGATTGTTGGCAGGATATCGTTCGTATGCCCCAGCTCCCCTGAAGTCGTTCCGGCGGCGATCTTCTTTGGCCATCTGGCTATGAAAGGCACCCTGATCCCTCCCTCGTGCAGATCGGTCTTTCCTCCCTTAAGTTTACCGTTATTTGCCTCAGCCGCTCCACCATTGTCACTGGTGAATACAATAAGCGTATTATCAGCAATTCCGAGCTTGTCTAGTTGGTCCAGGACTCGCCCAACTTGGTAATCCAGTCTGGCAACCATGGATCGAAAACAATGTTGATCATCACTGATTCCTTCTGCTGCAGTCTGGCTCCAGTGAGGTTCAGGTGCGGGTTCCAAGGGTACGTGAGGAACATTCCACCAAAGATTTATGAAGAAGGGCTGCTTATTTTCGTGGCAAGTGTTTATAT
>CAZFWM010000604.1:0-2607 GCA_964522545.1 uncultured Thermodesulfobacteriota bacterium
GCCCGGCCAGGATCAGACCCGCCACGAAGGGGCTCAGGTCGAGGACCACCATGGGAAGGGCCTTGGTCGCCTCGATCCCGGGATGCAGGGCCGCGGCGGCCAGACCGATGAAGGCGCTGATGAACCCCACGGGTAGGATGATCAGCCCCCCGATAAGGAATCCCTTTCGAGCGGCCCGGCCGTCCCGCGACGCGAATCCCACCTGGACCACCGACTGATTCCCCAGGGCCGTCACGGCCATCACCACGAACCAGGCCAGAACCACGCCGCCCGGCAGGCCGCCCAGAGCAAAGCCTGAATGACCCTGGGGGAGCCTCTCGACGAGGCCGGATATCCCTCCCACATCGGGTCGGACAAGCAGCATGACTGTACCGAGGAGAATGCCGGCGTAGATCATGAAGACATTGATGAGGTTCGTGAGCCCGGCCGCCCAGAACCCGCCGATCAGAGTGATGCCCACAAAGACGAGGGCCGTCACGAACATGCCCGAGCCGAAGCTGAACAGGTCCGGCATGAGCGAACAGAGAATGGCGCCGCCCGCCACGTACTGCAGCGCCGTGATCACCACCTGCACCCCGAGCTGGCCCGCCACGCCGAGGATGCGCCCCCCCACGCCATAGTAGCGCTCGAACATCCCGGGCAGGGTGTTGATCTCCATCTCCCGGAGCCGGCGCACCACGAGGAGGGAGGCAAGGATGGCGCCCGCGCCCCAGGCGGCATTGTAGAGCCCGGCCGCCATGCCGCACGAGTAGGCCCGCTCGGCCACGCCGATGGTGGAGGCGCCCCCCACGGCCAGGCCGGTGAGCATGACGGCCGTGATCCAGAAGGGGAGGTTCCGCCCCGCAAGGAGATACCCGACGAGCCCCTCACCCCGGCTCAGGCGCCGGGACCACCAGGTGATCGCATAGAGGAGGGAGATGTAGATCAGGATGATGGTGAAGGGAATCCAGTGCTTCACTTGAGTGTTCTGTCCTGGCTAAAAAAAGCCGGCAAGGATGCCGGCGTTACTTTCTGCCCCCCCCGAAGTTCGCTGAATTGAGCCTAGAGCGGCGAAGCCGCAACCAAATTAGCGAAATATTGCAAAGTCAATACGAAATTGAGCTCTTAGTCGACAGTCAACAGTTTATAGTCGAGAGTTACATGCTTCTCACTCTCGACTGTCGACTGTAAACTGTAAACTCTGCGGTTTCCGCCTGCGGTTTTATGTGACGTTAGGGTTGCCTTCTCATAAAACGACAAATATCCAAGAAAAGCCGCACATCTCAAAGGGGAGGCTTTCATGATCTTTTGCCGATATCTTGACGCCGTACCAGCCGGGCTCGGTTACGATCTCACCCTCATTGTCTCTTCCATCCCACGAGGCAAACTGTAAACCAGGGTCTTTGCTCGTCCAGTCATGGATTGTTCGAACGCGAGTCAATTCGACCGTGTAAAAGAACGCGCGGACAATTTCCGCTCGAACGATACACGGCGGGCGGCGCAGTACGTAGGCGAACCACACAGAGTTATTTGTTCCCGGAAAGAAGTAAAAAGGAAAGACAGCGGGTTTTCCGACTAAGGGAAGCGTATTCGGAAGAAGGAAAGAATGAGGTGTAAATGAATCCCCCTGGATGGAGATCATACTGAGGCTGGATGGCCCCAGGGACCTTTGAGATGCATAGGAAAGGTGCAGCAGCCCGCTCTGTGGGATGTCCATCGCCGTCAGGCAGACCCGGTCGACAGCTAAGGAATTTCGACCTGCAATTACCAGATCCATTCGTACCGGGTCTCCATTGGTAGGACCGAAACCCTCCATGGCCCATATCCCGTCCACAACGGCAAAATCGATCGGCCTTATCATGTTGAGGTCCAGAATCGTCTGTTCTATACCTCGATCGTGATGACCGATACGGTTGAAAAATTCGGTGGGCGTGTAACGCTCTGCCTTCGTAAGTCCGACCAAGTTTTTCATAGACAGTGTTGCCAGTGTATTAAAATGCGTCTTCATCTTCCCGACGCTGATGAAAAAGACGTCGTCTCCCATAAGGCATTCAGGTATGTAAAGATACCGATAGGCCAGTCCATTGGGAATTTTTACCAACTGTTCCGGTTGATCATTCAGATCCACCAACTGTACGCGCCCGCTCGGATCATAGGTACTGAAGAAATCGTAGCCGCACTCAGTAAATGGGGCCTCTCCCTGGCTTGCCTCGCAAATAAGGACATTCTCGGCGCCATCCCTTAGTGCAAGATCCACCATAGCCCGTACGACCTCCGGATCTGTTGTGACTCCCGTATCCGCCGGATCCAGTGTAATGAGATTCGGCTTGATCACAACCGTGCGGCCGGTCAGGGACTCGGGAGGCCACTCGCCGCAAGCCTCGACAGCAGCCATGGTAGCCTCATAGGGGTCGGATCGATGCCCCACTCCAACGCGATATGAGGAGGCAAAAGACAAGCGAGGACCGGTGGCACACAACGCCAGCCCACCGGAGAAAAGCTGCAGGAAGCGACGCCTGTCGATTTTGGGGCCGGAATTCGGCTTGTGGTCTATCGTATTTCCAGTTTGAACGCAGTGCTTTGCCATTACAAGCCTCTCCTTTTTATCTCCATGTTTCCTTTCGAACT
>CAZFWM010000605.1:0-2575 GCA_964522545.1 uncultured Thermodesulfobacteriota bacterium
TTTTGTTTCTCGAGTGAGCTACAACCGAGTCAAACTGCGCTTATTTTGGGACTAGTTCTTTCTATGTACATAAACATGAGCATGGTGAGGTTGCGGCGGGCATCGGCGATCACTGGACCGCCTGGAGAGCTGAAGGACCGTGGAGTGGGATCTCTCATTAGAGAAGGTTCTCGTGATCCCTGTTTCTATGTCGCATTACGTACCTTTGTTGAAATAACCCCTTTCATGAAAACCTTTTGCCGCCTATTTTTGGCCCTTTCTTGGTTTATACTCCTTTCCATGTATGCGGGATGTCATGGCGGGGCAGGGGAGGCCGAGCAAGGCCGGCCGTGTGATCCGCTCCAGGGAGCGTGCGCGTACCGGGTCGATACCGAAGGCCGGCTCATCGGCGGCATGCGGGCAACGGGGAGAGTGGGGGATATTCTCCTCGAGAACGACCGGGCCCGGTTCCTGATCGAGCAACCCACATCCAAGATCGCCGTGGCCTCCCAGTTCGGCGGAAACCTGATCGACGCCGACATCCGCATACCCGGCGGAGCGGCTGGTCGCGACGTATTCGGCGAGCTCGGGTTTCTCCTAAACCTGACCGGGACCGTCATGGCAGAGTCGGTGGAGGTCCTCGATCCGGGCGGACCGGGGCGCAGGGCCGTTGTGGAGACGCTCGGCTCGTATGCTCTGAACGGCTACATCATTACCGACCTCGCCTTTTCGACACTCCTCGGCATCGACTTCTTCGGCCTCCAGGGAACGGATCTGGACCGGATCTGGCCCCTCACGTTTCGGATACTCTACTCTCTCGAGCCCGGTAGCCGGGCGCTCCGTGTGGAGCTGACCGCCTTCAACACCGGCCAGGAAGCGGTCCCCTATGCACCGGCCTATTTCATCCACGGGGGGCTGGTGAACAGCTTCGTCCCGGGCGCTCCGGCCTTTACCCCTCCCTTGATCGCCCTGACGGACAGGCTCTTCTTCGAGTCCATTGAGCCCTCTATTCCCCTCAGCTACGGGCTGTTCCCGGACGGCCGGGACTCCGGCCGCATTCTCGTTGGAATCCTGGGTGCCTGGGCGCTCCTGCACGGGGGCAGCCTGATCGACCTCGCACGGTTCCCTCATGCGGCGCCCTATTTCATCGAACCGGGGGACGCGATGACGATCGGCTCCTACTTCGTGGTGGGCGAGGACCTCGACCAGGCCGTCGAGATTACAGACTCTTTGAGAACAGGTGAGAACCCGGACGATCCTGAGCCTGCATGCACCCCCGTGCTGGGGCGCATCGTGGAGGAGGGTACCGGTGCACCCATCGGGGATGCGGACGTCACCGCACTGGTGAAGCCGTCAATCTTCGGTCGTGCCGGGGCGGTCACCAATGCCCTGAGCAACGCGCAAGGCCTGTTTCATCTCTGCCTTGCTCCGGGGCGCGCGGAGCTCATTGCCGGACAGGCGGGCAGGCCCTACCACGGTGGCGGACCGGAGGCCCGCCCGGTCTCCATCAGAGTGCCTGAGCGGGATGACCTGCCTGAAGTTCCCGATGTGACTCTCCGGCTTCCCCGAACCGCCCGGCTTCGCGCCAACGTGACCGACGAACAGGGGAGCCCCATGCCGGCACGCCTGCTCGCCCTGGGGATCGATCCGAGCCCCCACGACTACCGTCTGACCGGGGATGGTTTCGACCCGCTCGCCCCGGGGGTCATCCGCATGGAAGACAGCCTGGACGGGATCTTCGACGTGCACGTCGAACCGGTGGAGATGGACGTGGTTGTGACGAGGGGAGTCGAATATTCCATGTTCCGTCAGCCCATGACGCTCTCCCCCGGAGAGATCCGAGACCTCAACGTGCGCCTCAACCGGGTCGTTGACACATCCGGCTACCTCTCGGGCGATTTCCATGTCCACTCGGCCCCGGGCCCGGACTCGACGCTCACATACGAGAAGCGAGTGACCAACATGCTCGCCGAGGGGGTGGAGGTGATCGTCGCCACAGACCACGCCTTTGTCTCCGACTACGGCCCCACGATCCGGGCCCTCGGTGTCGAGGACCGTGTGGCCTCCATCCCGGGCCAGGAGATCAGCACCTTTGCAACCGGCCACTTCGGAGCGTTTCCACTTCCGCGAACGGATGCACCCGACGGAGGGGCCGTGAACTGGGTCGGGAAGGACCCGGTTCAACTCGCAGAGGAGGTCATGGGCATATCAGAGGACGCGGTTTTCCAGATCATGCACCCCCGGGCCATGCCCGCACCGGGTAACATCTCCAACTACTTCGTCACGATCGATCTCCTCTTCGACGAAAACGGTCCCTATGTGGGGCCGGACGCGTTCGAGGCCGAAGACGTGCGTCTGCCGCCTGACGCCCAGTGGCTCTCCCCGCTCTTCAACGCCATGGAGGTGGTCACCTTCGGAAACATGCAGGGCCTATCGGATTGGTTCAACCTACTCAACGCGGGCTCACGACTCACGGCTACTGGCAATTCGGATTCCCACACCCGGTGGGTCGAGGCGAGCGGCTACGCCCGCAACTTCGTAAAGGTCGGCCGGGACCACGAGAATCTGTCGGCCTTCGAAAGTGACCACTTCACCG
>CAZFWM010000606.1:0-2556 GCA_964522545.1 uncultured Thermodesulfobacteriota bacterium
GCATATCCGGATCATTCTTCATTAATCTTACCTGCTTGCCGCATATCACTTATATAGTATCATAGTTTGCCCTGGACTAGAACTTATCGCCCTTCGGGCGGACTTTTCTCCCAGTATTTTATCGCAACGTCGCAAAGACGCTAACGCGGCCGGGCCGCTACAAAATCACACACCCCTCCCCTCTTCAACCACTGGTCGAACCAATCGAGAATGGAGCCGTACCAGAAGCGCCGGTTCTGGGGCTTCATGATCCAGTGCCCCTCGTCGGGAAACCGGATGAACTTCGAGGGAACCCCGCGGCGCTGCAGGGCGGTGAACATCTGCTCGCTCCCTGTGATCGGGACCCGGTAGTCGAGCTCGCCGTGGGTGATGAGCATGGGGGTGGCGAAGTCCCCGGCATACCGGATCGGGCTGAGCTTGTCGTAGAGCCGGGAGTTCTCCCAGGGCGTGCCGAGCATCTCCCACTCGGGAAACCAGAGCTCCTCGGTGCTCCCGTAGGCGCTCCACTGGTCCGCGTCCCCGGCGTGGGAGACCAGGGCGGCGAAGAGCTTGTCGTCGTTGTGCCCCTCGATCCAGTTGCACATAAATCCGCCGAAGGATCCGCCCCAGGCGCCGATCCTCTCCGGGTCGACAAAGGGATACTTCTTGATCACGTGCTTTACTCCGGCCCGGATGTCCTTGACGACCTTTCCGCCCCAGTCGCCCCGGATCTCGTCGCAGAATTTTTGGCCGAAGGCGGTGGACCCGCGGGGGTTGCAGAAGAAGACCACGTAGCCGGCGCCTGTGAAGATGGCGTACTCGTTGCGGAAGGCGCGGCCGAAGGTCTGCTGGGGACCGCCGTGGATGCGGACCATCATGGGGTACTTCTTCGAGGGGTCGAAGTCGAGAGGCCGGAGCACGAACCCCTGAACCAAGTCCCCCCCGGCCCCCTTGTACCAGATCTCATCGGCGTCAGGAATGTAGACCTCCTCGTAGAGCTCTCCGTTCACGGCGGTGAGCGGTCGGGGATCGGACCCGTCCGCCTCGCACCGATAGATCTCGTAGGTGTGGGCGAAGTTCCGGTACCGGTAGACGAAGAAGCCCTGCTCGGCAAGGCGCACGTCCAGGTGGTAGCCCTGTCCCGTAGGCCCCTCGCCCCCGATCACCGTGCGCACGGTCCCGCCGGCGGCCGGCACGGCGAAGAGGTTGATGTCCCCGCGGTCCTCGGCCTCGAAGAAGAGGGTCTTCCCGTCGGTAGACCAGAAGAGGTCCCCCACGGAGCGGTCGAACTCTCTGGTGAGACTCTGCGTGGATCGCGTGCCGAGGTCCATGACCATGAGCTCGTAGCGGTCCGCCTCGTACCCGGGACGACCCGTGGCCCTGTAAGCGAGGCGCGAGCCGTCGGGCGACACGCGCGGGCAGCCGTCGGCGGCGGGGTTGCTCGTTATCTTCTCGATCCCTTCGCCCGGGTCGATCCCTTCGCCCTGGGTCCCGCCGAGGGACGCACGGTAGATCTCCATGTTGTAGGAGACCGCCTGGTCGTCGTCCTGGTTCCCGGCAAAATAGATATAGGTTCCGTCCGGGGAGAAATCGTACTCCCGACCCGCCGAGGCGAGCCAGTATATGAGGGCGTCGTAACGGAGACCCGGCGTGAGATCCCTGGGCTCGCCGGCCCCGGTCGTGCCCGGAGGGTTCACGGAGACGACGAACAGATGCTGGGTCTTACCATCCTCGTAGGCCATCCAGTGGCGATATAGGAGGTGCTCGTGGACCATGGCACTGACCTTGTCCTCCTCCTTCGCCTCATCCCTCTCCTCTGTGCAGGCCAGGTTCTCGCAGTCGGGGTAGACGCGTGCGGGAAAGAGGAGCGACTTTCCGTCCGGCGTCCAGGCCACGTCATCCACGCCTCCCGGGAAATCGGTGACGCGCCTGGCCTCCCCTCCGTCGGCCGGGAGGAGCCAGATCTGCACATCCCCGTCCTCGTCCCGACCGGATAGAAAGGCGATCATCTTCCCGTCAGGGGACCACCTGGGCGTATTGTCGCTCTTCGGACTCGTGGTCATCTGCCGCGGGGCTCCTCCTTCGGCCGGGACCATCCAGATATCGCTTGAGCTCTTGTTCTCATCGAAGTCCTGCTCTTTCACGACAAAGGCCACCCATTTCCCGTCGGGCGAGACAGCCGGGTCGCTGACTCTATGAAGGCGGTGCAGGTCTTCCGGCGTGTAGGGGCTCTTTCCCTCAGCCGAGACAGATACCGGAAACGTTATCAGGCTCAGGACGGTTGAGAGAACAAACAATCGGATCATGCGCTTCCTCCTTTATCGAAAACTGAATATCATAACTCGTGAACTTATCGCCCCTCCGGCGAACTTTTACACCCAGTTTTTTTTTAACGCAGAGTCGCAGAGACGCAGAGGATTTTTTTCATTTGATTCAATAAGACTCAATTGAGGGACGTTGCGAGGAGCGACAGCGACGAAGCAATCCACTGAGCACCGAGGCATACTGAGCCCGGGGGATTGCTTCGGGGCTTCGCCCCTCGCAACTTCCATAATTTTTCCGTATTCCCCTTGGTTT
>CAZFWM010000607.1:0-2546 GCA_964522545.1 uncultured Thermodesulfobacteriota bacterium
ATGTAACCCACCGAAATCAAAAGAAAAAACAGGATCTATTACGTACAGCTTGCCACGATGGAATCTATCCAATCCTTCGATTTTATTGCAGATTTGAAAGTGATATCGATCGAATTTGAACTTTGACTTTCTCGCCCATCATAGCAGAAATGTTCGCGTGACCAGTCAAGTCGAACTTTCTATATTTCACATCACCACCCCGACAAAGCAGGGTTCGTCGGTCAGACCATCACAATCGTCGTCCTTGCCATTGCCTGGGACCTCGTCATGCCCTGGATTGACCTGATGATCGGTATCATCACAGTCGGGCACCGGCTCGTCGCAGGTGGTCCAACCATCGAAATCCCGATCGAAGTCCTCGTCCACCGAACCGTCGCAGTCGTTGTCGACGCCGTCACAGATCTCATCCATGCTGGGATTTGCCGTTGCATCCACATCGTCGCAGTCCTCCCCTCCGCAGACCATCGACTCGAAGCCGTCTCCGTCACGGTCGCCGCACCATCCGCAGGCTCCGGGGCCGCCATAGGTTCCCATGTCGTTCCGCTCTGCTCCCAGAGAAGGAGGGAGACATGAATCGTCGTGGATCGGGGCCGGGTCTCCGGCATCGATGCAGGGAGAGCCGGTCGAGAGGCGGTAGTCGGCTGGCCCCGCGAAGAGCGGGTCCGCGTCAATGTTTCCTTCGGCCCAAATCAGAGTTGCGCCGAGCTCTATGTATGCTTCCGTTGCCCCACCCTGAACGTCGCTGTAGCTTACAGTGAGGATGGAAAGATGATCGGGATCCATGATTCCGATCCAGAGCTCATGGCCCTGACGGGCGGAATCGCCCCGTAAGATGCAATTCTGAATGTATTTCTCGGACTCCCAATCAGAGCAAATCCCGCCGCCGTAGTCGGCATTGTTACCCGCGATCGTGCTATTCGTGATTGCATGGGATCCGCTTCCCCAGTAGATCCCACCTCCGCCGAACCTGTCGGCACGGTTTCCTGAGATCACACAGTTCACAACCGTCGAGGAGCCGCCAATGCAGTGTATCCCCCCGCCGAACTTGTCCGTGCTGTTCCCCGATATCACACAGTTCGCGATGGTTGTGGTGGAGCCAGAGCAGTAGATCCCCCCACCATACTCGGCGCAATTCGCCGCGATGGAAGAGTTCATGATCGTCGAGTAGATCCCCTCGACACAGTAGATGCCTCGACCGCCGTTTTCAGAGATCGTGCAGTCCATGACCTCCACGGACCCGCCCAGGATACTTTGGATCCCGGTCCCGCCGTTTTCCGAGACCGTGCAGTTCACAACGGTCTGAGACGATTCGTACCAGCATGCGATTCCTTCCCTGTCGTTTCCGGTGATCGTGCAGTCATCGATCATCAGGTCGGAAGAGTCAGTGCTGATCCCGCCGCCCACGGCAACTACAAGGTATGCTCCGGGCGATTCATCGATGGTGTTTCCCGAGATGGTACAGCTCGCGATTCTCGGCGAAGATTCAGAACAATAGATCCCTCCGCCGCATCCTCCGCCTGAATAGGTCTGCGTCACATGGTTCCCAAAGATCGTGCAATTCGTTATTTCGGGATCGGAGTCGCAGCAATAGATCCCTCCGCCGCTCCTGGCCTGGTTCCCCGTGATCGTGCAGTCCCGGATCGTCGGAGAGGAGTGGTCGTCGCAGAAGATCCCGCCTCCATAATATCCTCCTGGAAAGGGACCGGGATTTCCCGTCCCGTTTGTAATCGTGAAGCCTTCGAGGACCGCTTCCCCTGTTTCTCCGCTGATAAACGTCACGGACGCACGGCACTGCCCTCCGTCAATGACGGTCAAATCAGCTCCCCCCCTGGCCTTGACCGTGATAGCCTTTCCGAGGAAATCGATGTTCTCGATATATGATCCGGAAGCCACGAAGACGAGATCTCCGTCTGAGGCTGCGTCTATCCCCGCCTGGATGGTCGGTTGGTCGGCCGGGACATTGATAATGGCGGAATGGGTTGGATGTGCGGACAAGGTAAGGATTAGGAATGATAAAGGAGAAATCGCATAGACAAGACGTTTCATTCCTATTCTCCTATCTCTTGTTATGATCCCCATGGGAATGAAGTTTTTCTTTAATTGGGTTCTTTCTCCATATTAATATACGGGGAAAAGCGCTATATCATCCCCCAATGCAGAAAAAAAAGATTTTTCAGTTCGACTCAACAATAGTGAACATTTGCCAAGATGGAATCGATCCAACCCAATGATTTCTATGCACCTTTGAAACTGAAATCGATCAATTTCGGGACTCTTTTTTCTCGACCTCCACTGCAGAAACCCGCACCATCAGATGCATAGGAAAATCTTTCAATCTTATCTTCTTAAGAATCTTCGACTGAAGAAGATAAAGGACAAAGCCGGAAGCATATAGAGAACGAAAAACTGATCCCCCGTGGAGGTAATCACGGAGCAGGGCTCCGTCGAAAACTCATCCGCTCCCATGTCGAATCCTGTTCCCCACGGGCGTGATTTATAATGGCCCCGAAAATCTGGACAGGTGTATAAGGTGGATTTGAGGAGGA
>CAZFWM010000608.1:0-2535 GCA_964522545.1 uncultured Thermodesulfobacteriota bacterium
GAATCCCGGTGGATAAAGGTCTTCCGTGGGGATAACCATATTGTGACGCGGTACATTCCATTTGCATATCCCCTTTTCATTCTGAACTTCTTCATCCATCCCAGTATCTAGCCTTCTCCGGCACTACCCACCGCACCCCACCGCGAGGATCCGGCACGTCTCCTTCATAGCGCGGGATGATGTGGATGTGGGCGTGCGATATGGTCTGGCCGGCGGCCGGGCCGTCATTGATGCCTATGTTGAAGCCATCCGGGTGATATCGCTCTTCAAGCAGTTCCCGGACGGTTGCCGTAAATTCAAAGATTGCGATTCGGATGGTTTCGTCGAGCTGGAAAATGCTTGTCACTATTTTCCTGGGGACGACCAAGGTGTGGCCTTTGGAAACGGGGTATCCGTCCAGGAATGCTATTGCGTGTTCGGATTCGATGAGAATCCTTTTGGGGTCGATCGAATGGAAGGGGGACTCTTTCGGTAGGGACAATTGGGGCTCGCTCCTTTCCCTGTCAATCGGTGCGTAGAAGGCGTACCTGGCGCCATTCGAGGGAGTCTTTTTTCGGGCTGTATCTCGTGTCTCTGGGCAGGAGGATGGTCCGGTACTTCAGGTCCAGAAGGTCGCGCTGTCCTTCGATTCTATCGTCGAGGCTCCTGGAGACGTGCCATCTGTGATCGGGGGCCGGGGCGATCAGAAACCTGTCCATGGCCCAGTGGTGGTTCTTGCACAGGGCCATTCCGTTTCGCGGGTTGTCGTCGTGGGACTCGCTGAAAGGGATCAGGTGGGCGGCATCCACGATCGAGATGCCGCTGTCCAGAATGATGCGCAATCCGCAGGCCGCGCACCGGTAATCGTATATATCGCGTACGACCCGGGAAAAGGCCGTGTCTCTGACGCGGTCGTTTACTTTCGGGGCCCTCTTTTCCGAGACCCTGTCTCCGGGCAGGTCCTTGAGGAAGCGTTCGTGCTGGCCGATCTGCCTCTCTTCCCTGATGAGTTTGTTCAGGGCCTGGGTGTGCTCCGCGAAATATCGGCCGATGATCGTCCGACGCAGCTTCTCCCGGCAACCCGGGTCGTTGAGGATCTCGTAAAGCTCATCGTCGAGGTAGGCGTATTCGATGACCTCGTTTAGGGCACGGATGCCCCTCGGGCCTCGCATATACCGGTAGGCCTTCTCCATGCCCGGGCGCGGCCTGTGATGCCAGAACTTGTCGCCCCGGAGAAAGAAAAATGGATTGATCGGCGTGGGGGAGTCGTCCCTGGCCTTCACGATCTCGAAATAGCGATTGAAGTGCTCGAGCAGCTCGGGCGAAAGGTCTACCCTGTTCTCGACGATGCGGCCGCTCTCAAGAAGGTCGAGGAGGGCGAGGAGGAGGACCGGTTTGTGCGGGCGGGTGTGGGCTTCGACCTTTCCGCAGCGCAGGGAGGCGAAGGTGTTTTCGTATTTGGCGAAGGGGTCCGGCATCAATATGTCCTGTTGTGGTTTGGTCGTTGATGCCGCTGGAGACGGCTTTGACCGGGATGGGGGCACCGTTTTTCAAACCGCCTATGCCGACCACTTAAAGTCATTGAGAGGATTCGCCTTCGGGCCTTTCGCTCAGCTCGGCCTCGAGCTGTTCGGGGCTGGGAAGACTGGCCTTGAGGTCGTCCGGCAGGGCCTTTGTGAGCTGGTAGGTGGTTACGCCCATGGGCTTGCGCATATCCTGTAGGGCATATTCTGCGATCCAGTTGTGCCCGTGGGCCCGGGCACAATCCCCCTCTTAGCCCCTGATGGAGTGAGCGGCAGAGAAGTGGGTTTTTACATATATCTTAAAAATTCCGGGCATATCGCCTCCTTTTGTTTAAAACTGTCGGTCCTACGGGCCACTATGCGGTTGCCTGGCATTGAGAAGAACTTGCCCCCAAATAAAAGGATTACTTAAGATGTCACAATATCCTCTGTAGCTATGAGAGGCAACTCAGTTATCCATAGATCGTAACAGGATTCGACTTACGGTAACGTGGAGCGTAAAAAACGGGAATATTGTTGTGGCCACCTTCCCGCAGAATCTTCTTCACTGTCTGTTTTGCCAGTGCGGGATCATTACGAACTTCGCTCAAGTGGCCAAGCATTATGGTCATAGGCGGAAAATCACTCTCGTCCAAAGATCGCCTCAACAGCCGCCCACACTGTTCGTTTGACAGGTGATACATCGAATTAGGATTGGGGTTTTTGCGTAGCAATTCCAAGTCGTGGTTCGACTCGATGTATATAAAGTGAGAGTTCTCGAACAAATGACTTAGATTTCGCTCATTCTTGAAGTCAGTGGCGACAGCCAATTTCACTTCAGTAGAATACTGCGCGCATCTCAATTCAAAACCAAAAGTACGGAAACCATCCCAGTGCGGGACAGGAAAAGGCTTAATTTTGAAGTCGCCTAGGGGAAAACGCCGGTCGCAAAACGGGTGTAGATCTAAATCAAGACAGCGATTATTATAATGTTTTTTCTTAAGTCTCTTAATGTCTCTATTGTAAACGTAAATTGGGATTTCATATTCTTCCA
>CAZFWM010000609.1:0-2519 GCA_964522545.1 uncultured Thermodesulfobacteriota bacterium
CGGCGTAGATGATCCCGTCGTACTGGAAGTTGATGAGGTTCTGGATGATGCGGCGCCCCAGGTTGGTGGGCGATTCCGAGACGCCCACGACCGCCACGGATCGGGGGGTAAAGAATGTATCCATTTGAGATTTTCCTTACTTTGTGCCTTTGCCCCTCTGTGCCTCAGCCGATAGGGCGGCCCGTGGCCGCCTTAAGGGTTGCGTTCCATAAGAGTAGGCGGGCATGGCCCGCCCTATGCCATCTCCTCCGGCGTGGGGACCCAGCGGTGGTCCTTGTACCACTCCAAGGTGTTGGCCCACCCGGAGCGGAAGTCCGGATAAAGGAAGTTGAATCCGAGGTCCTTTATCTTGTTGTTGTTGAAGATCACAGAGGTCGTGCCGTAGGCGGTCATCTCCTTGCTGAGATTGAACCGGAGGTCCTCGGTCAGGCCGTACCGCCTGCGGATCCGGTCCCACAGCGATCCGGCGATCATGTTGATCCCCTTGAAGATCTCGTCGTTGGAGATGAGGGGCTTGGCCAGCCGCACGAGGGTGAGCGGGGGGTAGGGGATGGCCGGGCCGACCGCCTTCAGGCCGTAGGCCTCGCACGCCACATTGAAGAAGGCGGTGAACGGGATGGGGTCGTCATCGGCCACGTTGTAGACCTCCCCGTGGGATTTCGTCTTTTTCAGGAGGAAGACTGCTACGCGGGCCACGTCCTTGCCGTGGACCATGTTCGTCTTCGGCCCCCCATCGAGGCGGATGAAGTAAGGGGAGATGTCCCGAAGCATTGGGGCCAGCGGCGCGACGGCCGCCATGAGCACCTTGCCCCGGGGCCCGTAGATCAGGGCCGGACGGATGATCGTCACGGCGGGGTTCTTCGTCCTGGGACGGGAGAAGAGGTAGTGCTCGCTGTCGACCTTGGTCCGCTCATAGTCGTTTCCCGGGTCGATGAGGTCGGACTCGTCGATGGGCCGGTTGGACTCGGCGTAGATCGAGCCGGAGCTGAAGTGGATGAACCGCTTTGCGACGCCTGCCTGGCCCGCCTGGTAGAGCGTCTTGACCGCATCCAGATTCACCGGGGCCTGTTTTTCATAGGGGAGGCCGACGTCGACTATGGCGGCGGTGTTAATGATGTGGTCGACTCCTTCGGCGAGAGAGGCGGTGAATGCCTGGTCCGAGAGATCGCCCGCCTTGATGGTGAGATGCTCGTTGGCCTCTGGGAATGGGGAACCCGGAAGATCGGTGGCCACCACGGCGTACCCTTGCGAAAGGAGCTCCTCGATCACGAAGTGGCCCACGCACCCGGCCGCCCCGGTGACGAGCACTGTCTCAAGCCGTTTTTCCGGAGCCGCCTTCTTCATAGCGGTCCGCTTCTTCGGGGCCGCCTTCTTCTTTGGGGCCGCTTTCTTTTTGACGGTCGGGCGTTTGGATTTGGCCGCTGCGGTCGCGGTTTTCGGCCGAAGGGCGGCCTTCTTGGGCCGGGTCGATTTCTTCTTCGCTGCCTTGACACGAGTCTTTGCTTTTGCTTTCGCCATGGTCGGTTCTCCTCTTCCTGCTGACGGATCCGGTCGAGTGGATCACATTGGAATTTAGCAAAATACAAGATTAGACGCAACGTGTCAAGAAATCGGCCGGAAGTTCAGCCATGAAGATCGAGGAAAGGATACTCTTGCGATGACAGGGTCAACCCGAAAAATGCAGTAGGCGCCGTAGCGAGGCGCAGAAAACCTTAGCGAAACGCGAAGTTGGAGCGATTTTGGCCCGGAGGCGTAGCTGAAAACTACGTCGAGGACCAAAATCGTGAAACAAGCGTTGCAGCAAGGTTTTCCATGCCGCAGTAGGTGACTACTGCATTTTTCGGATTTAATCCAACAGGGCCGCTCGTATCCTTTCGGCCAGTCCGGCGACTACTTCCCCGGACACGGGAGGTGCGTCGGGGGAGACTTCGCCGAGCCGGGAGAAGACGATATGGGTGCCGGGGTCCACTGCGACGACCTGATTGCCCATTCCGATGGCCCCATACACATTATTAGGCAGATCTGTGGACATGATGCTCCCGTCCCCTTCTAATCGACCATCCGGCATCGTGGGCAGCACCCAATGGCCCTCGCGGTTGAGCCACCACATATACCCATAGGCGGAGTTGAGAGGCGTGGACGGTTCGACGGATTCCTCGACCCAGGCCTCGGAAATAATCCGCCGTCCCTCGCTCCAGAGCCCCTTTCGCAAATAGAGATAGCCCAGGCGCGCCAGGTCCCGGCACGATGCCCTCACATCGGCGAAGACAATGGCATTCCCATTGGCATCCGTGCCGTAGGTCGAAGCCATCCCGAGGGGTTCGAAGAGGCGCTGTCGGGCGCATTCACAGACATCGAGGCCGGTCGCCATGTTCAGAATATACTCCAGCGTCTGAATGGCGCTGTTATTGTACTCCCAATACGCTCCCGGCTCATGCTGTTGATCGAGCCCGATGGAGAATGCCGTCTACTGCCTATCCGGTTGACTCAGCATGGTACAACATGTAGTATTGGCGGAC
>CAZFWM010000610.1:0-2492 GCA_964522545.1 uncultured Thermodesulfobacteriota bacterium
GAGGTTCCGCCTCGGAACAGAACTTTTCAGGTGCTCTGCCTCTTTAAGCGTACAAATTCGTTAAAATCCCTGAAGGAGGTAGAGCCTCCAGTAAATTCGTTCCCAGGCAGAGCCTGGGAACGAGAGGAAAAAAATGAGCACAATCCTGGGTTCCCGCTCGCGCGGGAACGACGGATGAGGCGTCAGAAAAGAAGCCTTCGGCAAGGCCCAATACTATTCCCTACGCGAGTTCTGTTCAGATTATAACAGACCGGCCGATTCTACGCCGGAGCCCCTCAAGGCAGACTGAACTCTTCTTCCGCCTCGGGAACGATCAGGCGGATCGCGGGGAGCTCGCGCTCGAGCCTCGCCCGGAATTCCTCGACCGGGGTCTCCGGGGAGAAGGAGGGGAAGAAGTCGTCGAAGTGCTGGAGGACCACGGTCTCGGGCCGGAGGATGCGCAGGGCCCGGATGTAGTGGTCCGTCACGTCGGACCGGCCGGCAAAGGGGAGGAGGTAACAGTGCGGCTCCAGGCGGGCCAGGGCGCTCCAGTCGCCGCCGCCGCTTCCGGAGAAGAGGAGGCGGTAGCCGGAGAAGTCGAAGAGGAAGTCGGAGTTGGAGCCGAGGGGGTAGTTTTTCAGAAGAGGGAGCATTTGAAAAAAGATGCCATCCCGTAAAGCCCTTATCAGAGTCCTCAGAATAAGAGGGGTATCTATTTTTATGTGCCTGGAGGGAACGATCCGGATATCGACGCCGTTCCACTCGAGTGAAGGCGTCTCCTCGTTGGGAGAGAGGGCGGCCGGATCGAGACCCTGTTTCTCCAGAATCCGGCAGGTCTTCCGGGGAGCACAGACCCGGGCCCCCGAGACGCGCGCCAGGGCGGCCGCGTCCATGGCGTGGTCGAAGTGGCCGTGGGAGATGAGAATCAGGGAGACTCCCAGGAAGTCGGCCGCCCTTGCCCTGATCGCAGGCGTTGCCTCGGCCGGCCTGGAGAGGTATGGGTCGAGGAGAAGCTCCCGACCCTCGAACAGTATGTGAAACCCGGCCGTGCCGAGCCATTTCAATTTGATCGTTTGACTTGCCTGCATTTCTCGGGTTCAGCGAAGAAAGTTGGATTTCCTTTGCAATTAAAGCAGGGGCACGGCATGCCGTGCCCCTACAGTTCGGATCAGTCAAATGTAGAAACGGATCAGCCCGCTGTAACCTTGAGGACGAGCGCCGCCGCCGTGTCGCCCGCGGCGCACCCGTCGAACAGGCCCCATCCGCCCCCCTTCATGGCGAGCTCCTCGATGAGCTCGATGATGAGGCGTGAGGCCGTGGGCGCCTGGGGGTGACCGTAGATGAGGGAGGAGCCGTAGTTGTTCATGGCCTCCGGCTTCACGCCCATCTCGTTGCAGAAGTAGACATCGTTCACGGCGAAGGGGTTATGGGTCTTGATGGCGGCCAAGTCCTGGACCCCGATGCCGGCCCTCTCCAGAGCCAGGCGGGCGGCCGGCACTATGGCGGCGGCCATGAAGCCCTTCTTGGCCCGGGCCTGGGCGTAGGAGACCACCTGGATCTCGATGCCCGGGTCCCTGGAAAGCTCTTTCGCTTTGTCCCGGGTGGTGACGATCATCCCGGTGTTGCCGTCGGCCGGGTGGGTCTGGGAGCCGAAGGTGACAGTCCCCTCTTTTAGAACCGGTCTGAGGCCGGCAAGGCCCTCGGCCGTGGTGTCGAAGATCCCCTCGTCGCCGGTCACAGTGGCAACGACCTTCCGGCCGGAAGGATTCTTGATCTCGACAGGGCTGACCATGTAGCGCTTCTGGAAGGCCGCGTCGTCCTTGAGGGCCTCGCGGTACTGCTCGTAGCGGATCAGGGTGAGCTCATCCTGGGCCGAGCGCTCGATTCCGCTCTCGCGGGCCACGTTCTCCGCGGTCTGGATCATGGCGTTCTTCGCAAAGGGGTCGAAGCCGAAGTTGTCCATGACCCAGTCCTCTTTGTCACCCTGGCCGCCCGGGCCGAGCGGGTTGGGGTAGTAGATGTGGAGGCCGTTCGAGCAGCGGTCCGTGGTGACCACCAGGGCGGCCCCGCTGTCCCCCATCTCGATCTCCCGGGCCGCCGTCTCCACGCACTTGGTCCCGGTGGCGCAGGCCTGGCCGATCATCGGCCCGGTGATCCCTGTGGCGCCGATCATGCCGGCGAGCCAGGGCGTGCCGTAGAAACAGTGCTTCTGGGGAACGGTGATGCCGAAGACCATGGTGTCAAAGGTCTCGACCGGGATCTTGCGCTCTTCAAGGGCACTGCCGGTGATCTCCGCGGCGAACTTGATGGCGTGCTGGCCGGCGAAGCTCCCCTGCCACCGGCTGAAGGGCGTGCTCCAGTAGCCGCCGTAGGGTATGTAGGCTTTCTCGAATGACATGGTTTACCTCCTTGGTTTATTTGGTTGTTTTCATCAATGCATAGAAAATTATAAGATCGGCAATTGAGCACCTTGAGGATGTTGCGAGCGAAGCGAAGTCAGCTATAGTAAAGTA
>CAZFWM010000611.1:0-2492 GCA_964522545.1 uncultured Thermodesulfobacteriota bacterium
GAGAGGAATTCCGTTAGGGAAATTCAGGCAGGAGAACTTCTGACTGTCGAGTTCTGTATTGCTCGATGTATTCACCGACGACCCAGTCCACGTGCACAGTTCCCAGAGGGCTCTCCGGAAGGTCTTGCGGGAGGGAAGCCTAATCGTCTGTGAAGTCGTACTGGCAGAGCTCAGGCCCTGTTTTCCCAAACGCTCCACTTTGTTGGAAGCGCTCCAAGTCCTCAACGTGGATTATGTCCCGATCTCCCAAGAATCCGCTCTGTTGGCAGGTGAAACGTGGAATATGTACAGGGAAGCCGGTGGCAAACGGGAACACTTGATACCTGATTTCCTGGTTGCCTCCCATGCGAAACTTGCAGCCGACCGGCTTTTGACCAGGGATCGAGGATTCTACAAGCAATGGTTCAGAGGGTTAAAGATCATGGAGCCTTGACCTTACTACGGCCTGGCCACCCTGTGCGTGGGCATGGGAGTAAGGGAGGCGATCATCGAGGACAGGTCAGCTGAAAAACTGCTGCGCTGAGATCCGGAAAGCGTCCTTCTTCTGCATGGAAAGGACTCCCGGCTCCAGACAGATCTGCACGAAGGGGATGTTGCCCAGCACGGACATTGTATCGAGATGATGTCTCTCGATGCGGTCGTCAGAGAGTTTTGCCTCCGCCAGAAACCAGGGTTTCCCATTTCTTACCACGAGGAAGTCGGTCTCCTTTTTCTCCTTTGTTCGGATGTAGAAGAGATCGAAGGCCTCTCCCGTAGAATCCCCCCACAGAGAGAGCACGGCCTGCATCTCGCAAGCTACATAGTTTTCAAATCGCGGGCCTTCACTCCGAATCCTCGACCAATCATAGAGGTAGTATTTCCCCGCCTTGAGAAGTGACCGCTTGATGTTTTTTGACCAAGGCCGTAGCGAAAAGATGAGGAAGAAGTCTTCCAGCCGTCGGAGGTAGCTCTTGATGGTGGTGGGGCTCACCTGGATGTGAGAGGCCAGGGACGATTGGGAGAGGGGGCTTCCCACATGTTCGGGGAGCAATTGAAAGAGGTCGTGGATATACTCGCTGTCCACGATTCGCGTGAGCTCCCCGATGTCCTCGCGGATGACCATATCGAGAGACTCCTGGGACCATTTTCTGTAAAAGGGCTTCGTGCTTTTGAGAAAGGGTTCTGGGAAGCCGCTGTAAGTCAGCAGCTGTGACAGGCTCGCCTGCGGGGCCGGGGGAGCGTCGAGCCTGGTCTCGACATATTCCCGGGCAGAATTCGGAACGATTGGCTGGACGCTATTACCCGAATGGATCTCGTTCAGAGTGAGCGGCAGCAGGTGGAACGTGAAGAATCGGCCCGCAAGGCTGTCTCCCGCATGTTTTTTCAAATTCAATTTCGCAGAGCCGGTGACGATGAACTGGTATCGCTCCCAGGTCTCGTCGAATATCCCCTTGAGGATATTCTTCCACTTCGGCATCTTGTGGATCTCATCGAAGCATATCCACAGTTTCTTTGACGCGCTTGCCATTCCGTCTTCCGTGAAGAAAAGCTCGTTCTCTTTGTACCTCTGTCGGACCTTTCTCAATTCCCACAGATAATAGAGATGCTCCAACCCATCACGTCGAAGCTTTTCTTTTGCGAGGGTCGTCTTCCCCACCTGGCGCGGTCCGGTGATGAAGCGCATCTGCCGGCCCCACTCCGAAGAGAAGGCCACATCGTATAGGTTTCTCTGGATCATGGCTTGACTATTTTTCATGTTTATGCAAAAAAGTCAAAACTGTTTCGTAGGAATATGGAAAAAAGTCGAGAATAGAAAAGTGCGTTACGCTTCGCTAATGCACTATTAAAATGTCTGAGCAATATCCATAGGGCGGCCCGTGGCCGCCGCTATAGTGTCATACAGGTAAGGAGTCGGCGGGCACGGCCCGCCCTATAGCAAATGAGAGGTTACGATGATTGGACCGTGGGAAGTGCATCTCCGCTTGGACCGGATCACTTCCGGTACGCCAGGGCGCGCTGCTTCTCGTATCCGAACTTCTCGTCCCGGTCCAGGGTGCCGGGCTCGACGGTGAACTCGAAGGCCTTCTCGAAGGAGGCAACCACGGCGTCGCGGAACTCCTCGTTGCTCGGCCGGCGGCCGGTGAGCTCTTCCACGCTGATGAGCGGCTCCAGGACCTTGTCCTTCACCTCGGGCGGGACCCAGGCGACCTTGAAGAACTCCTCGGTCTTCAGCTCGGCGAGCATGCACGAGGCGGTCATCATTACCACGTCCTCGATCTCGGAGAAGAGGAACCCCGCGATCTTCCTTCCCCCCACGCGCACGCCCCCCATGTGCTTGTACCAGACCCCCTCGACGCCGAGCTTCTCGAAGACCTCCACGAGGAGGGCCCCGGTGCGGCGGTAGGCCTCGTCGATGTCGGGGAAGTCCTTGCGGTCGTAGACCATCTGCACGAAGGCTGTGCTGTGGGGATCGCCGAAGTTGATGGCCCGCTCGCAGGTCACGATGACCTGCT
>CAZFWM010000612.1:0-2490 GCA_964522545.1 uncultured Thermodesulfobacteriota bacterium
ACGGCGTTGCGCGTGAACTCGTGGTGCTTGTAGTCCATGCCCCCTGTCAGGATGTGGGCATCGGCTATGTGCCACGTGACGTATGACTCCGGCTGGACCAGCTCGTTCTGCTCTTCGTTCGTCTCGGCCTCCCATCTCGTGTACGAGACCTTGGTGGACAGGCTCAGTGAAGGGAGGAAGGCGTGCGACACGCCGAGGACCCCGGTCGCCATATAGCTGTCGGCCTCATCGCCCCGCCAGTCCACCGTGTTGTCCACCCAGTTGATCCAGCCGAACAGATTCGTGGACTCGGCCATGTCCACATCGACCCGGGAGAGCAGGTTGAGCCGCTTGTAGCCCATGTTGTCCACCCGGTGGGCCGGCTCCTCGAGGGGGACGCCGTCGCTCTGCTCCCGGCTCAGGAACATGGAGAGCCGGATGTGTTCTGTGACCGGCCTCATCCACGCGGCTTCGGCCTCGTAGGTTGCGTAAAAGCCGGCGGCGCCGGCCAGGGACGTCTCGGGCTCGTCGCCGCACTTGCGGGTGACTATGTTCACTACGCCGCCGATGGCGTCGGCCCCGTACTGGGCCGATGCGGCCCCGCGTATGATCTCGATGCGCTCGATGATATGGGGTGGGATGAGCTCCAGGTTGCGGCCCGTGTGGATGTGCTCGCTGAGGAGGCGAACGCCGTCCACCAGCACAAGGGTGTAGCTCGCGGGCAGGCCATTGAGCCCCACTACATGGCGTTCCGGCAGCCCGCTCCCGGTCCCGGTCTCGATGCTCACGCCGGTGACGTACTCGAGCAGCTCGCCCGTGGACGACGGATTCAGCTCCTCGATCTCCCGGCGGGTGATCACCTGGAGAACGTCCGGCACGTCGCTCAGCAGCATCTCCCGCCGTGTCGCCGTCACCACGACCTCGCCCAGCTCCTCGGTATCGGCGCCTTTCTCGGCGGCTTCCGCAGCCACGGTACAGCAGAGAATAATTAGACACAGAATGCCAATGTACGATTTCATACTACCCTCCTCAGTGCATTCTCAACTTTGGTTCCTTATGATATCGTACTGTTGGAATTTAGAGCAACCCAACGCAGGATCGATGAGATGGTATCTCATATAACTCTCTGCTTTGCCCTGACCCTCGCATCGGCTCAGCCTGCTCCGGATGAGGTGCGGGAGCTGTTTTCCGGGGCCAACCGCCTCAAGATCGAGGGGAAATATGAAGAGAGCCTTGCCCTGTTCCTCAGGGTGGCGGAGCGGTTTCCCCATGACAGGCTTGCCGAGGACGCACTGGCCAAGGCGGGGCGTCTCTGTGATTTCAATTTGTTCGACATCGGGTCGGCCATTCACCACTACGGCCTCTTCATCGAGCGGTATCCGACATCGAGGAACGCAAAAAAGATAGTAGAGCGATACGAATACCTGAAGGACTTGCCTGATTGGGATCATGAGCCGTACAGGATCTTTCACCGCACAAAGCAGGAACAGTGGGACCTCGAGTCGGGAGACATGACGGCCGCTCTGGAAGGTCTCATGGAGAGGTATCCCGACTTTTCAGAGACGGACGAGGTCCTGTTTTTTCTGGGAAACAAGCATGTGGAAGGGAAACAATATGATCGGGGGCGGGGGTACTTCGAAGAGCTGTTGAAGGGATACCCGAAGAGCAGGCTCGCATCCCGGGCCCAGGTCGCCGTCGGGGACAGCTGGTTCGTGCAGAGGGAGTACGGGCCCGCCCTGGCGGCCTATGAGGCCATGAGGCGCTACCCGGGCGATTACATAGAGGAGACCATCCAGAGTCGTGTCGAGCGTGTGAAAAAGCATGTCGTCCGGCTTCGAATTTTCATCGTGGCAGCCCTGTTTCTGTCGGTCTCGATCCTGCTTATGGTCCTCAGGATCCCGTGGGGAGGCTTCAAGCCTGCCTTCCTGTTTTCATCGATATGGGAAACAGCCATGATCGTGGCTGTCGTTGCCTTGTTCGAGTGGCTTGCGAGGGAGATGAGTCCGGCAATCCGATATTCGATTCTTTTTTCCGGGCTCTCCACTGTTCCGGTCGTCATGCTCAATGCCCTTTACATCGAGACGGCGAGAATGAGACGGCCTTGGCGATTCGTGACTCCTGTTCACACAGTGCTTATAATAGTGAGCATCGTTTACGTCGTGTTTCACGTTTTTGATATGAGCGTCGCCTTCGAGGACACCTGGAATGAGGCCAATAGAATGCTCTATATCATTCGTTCTCTTATTATGGGCTAGGATGGAAGGACGGAGGGGAAGCCGTCCCTCCAATAACCTCGTTCCGAGGCTCTGCCTCGGAACGGAACTTGATTCGATAGGAACTCCAATTAACCCCTCGCACCATCATCCCCGCGGAAGCGGGGATCCAGCAAATGAGTAAAACTATGGGTTCCCGCTTCCGCGGGAACGACGGGGAGTTGGCCGAGAAAAAGTACCCGGCGAAGCCGGGATAAGTTCATTCAATAGGAAATCCAATATTTGACTTGTTTCTGTC
>CAZFWM010000613.1:0-2488 GCA_964522545.1 uncultured Thermodesulfobacteriota bacterium
TATATTCGATAATCGCTTTAATTCAATCACATAGGAAATCCAATTCATCCCTCGTCCCGTCATCCCCGCGAAAGCGGGGATCCAGCAAATTAGCAAAATGGTGGGTTCCCGCTTTCGCGGGAACGACGGGGAATGGGCCGAAAAAAGTCCCCGGCGAAGCCGGGAGAAGTCCACAAAGAAGCGAGGATTCAGGTTATTACGATCTGGATAGAACCGGTTGATAGGTCCCTCTTAATCGATTAATTAATAGCTTCCTTTTTTTATTTGAATTAGAAAAATTAGAAAAAAAGGAAAAAGGGTTTGAAAAAGGAAAAATATTCTGGTAAGGTATTAAAAAAGGAGCCAGTCCACTAAGTAGAAAGGAGTCAAAACAAAAGGAGGGGGAATTTATGAAGAAATCATTTACTCTTACTCTCGTTGCGTCCACCATCCTAGCGATCACCTGCCTGACACTCCCTGCCTTGATCAATGTTTACGCCAAGAATTCGAATCTCCCTGTAATCGAAGACGAGGATATCGGACCTGACATCTTGTTCTGGCACGAAGTCGTCGAGGATCAGAACCTGGTGGAGGGAATCTTCTATGAGAAAAATATAAATCCGAAGGCGGACATGGGGAGGTACATCCCCGTAACTGAGATCGAGCTGAACGATAACTGCGATACCATCCAGGTCCTCGGAGATCTGATTGCTGGTGAACCGTATGAAATCTCAGGGAGCAGCGACCCGGCCACGGATCTCTACAGCCTCTTCCGGTTCACGACCGAGCCCGGTTCGTTCACAATCATCCTCGAATGTTCAGACGACCTGGACCTCTACCTGGGCTACTGTCTCGGCGATACTTACTACTATGTAGCAAATAACGCCGTGGATGACTGTCCGGAGGTGATCAGCGGCATCTTTAAAGTCCCCTATACCTGGGATGTTCTCGTGTACGGCGGCTGGGCTGAAGCCGCCGACGACTTCACCCTCACCATCGCCTGGGACACTTGTCCGGATGTCGGCTGTGATGACAGCGGAACCCCAAAGAATACCGGGGAGCAAGAGATCGGCGACGGCCTCACCTACAATGACCATGGCAACCTGGCCGATCTGTATAGCCCAGGGCACCAGCCCTCCGAAGGCGATGCCGGCAGGGGGGGAATCTATTTCGACCTGAGCCCCGGCACCGGCGCTCCTCCTTCCACCCTGGGCGGCGTCGCCATGACTCCCGTGCCCTCTCCCGGCGCCCCGGCCTGCACGGGAGATCAGCCTCCCATTGCCACCCCGGGCGGCGACATGGGGATTTCCCCAACGAGTGGCAGCCGCTGCATAGGCTCCGGCTGGATGACCTGGAGTCACGGCTATACAGGTGATATTTACTACACGGGGGGCTCATTAACTCAGACCATAACGCCACCTCCGGAGACGACTGCGCTCTACTTCTATGTCGAGCCGAATCCTTTCTCCGAGCAGACCTTTTCAGTAGTGGCCGATGGTGTCTCCAGCGGATCCTTTACGGCTCACGGATCAGCCGGCGCCGTCTATGTCGGGATTTACAATGATAGCGGCGCATATATCTCCAGCGTCACCATTACCGGCAGCACCGACTTCGCCTCCGGCGAGTACGGTTGGTCCGGAGAGCCATTCCTTCCGCCGATCATTATCGATCTGAGTCCCGGGACAGGCGCCCCTCCCGCCACTTTGGGCGGCTACATCATGACTCCTGTGCCCTACCCGGGTGCCCCAGCCTGCACGGGAGATCAGCCTCCCATTGCCACCCCGGGCGGCGACATGGGGATTTCCCCAACGAGCGGCAGCCGCTGCATAGGCTCCGGCTGGGCGACCTGGAGCCACGGCTACACCGGTGATGTGTACTTTACCGGGGGCTCGACGTCTCAGACCATTACGCCTCCTCCGGGTACGCCCGCGCTCTACTTCTACGTCGAGCCGAATCCTTTCTCCGAGCAGACCTTTGAAGTGGTGGCCGACGGTGTCACCAGCGGATCTTTCACAGCCCATGGATCATCCGGCGCCGCCTATGTCGGTATTTTTCACGAGGCCGGCGGCAATATTACCAGCGTCACAATTACCGGCAGTACCGACTTCGCCTCCGGCGAGTACGGGTGGTCCAGCGGCGGCTGCTGGGATGGTGACAGCGACGGGTATGATGACGAGGCTTGCGGCGGCACGGATTGCGACGACGGCAACCCGGCCATAAATCCGGGGGCGGCCGAGTTCTGCGACGGAGTGGACAACAACTGTGCGGGCGGGATCGACGAGGAGCCTGCGGCCTCGGCAAGCTGTAGCGACGGAAAGTACTGTAACGGGGTTGAAACGTGTTCCAGTGGATCGTGCGGGTCCGGAACAGCGATCGACTGCTCCGGGTATAGCGACCAGTGCAACGACGGCGTCTGCGACGAGGGGGCGGATCAGTGTATAGCCAGCCCGAAGCCGAGCGGCACGGCCTGCGGAGGAGCGCCGAGCGGTGCCTGCGACGCCCAGGACAC
>CAZFWM010000614.1:0-2479 GCA_964522545.1 uncultured Thermodesulfobacteriota bacterium
AGGGAGAGGAATTCCGTTAGGGAAATTCAGGCAGGAGAACTTCTGACTGTCGAGTCATCAATCATCAATCACAAATCCCTAACCGGCCATCCCAATCCGGTCTCGTATGCCTATCAGATTCTCCTCAGGGGACTGTTCGAGGAGATAAGGGATTTCGTCTTTCTCCATGCCGGCGTGGTGGCAAAGAACCGGGAGGCGGTGATCCTGGCCGGCCCTCCGGGGGTCGGCAAGACCACCCTGGTCCTCGAGCTCCTCGAGAGCGGCTTTGCCTTTTTATCGGACGACATCTGTCCCATCCACCGGACCTCCGGCCTGGTGCATCCTTTTCCCCGGAGTGCATGGATCTCGAGCGATGCCGTGACTCCCTCACAGAGCTCGCCCGGGGCCGGCATCCGGAGTGACAAGGTCCCGTTGAGACCCGGCCGGGCCGAGCTGGTCGTGGAGGCAGATCCCTGCAGAGCCAAGTGCCTGATATGCCTGGACCCCGGCGGCGATCCCGCCCCGTTCAATCGCTTCGAGATCGGCCTGAAGAGGATGGGCGAGAGTGCTTTCCTGCGGGACCTGCGCCGGGTGGACCGGCAGGTCGAGGTCGAGTGTGTGGAGCCCGGGCTCTCTGTGTGGCGGGTCCAATACCCCTCGGGACAGAGACTCACGCAGAAGATCCGGGAGTTCCTGAAAAAGCACGAGCCGCACATCTGGAACGCCTACCGAACCGACGCGGTCCGGCCGCACTTTGATCGGGAGCCGGCCCTGACGCCGATCCCGCATCACGAGGCCGCCTTCCAGCTCATGCGAGATCTGAAGCAGGGCATACCGCTTCGGGTCGAAGAACAGACGACCTCCACGGCTGAGGCGTGCCGCCTCTTCCTGAGCGTCAATGAGCTCCTGGACGGCGCCGCATGCTACCGGCTCCGGGTGGGCAGGCTCGAGGCGATGAAGGATATCGTTGAATCGCTGGTGAGGGGCTAAAGGAATTCATGCTTATGGGAAAACGCTCCAGATACATGCTGGTCACGTCTCTCATGATCTGCTGCCTGGGTACCAGCCCGGCAAACAGGGCCGGTGCGAGCCGGGAGGCCGTCAGGGTCATTACCGCGGACGACCATGGGCTGACAGTCGAGCTCGTTCTGCCAACCTTCGAGTTGGAGGAGGTCCGGGGGACGGATGGCGGCTGTCAGAGGATCCTCCTGCAGGGATGGGCGAGGACGGCCGGGGCCGGCCATCCCGAGCTTCCCCTGAAGGGCTTCCTGATCCAGGTCCCGCAAGAGGGGGCCGTGGATGTGCGCCTCCTTGAAGAGGCGCATGAATCCCTGCATGACATTCGGGTCTGTCCCGTTCCCCATCGGACGATTACGGATAACGGGACGATCCGCACCGAGCTCACCCAAGACCAAGCCGCCTACGGCTCCTCTTCGTTTTTTCCTGCCTCCCCGGTCGAGGTAGGCCCACGGGCGATCCTTCGCGGCGTGCCCGTGGTGAGGGTCGAGGTCTTTCCGTTCCGGTGGAACCCGGCCACCCGGGAGCTGCGCTACGCAACAAGGCTCCGCTTCAGGGTCGAGTTCGAAGGATCTCTGCCCCGGGGATTTCCGGAGGAGGGTGCGGCCGGCACATCCGGGCCCCCGGAAGGCCCTTATGAAGCCCTACTCAAGAAGGCCATCCTCAATTACCGGGGCCTCGATGAGGCACCGCTCCCGCGGTCCGAAGAGGTCGAACCACCCACGGCTCCCAAGTCCTATCTGAGGATCGAGGTCTCCCGGGACGGAATGTACAGGATCTTCTATGAGGAGATGGCCGGGGCGGGATTCATTTCGGGCCCTCTCCGTCCCTGGGGGCTCCGGCTCTTCAACCGGGGCCAGGAGGTTGCAATCAAGGTCGCCTCGGCAAGCCCCTTTTGGTTCGGCCCCGGGGATTCCATAGAATTCTACGGCAAAGGTATGGACTCCCTCTATACCGATACCAATGTCTACTGGCTCTCGCGGGAATGGGGGGCGGGAAAGAGAATCTCCCGAATCGACGGTGAAGTCACGGGCGGCGGCGAGGCGGTCGATTCCTTTGCCGAGACCCTTCGGTTCGAAGAGAATCACACCGTGTGGGAGAGCATGCCGGGCGCCCTCGAGGCCGACTGCTGGTTCTGGGAGAAGATGACGGCGCCGGCGGTCTTCGACTACACCCTGGACATCCCGTCCCCGGCTCCGGATCAAGGAGAGGTTCCTCTGCGGATCTCCTTTCGCGGTCGGTCCACGGCCTCACCCCACCCCAATCACCACACCCGGGTCTATCTGAACGGGGCGCTGATCGGAGACGACCTGTGGGACGGAGAGGAAGAGCATATCCAGGAGATGACCCTATCCGCGGGCCGGCTCCTGGAGGGTCCCAACAGCCTGCGGATCGAATCGCCGGGCGACACAGGGGCCGTCGTCGATATCATTTGGGTGTGGCTATTTTAGGACGACGCTGGTTACAGGTTTCCAACGGTCTT
>CAZFWM010000615.1:0-2478 GCA_964522545.1 uncultured Thermodesulfobacteriota bacterium
AGTACCCGTAGACGCACATCCCGAGGGAGTCGCCCACCAGGATCATGTCCATGCCTGCGGCCTCGGCGAACTGGGCCGTCGGGAAGTCATAGCTGGTGAGGTAGGCGATCTTCTCGCCACTTTTTTTCATCTCATGAAAGTCGAGGATACTCTTCTTCTTTTTCATTTATCATCCCCCTATATTTCGGGAGGCGATGCCTCCCGAAATATTTGTGTTCCCAGGCTGCGCCTGGGAACAAGTAAAAGAGTGAATAGTTGAAGGGAAAAACCCCTCCCCTACGTTCGTTTCCTTATGAATAATCCTCAGGATTGCTCACCACCCCGTATCTACCCAGGCCTCTTCAATGTCCTCTGCTCCCCCCGAAGCAAATAGACCACTCCAAATCCCTACCCATCCTATATTCGGGAACGGGCAAGATACCGGTATGGACATAGGGGAAGTAATGGCCGGGAGCGTAACGGTCCAGAGCGGAATCGCCTGTGCTTCCGGGAAAGTCAGAATCAGGTAGTTCGCCCATGAGGTCGGCTCCGATGAGCTTATAATGAAGTCCATGCTGAGTGTGCCTGTCGCGTAGGATGCATCCAGGTCAAGACTACACCCCCCGGTCTCTAAGGTGAAGCGCACGGCGTCGGCGATGACGTAGAAACCGGGGGCCGCGTCATCCGAAAGCGTCACCCATCCCAGGGACCCCTCGCCGAAGAAGTAGGAGCCGAGCTTGACCCACTGGCTCCCGTGGGTCTGCTGATCGACCCGGACCAGGGCCTCTCCGCCCAGATAGTGCACCGTGTAGGGGGCGTCCTTGGCCCGGTTGCCGCCCGAGTTGTACCACACGTAGACCCCGTAGGTGCCGCTCGTGCCGAGGGTCGGTCGCCATTTGGCGAACTCCGAGCCGGTGCCCCCCGTGCCGTTGGCCTCGTAGTTGGTCCCGTAGTAGCCGGGCGTCACTGAAGTGTCCCAGAAACCGGTCGAGGTGTAGCCGGAGTCCGTGTTGTCCACGATCACCTCGTCTCCCACGGGCCCTCCCTGCATCAGGTCATAGGTGCCGTCGCGAATCTCCCCCAAGCGGGGGATGAGCTGGTCACCGGGACAGGCCGTTGCGCTCACCTGATGGTGGCCGTAGATGACATCCATATTTCCCCCGTAGCTGCTGTAGTAAGTGTGGCCGTAGGGATTGAGCCCGTTCTGTGATGCCTTCCATGCGAAGAGCTCCATGAATGCATTGAGGAGGGCCGTGGTCGGGGCATCGCTGTACGGAGGATGGTAATAGCCCAGGGCCCCCACTCCCAGGCTCGGGCAGTTGTAGCCGTCGTGGGCCCCTCGCACATCATCTCCCCCGTACCGCCCCTCGAAGATGTCGCCGTGTTTGCACATCATGTAGTTGTACCCGAGGTCGACCCAACCACAGGTATCGATATGGTAGGACTGGGTGGAGCGCACGTTGGCCATGCACTCGGACAGGGTCGAGGCGTCGTAGTCGCCAGGCCCGGCCGTGTGGTGGACGCACAGGTGCGTGGTGGGCGAGCAGTAGGAGACGGACCCGGCCGGGGGGCGGGCCCCCCAGGAGCTGCGGGCCCATACGGGCGGCTTGTCGTAGCGGCCCGCACTGGGTGCGTCCGGCGGCGAAAAATCGGGACAGGTCGAGTCGATCAGGGTGGCGGTGACCCGATCGAGCACAGGCGTGAGGGTCTGCGAAGAGGTTGCCAGGACCGCCTTGTAGCGGAAGTAATGCCCGTACCCCTGCCTGGTCGGGTACCGGTTGACGAGGCTCCCCATCACGTCACCGAAGAACGGATTGGCCCGGCCGTCCGGGAAGTAGGGCTCGACCCGCGTCTCAGGATCCCCGGAGACCAGTTTCCATTCGCTCCATGTGACTCCGTCCGGGCTGGTGGAGAGGAAGAGATCTATCCCTGTTCCCTCCGGAGCGGACTCCCGCCAGTGAAGGCCTATCGAGTTGAAGGGCAGCTCACTTGTCAATACAGGGGACACATAGGTCCCCTCCGATGGGTGCCTGGCCGGACCGCCTGATTCGACAGCCGCACCGGTCGGCGCGATCACCAGACCCTGAGGTCCCAGGATCGCTCCGGTGAGCGTTCCGCCGGGCGCAAAAGCTCCGGCGGCCAGGTCTTCGATGTAATGAGATACCTGCGTTTCGGCCCGCAGGTCGGCCGCCCCCCCCATTAGGAGAATGAAGAGTGTTGCCACAGCCGTGAAACCGCACAAAGCCCTGAGCTCACTCATTTGTTTGTCTCCTTTTTATGGTGGGTTAGTCTCTAATCTGCTCTTTTTGGCGATATCCTCTTTTAATTACGGTAATTCGATGTCGGGAGTACTACTGGATACGTCCCAATAGAATACAACATTTCTTCTTAAAAATAAAGAAGACTTACAATGTATCGTCATCTACCAATATGCAATTCCGCGGCTCAGGGTTCCGGCAAAGTCGCATAACTTGCTGTCCTGATTGATTTTTGAAAAAA
>CAZFWM010000616.1:0-2477 GCA_964522545.1 uncultured Thermodesulfobacteriota bacterium
GACACAGAGAGCACAGAGAAAGCAAGAGTTTGATTGCATTCATTCTCTCTCTGTGTCCTCTGTGCTCTCTGTGGTTAAAAAAAAGAACTCTCCTATCGTAACGTACGAAATTCCGGGTTCCTGCGCCTCTCGACCCTCCCGTACAGGTACCCCGCGAGCCTGGCTCCGTCAAGGATGAGCCTGTAGGCAAAGACCAGGGAGTTCGTCGGGACCGATCCCCGGAACCGGTTGACCCAGAGCATGCGCAGGTAATAGGCCCCCAGGCTTGCCGCCAGTACCGCCCAGAAGGCAGGGCGAAGGAAGCCGGCCGCGGCCAGGCCGAGCACGAGGGCGACCTTTACGAAAATCGTCGCGTACACCCGGCCGTACAGATCGGCCCGGCCGTCCCCCTGGGCGTACCGGAAGTACTGGCGGGCCGTCTTCCTCAGCGTGGAATTGGGGTACCAGTAGACGATCGCCTCAGGGCAGAACACGAATTTGGCTCCTGTGGCGCGCATGCGCTGATTATAGAAGCTGTCCTCGGCGGCGTAGAGCTCCTCCGGATAGCCCCCGGCCTTCTCCCAGACGGCCTTGCGGAAGGCGACGGAGCGGCTCGAGGGATTGAAGGTCCTGATGTCGACCTTGCGGATGTCGTCCAGGGTGAGGATGCCGAAGCTCTCCTCCTTGCGGTTGCGGGCCTCGGCCAGCGAAAAGCCGCAGGCCACGCCGACCGAGGGATCCTCGAAAGGCGCCGCGATCTCCTCAAGCCAACCCGGGTCGGCCCGGCACCCGGCGTCCGTGGAGGCGATGACGTCGCCCGTGGCGTGTTGGATCGCGATATTCCGGCCCCGCGCGATATTGGCGCCCGGCTCCACCACCAGGCGGATCGGCGCGCCCCGCTCCCTGTAGGCCTCGATCGCCTCGACCGTGCCGTCCGTGGAGCCCCCGTCGGTGAGGACGATCTCATCGGGCCGCCGCGTCTGGGCCATCAGCCCGTCTAGAAAGCGGCGGATATTGCTCCCCTCGTTCAGCACGGTTGCTATAAGCGTCACCTTCATCGGCTGTCGAGGACCTCCCGGGTGATCTCCTTCATCCTGCCGACGAACACGTCGACATCGAATTCACGGGCGCGCCGCATACAGGGCTCCCGGTACGAACCGGGATCGTCCCGGAGCCTCCGGTCCACATCGTGGACCGCCCGAACCAGTGCCTGCACATTACACGGGACCAAGCGCCCTGTCACCCCGTCGACCACGGTCTCCCTGAATCCCCCTTCATCCACGGCCACCACCGGCTTGCCCGCGGCCATGGCCTCCACCACGGTCATGCCGAAGTCCTCGTCCCGCGCGGTGGCGATGTGGGCCTTGCACCGGGCGTACAAGTCGATGAGCTCGGCCTCCGAGACGGTCCCACGGATCTCCACGTTTTCGGGCCGTCGGTCCTCAATGGAGCGGCGGTACCGGTCGGCCCGGTCGCCGGATGCATAACCGCCGATCACCACGAGCCTCTCCCCGGGCAGGGATCGGAACAGATCCATCTGGACCTCGAGTCGCTTCTCCGGATAGAAGCGACCCACGGAGAGCCAGAAATCCCCGTAGCTCTCGAACCGGAACCGACCGCAGTCCGCAAAGGGGTGGACCACGTCCGCCTTGCGGCCGTAGAACCTGCGTATCCGCGCCCTCGTGTTCTCGGAGTTGGCCACCAGGCGGCCCACGTGGTCGATGCACTTCCTCTCGTAGTGCCTGTGGGCGTTGACCCAGAGCCGGTAGACCGGTCGCTTGACGGGCGGCTGCGCGGCCACCTTGCTCTCATAGAGATCGTAGAAGAAGCGCGGCGGCGTGTGGCAGTAGTAGATGTTGGGTTTGTGCTTGCGGGCGGCGAAGACCGCCCAGTCACCCGACAGGATGAAGGCGTCGTAGCGCCTCGAAAAATCGCATGAGGCGAACAGGCGGGAGGCCGAGATCTGCTTCAGGGGCGGCACCTTGACGGTCCGGCCCAGGGAGATCACCCGGACGTCCCGGAACCCGAGCTTCTCTACGGCCCCGGGATCGTGGTCCGTGGTGACCACGTCGGCGCCGAGGGCGCGGGCCAGGGTCAGCACGAGCTTCTCCGCCCCGCCGATGGAGTCGAGGAAGCTGTGGAAGATGGCGACTTTCAAATCAGGTCTCGTTGAGACAAACATTCCTCTTGGAATTTCAACGCTAAGACGCTAAGACGCAAAGGGCTGTTTGCACTTATCGCCCTTCGGGCGGACTTTCACTCCCAGAATTTTTTAACGCAGAGTCGCAGAGACGCAGAGGATTTTTTTTCATTTGATTCAATAAGACTCAATTGAGGGTCGTTGCGAGGAGCGTCAGCGACGAAGTCGAAGATTGCGAGAGATCCTTCGCTTCGCTCAGGACAGGCTCCGTGCCGAAGCAACCCATTGTGCTTATTGCCATCCTGGGCTCGGGGGATTGCTGTCATAAGCTTGTCAAGCCCCCTTCTTTTACTTGGGT
>CAZFWM010000617.1:0-2466 GCA_964522545.1 uncultured Thermodesulfobacteriota bacterium
CATTTCTTGGCAATGCTTTTGGAGGTGCCTTTTATATGATTATCAGAGCCTGGGATCGAGGGTGGATAGGCCGTAGCCGGCTGATCGAATCAGATCGCATTCAGCCTTTTGTAGATGGCCTTGTTGCACCGGTAGATCTGGACGAATTCCCGGAAGAGCTCATCGTACGTTCGCCGGTTGGCCGGGTCGGGCCGGTAAGTTTTCTGGATCTGCGTGAGGTCCGGGATATCGTCAAAGGAGATATACCCGAGCCCCACCGCTGCAATGAAGGCGGCGCCTCGGGCGTTGGCTTGCATCGGATTCCGGACCTGCCGTATCTCTCTGTCGAGGACGTCCGCGAATATCTGGCACCACGTGTCGGACTTGGCACCGCCCCCCACGATGTTCAGAGGGTCCATCTTCCTCTTGACGAAGCGCTCCACATACTTGAGGCTCCAGCGGGTATTGTAGGCGACCCCTTCCAGGAAGGCCCGGACCATGTGGTCCTGGGTTGTGGTCTTCGAGATGTTGTACAACCCAGCCCGGACGGTCGAATCGTCCACGGGCGTCCTTTCGCCGTTGAGCCAGGGCGTGAAGATAAGCTTGTGGCTCCCGGCAGGGACCTGGGCTGAGATTTCATCCAGGTACTTGTAGGGATTTTTCGGGGGGCGGCCCGATAGAAGACGGTTTTTATAGTAGAGGACGTTCTCGATCAGGAAATCGAGGCACCCCCCTGCGATGTCCTGCTCGTTGACGGACTGGTACTTCCCGGGTATGGCCGTGGGGAAGGAGGCGATGGAATGAAGAGGGTCGGTCTTCTTGAAGGGAATGACGCACTGTACCCAGGATGAAGTTCCGATATAGATGTGGCCCTCATAGTCCCGGACCGCCCCGGACCCGATGCAGGCCGCCTGGTGATCGGGCGATCCCATGACCACCTTCACGCCTCTGCTCAGGCCGATCCGGTCCGCCACGTCCCCGGACAGGGTGCCTAGGACATCCGTGGCCCCTTTCAGGGGCGGCAGTTTGTCCCGGTCTATATCCAGCCGTCTGATGAGCTTTTCATCGTAACGGATGTTGTCGACATCCCGCGTGTCGGTGACCCAGAAGAGGTGCATGGAGTCGTAGGACGCCGCAAATCGGCCGGTGAGCTTCAGGTTCAGGTAGTCTTTGCTGGGCAGAAACATGTATGTCTTGCCGTACACGTCGGGGAAGGCGTGTTTTGTTAGTAGTACGTGGGCGATGTCGTCCTTGCCGGAGAGGGTCGGGCAGCCGGCCGTCTTGGGGATCCACCGCAGTAGGTTGAGGATCCCGTACCCCTCGAAGCTGGGCAGCCCCTTCATCACGCGCTTCACGTAAGGGGCGCCCCTGGAGTCCATCCAGGTGAGGGAATTCATGAGGTGGTTCCCCTCCCTGTCCACGGCCACGGTGCTGGAAAACGTGCTGGAGACACACACCGCGACGATCTCCTCCGCCTGAACAGAGCCCCTATTCACGACTTTTTCTGAGGTGCCCAGTACGGCATTCCACCAGTCCGCGGGGTCCTGTTCCGCACCACCCTCCGGGAGGAAGTAGATGGGGGTCTTCTCGAACTCGAAATCCATCACCTCACCCTGCACGGAGACGATTGCCGTCTTGATGCCGGAAGTGCCGTGATCGATGGCGAGGATGTACTTTTTTTTCTTCATCGCTTCCTCAAAATTGGAAAATAAGTTCAAATATCCAGGGTCGTCACGTTGCCCTGGGCATCCACGCGCTCGACGATCACTCCGCCGAATGATTCTCCTCCCTGTTTCATCTCGTGCAGCTTCATCACCTTCGGCACCAGGTCGATGAAGTCCATGGGGTTCACCCCGCCCTCCGGTGGGTACACGCCTTTCTCCGTGATCTTGCCTTGGTGCATGAGCATGGTGCCTATGGCGGCCGGGACGCCCGTGCCTTCCCCCAGGGCCTGGCTTCCGGAGGCCATGTGGAATCTGTACTCTTGTGGGTCCCCGTCATTCTTCCCCTTCACCACGACCGAGCAGCACCCGCGCTGTTGGCCGAAGCGGGTCTCCTTCAGGATCCGCTCCCTTTGCTCGATGATGTACGCCATGGCAAAGTCATAGGGAGAGACCGCCTGACCTCTGACATTCAGCGACTCCCTGCGGGCGAATCCCAGTCGGCACAGATCCTTGGTGAGGTCATAGTATTCATTCGGCAGAACGGTCCCCTTGTTGGTGACCCGTAGTACTTTTATGTATTGCGGCAGGGTGACCTGTTCGGGGTGGGGGTACGGATAGAGCTGGATGCCCCGGCCCAGGACCGGGAAATCAAAGGTCTGGCGCAGGGCGATCCCATCCTCCTCGAAGTACTTCACGTACTTCAGCTCCCCTTCCAGGAACATGGGAATGTCGATGGACATACAGTGGAACCGGTGTCCGATCACGCCTTCGCCCTCGACCGGCTCGCCCCCGTGGGCGTGGAAGATATCGATGGAGTCGGTCT
>CAZFWM010000618.1:0-2463 GCA_964522545.1 uncultured Thermodesulfobacteriota bacterium
TCACCGCCTGCCATGTGGGCGATCTCGTTGTCGGAGCCCACGTTGCCGATCCAGACGTCCGAGGCCAGGAGCGGGTTGATGTCCCCCTCCACAACGGTCGGCACGCTGTAGATATTCAGGGACTGGTTGTCGTTGAGCTTGTGCCGGATGAAGGCAAGGAGGGCGCCGGACCGGCAATCCGGATCCTGAGAATCGATGAGCCAATCACAATCGTCGTCGATCTCATTGTCGCAGATCTCCCCGGTGCCCGGGTTCACGTCCGGGTCCGAGTCGTCACAATCGCCTGCCACCGCGAGGTATCCGTCCCCGTCGCCGTCAAAGGTGAAGCTCGCCGAGTTGCCCGACATGGCCGTCACCGTCTCCGTGAAGGTGTCGAAGTCATAATTGTTGAGGTCGAAGGCTCCGGCCAGCTCCAGGGAGAAAGAGGATTGGGACCATTCGAGAAGGTCGGCCGCGGGGGTTGCGAGAGGATCGGGAATGGCAAGGGGGGCCTCGTCCGGGAGCATGGGGAGCTGATACGTAAGGTCACTCCCGGGCGCATACACCGTCCAGAAGGTCTTCCTCTTCTCGACGATCGGGGCTGGGTCGCAAGGAAGTGAGACGCCCGGCACCGCTTCGACCAGAGACAGGTCGGAAACCTGAAGGTCCGGGAAGGGGCTCACGCCGGGATTGTAGGCGTCGCTGTAGCTGAAGCTCGCCCCTTGCACGGGATAGAGATCGACAAATGAGAAAAACGCGTCCATATCCCGGGTCGCAGGCGGCGCGTAGTCGGACCGGTCCAACAGGGCCGAATAGCGGAAGGCCTCGTCCTTGGCCACCGCGGACGCCAGGTACCTCAGGTCCCAGAAAGAACCGGAGGCTGGAGCCGTGTGCACGAGGACGCTTTCGGGTGTTCCGCCTTCCACGGTAGTGAGCCCCATCAAGATGAGCTCGCCCGCGCCCGGCGCCACGCCGGGAGCGCCGTTGATCTCCCCCATGGAGGCGATGTACACATCGCTGCCGGCCGGGGTGCCGTCCACATTGAGGGTGAGGTTTGCCGTCAGGTCCGCTTCGAGGTCGATGCCTTGTATGGTTGGGCCGCCGACGTACAGGTCCCGGGCGATCCCGATCTTTTTCGGATCAAGGGCCGCAATGATATCCGCGTATTCGAAATAGCCGGAGAGGAACATCCCTATGAGCGGATTGAACTCGGCGTCCCCTCCGAAACCAAAGAAGCTCCGAGTCGTCTCCATGGGCACTTTCACATGATAGGTCGACTTGTCGAAGGAGACCGGGATGATCCCGAAAATGAGCTCCTCGTCGTCCGGAATAACCAGGGCGCCGGGAATGGGAAGCCAGCCGAGAAAATCCAGATAGATGCATTCATTGTCGCCGAGGAGCGAGTCGATGTCGAATCTCATTGCGTCCATGAGGGTTAGAGACGGAAATGTGGCACCGGCCTGAAGATACCCGTCACGGTGGATCGCGGGGAATCCGGTCCAGGTCCCGGAAACCTCCGCGGTCCAGATCGTGGGATCGTAGAGATCGAGGGGGATCACGATCTGAGCGGCATCTACATCCACGAAGGTGAAATACCCATGCCCCGCGGCGCCTGCCGTGACGGTCTGAGGGCCGTCCAGCACTGGATCGATGAAAGAGACATACCCGTCCGCGTCGGTCGAGCCCACATTCCCGTCAAAGGGAAATCCATCGCGGGCGCCGACCATCACCATGGCTCCTTCTATCGGCACCGGATCGCCATAGGCGTCTTCAAGACCGTGCGCCACCACCCGCACGGTCACCGAGCCCAGTATCGGGCCGCCCCCGGTCCCTCCGAAGTCCATGGCTCCGTATGCCCCGGCACTCCAGAGTAGGGTCAGACATACCGCAAAGGAAAGATTTCTCGCTTTTCTCGAAATGATAGAAGAATCATAAGCCATAGGTTTCCTTCTCCTCTGCGACTCTGCGTCTCTGCGTTAATACTATTTACATCACCGCCCCGATGAAACAGGCCTCGGCCGAATCGGTGTGCGCCCGGATCATGGCGTTGCCATCGACGATCGGGGTTGATGAGAGGGGTTCGAAGCTGAAGCCGCCGTCCGTGGAGAGGGACGAGGCCCCGGCGTGCGGGCCCGTCATGTCGATCCCGAGCGAGTATCCTCCGGCCGAGGAATCGGCCACGGCCACGAAGAAGGCGGCGCCGGGAACGCCGGCGGCATTGATCGTCATATCCCCCGTCGGCACCATCTGGAAGCCCCCGCTCCCCAGCACGACAGGCACCCGCCTTACCTCCATTGTGGGCTCCGGCACTCGGGCCGATCCGTCCGGGTCTTCATAGATGACCACCTCGGCCGTTTCCCCGGCCGCCACGCCACTCGTGTAGAAGGTGATGGAGGTTAGCCGCACCGGCGCGGCTGCGGCGAATCGATTCGCCGCGACGAGCTCACCCGAATCCGATACCAGGTAGATCTCGGCCGTGCCGTC
>CAZFWM010000619.1:0-2450 GCA_964522545.1 uncultured Thermodesulfobacteriota bacterium
GGGTGATCCATCGACTCAGCTTACCACCGGTCCGGTTAAATGGATACCCCAGATCGACCCTAATCCGGTATCCGCTGAATGTAATATAATCTCTATTGGCGCAAGTTTTCCCCATCAAAGAGGTTATGGCATCAGGGAGGTCCTGTGGCGCACCAAAAATATGATTGGCGCTCTTTTCCCAATGTGGACCACAGGTGATGACAATCTTGCGGAGTCAAACCCATCCACCTTCCGCGGAGTCAGTTTCCCGTGTGGGATGTTCTCTGGTGTCTAAACCGCGGTAAAAAGGCAATATAAGGCCGAAAGGTCAGCGGTCAAGAGAAAAGGACTGGTGACCAGACGATTTTGGGTATGATCATCCACGGGCCCGTTGGCAGGAGCGCCTGGAGCGCAGGACAATCATTCTCCTTTCCTAAATTCCACAGAGGCTTACTATCTGGCTACCACGTTACCAGAAATGTGACTGCCCCTCAACCCGATTTCACTAATAACGACACTCGAAGCATCGCCGCAATCCTTAGGGCTCCAGAGCTTTATAAAACTAATCCACTTCTCAAATTGGGACAACATATTCCTTCTTTCTGTTACTGCAAATAAGGCCTATCCCAACAGATCAGGCCCCTTCTGCAACCCCTAATACTGGCCCAGAAGAGAGGCCAAAACACTATGATCGGAGGACCTTCTTGGCTTCCGATACCAATTCCCTCGAATCCCCCTCTCACCCCACCCAACCAAGAAAAAAACAGAAAATCCCCCAGGGGCTGCGTCTCGTCGATATCCTGGAGTCATGTGGTCAAAGCAGTGAGGACTGTTTTGATGTGACTACCATGCAAACCTCGCAGGGTACGAGGCCAAATCAGCGCAGGCGCCCGGTTCCTGAAAGAGCACCAGAGGTCCGGGCGAAGCGGGAAATTCGCCATATGAAGAACCCCCAGATGGCCGGCGAGAATTGCGGGATCTCGCGTCATCTCCTCCACGGCCGGGCTCTGCTCCCATGGGTGGCGGGCCCGGCCTTTTTTAAAGTCTGACAACTATGACTGTTTCAAAGGGCGGAAAGCGGGAGGACCGGGACGAACAAGGGCGATTTCGTCCTGGTCATCGACAGCCAGGGCCAGGGAATCCTGCGGTCCGGAAGATCGCCAAGTATCGCAAGGCTCTTGAGCGGGCGATATCAGCCGAGGATCTCGAGGCCGTCTTGAGGGCGCTCCTGAAGGAAGCCAAGGTCGGCGATGCAGTAGCGGCCCGGCTCCTCCTGGACAGGGCCATGGGCCGGCCGCGAGTTGAGCCCGACGAGGCGGTGGCCTTGGACCTGCCCCCCCTCGAGGATGCGGGGTCGATCGTGGAGGCCGCCGGCGTGGTCCTCGAGGCCCTGGCCGCTGGCGAGCTCACAGGAGAACAGGCCGGCAGGATCGCCGGTGTCCTCGAGGTCGGAAGGAAAACGATCGAGACGCAGGAGCTGGCGGCGAAGATCGAACAGCTCGAGGACCTGGTCAAGAGGCTGAAGGAGAAGGCATGAGGCGGAATCGGATCGACAAGTTGATCCAGCAGATCCAGGCCCACCTGGAGACGACAGACCAGAAGTCCGCCGACTTGGCGGCAGCAATTGGGGTTTCGGCTGAGACCTACATGAAAGCCCTCAAGGGCACCAGGGCCGCCTCGGAGGGGCGATTTCTCAAGGCGTGCCAGGAGCTCGGGCTCGAGCCGAGCATGGCGGGCCTCGAGAAGGCCACGGTCCAGCAGATCGAGGTCATATTCAGGCAGATCATGGCGCCGATCCAGGCTTGGGAGATCGACGATCCCGAGCAGCGAGAGGCATACGGCGAGGTAGAGGCGGCCACCAGGCAGCTGTCGACAGCCGAGGCGGCCTCGCTCTACTTGAGCAGCATTCACGCGGAGTGAGCAACATGGAAAACTCGATAACAGCTCGAATCCTACGGAAGCACGGGATCGACCCGAGCCAGCCCGAGAAAATCTCGCTTTCAATCCAAAACGAGATCCAAAGGGAGCACGACAAAGAGATACGCCGGAAGCGGGTGCAAAAGATCCAGGAGATATTTGATACCCGTCCCACCGAGGAGGCCATCGCAGCTCTTTCCGAGCATTTGCGCCGGGAAGAAGGGATCAAGCCCGGGGGGCGCCTCGAGGTCGAAGCCGCCAGGCGCATCTGTGATCGGCTGATACTCGAGGCGAAAAACCAGGCGGACCGTAAGATCGCAGCGGCCCTCCTGCAGGCCGAGGCCATAGAACAGAGAGCGGCCGAGACCGCTCGCGAGGAAACGGTCCAGGAGCTCGAGGAAGCGGCCCGACGAGCCGCGGACAAATAAAGGGAGGGAAAAATGGCAACGAAAAAAGACTTCGCCGAGTCGGCTAAAAACCTGCGAGAAGGAGGCGGTTTTGAGCACGTGCACGCTAGATGAGGGTGGCATTCTCACGATATTTGATGGAATGGG
>CAZFWM010000620.1:0-2410 GCA_964522545.1 uncultured Thermodesulfobacteriota bacterium
AGGTCCGCCAATACTACATGTTGTACCATGCTGAGTCAACCGGATAGGCAGTAGGTTGCTTATTCAACCTATCTTGTTTCGTCTTTTCCGAGATGATATTCCAAGCAAAAGGGCATGCTCCGGAGGTTCCGGCCGACAGGTCGGTCTGTGTCACGAGAAAATTATCCCAAGGACATGTCCGACCTCATACGGAGGACGCGATGGTGAGCGGCAAGGTAAGACAATCCATTTTCTGCATCCTGGCTCTTTTGCTTCCTTTGGGGTGCCACTCCGGCTCCCAAGACCGCGACCGTCCTCCGGACTCGGAGGTATTCAGCGGGATTCCGATCGACCGTACCATCACGCTGCCCGGTCTCGAGGGGCGGGTCGAGGTGATCCGGGACGACTGGGGCATCCCCCATATCTACACGGTAGAGACCGACCCCGATGACGGAATGTTCGTGCAGGGCTACGTCACCGCCGCCGACCGGCTCTGGGAGATGGACCTCGTGCGCAAGTACGCCCAGGGGAAGCTCACCGAGCTCCTCGGGCTGATCATGCCCTTCGTGCTCGAGGAGGATGTCTACAACCGGACGGCTTTCACCACGCCCCGGGGCCGGCGCATCGAGGACGAGCTCGCCGAGAATCTGGCCGACCGGAACCCGGAGCTCTATAGGCGGCTCCAGCGCTACTGCGACGGCGTCAACGCCTTCCTCGAGGACCTGAAGGCGGGGCGCAATGGGGCCGAGCTGCCGAGCGAGTACCGGTGGCTCCTGATCCGACCCGAGAGCATCGCGCCCTGGCTGCCCAAGGACTCCCTGGCGATCGGCCGCTTCCAGCAGTGGGACCTGTCGGCCTCCATGCGGGGGGAGGTGAACAAGTACTGGGTGCGCGCCTACTTGACCGAAGCGGAAGAGGAGGGGCGGATCCCGGCCGGAACCTTCGCGGACACGAGGCGCTCTGCCCCGATCGAGCCGACCTTCGTCGTGCCGGGCTTCTACGCCGGGGCCGCGGCCGGAGAAGGGGCTCTGACCGGGACTGCCGCCGCGGACCCTGGGGGGACGGGCGGGCCCGGCCGAACCTGGAAGGAGCATCTCGAAAAGGTCGACCTCGAGCTCCTCGGCCGGATGGTCGAGGCCTACGGCCGGATCGAGGGGAGGCGGGCCCTGCGGGGGAGCAACAACTGGGTCGTGAGCGGCCGGCACACCCGGAGCGGCTGGCCCCTCCTCGCCAACGACCCCCACCTCGCCCTCTACTGCCCGCCCATCTTCTACGAGGTCCACCTCGACGACAAGACCTTCAACGGCGGGGAGGTGAACCTGGCGGGCGTGAACTTCCCGGGGATCCAGGGGGCCATCATCGGCCACACCGACCGGGCCGCCTGGGCCGTGACCACCGTGGGCTACGACGTGCTCGACGTCTACATCGAGGAGGTGACCACACCGCCCGACTTCCCGGCCTCGCCGCGCACGGTGAAGTTCAACGGGAAGGACGTGGAGGTGATGACCATTTACGAGGAGTTCTGCATCCGGGGCGAGGTCGAGCCGAGGATCATCCCCATCGAGATCGTGCCCCACCACGGCCCGCAGCTCGCGGACCCGGACCCCCTGGACGACGTGACCGGCCTGCCGGCGGTGGACAACATGACCTTCCGGTGGACCGGCGCCGAGGTCACCATGGACTCGCTCACCGTGGACAAGCTCTCGACCATGCAGGACATGGACGACTTCTTCGAGGCGGTCTCCCACTTCGAGGTGGGCGCCCAGAACTACATCGGCGCGAGCGTGGACGGCGAGATCGCCTACTTTCCCCACGCCCGGGTCCCCCTGCGCGACCCGCGGGCCCTCACCCAGGAGTTCCCGCCCTGGATGCCCCTGCCGGGCACGGGCGAGTACGAGTGGCTTACAGACGCGTCCGGCGCCGTGCGCTTCATCCCGGCCGACGAGTTGCCCCAGGCGAGGAATCCCGGCTCCGGCGTGATCGTCACGGCCAACAACGACCAGGTCGGGGTGACGGCGGACAACGACCCCCTCGACGATCCCCACTACCTCTACCACACTCGGGACTTCGGACAGAGGGCCGCCCGGATCACCGAGCTCCTGGACGAGGCGATCGACTCCGGGGGAGTGGGCTTCGAGCAGATGCAGTCGATCCAGAACGACGATGTCTCCCTTGGGGCAAGGCACCTGGTTCCGTTACTCCTCGAGGCCATCGATGGCGTGATGGAAGCGGGCGGGGGAGCGGCCAGGCGGGCCGACCCCCGCCTGGCCGAGGTGCGCCGGCGCCTGGAGGGCTGGGGCCTCTCCCATCCCACCGGGACCGACGTGACCGGGTTCCGGGAGACACCCCCAACGGACGAGGAGATCGCCGAGAGCGTGGCGGCCACCCTCTTCAACGCCTGGCTCGTGCGCTTCCTTCACGGCACCTTCAA
>CAZFWM010000621.1:0-2409 GCA_964522545.1 uncultured Thermodesulfobacteriota bacterium
CTAGATAGTGGCTACCGGCCGGTCGCCACTTCTATTTTGACCCGCCCAGGAGCCGGCGCTTGTCACCCACGCGGATAGTGAGGCGGACATTGTCGAAGTGCTCGGCCAGGGGGACGAGGAATTTACGCGACAGGTTGGCCAGCTCGCGGTACTGCTGGATGCTGATCTCGCTGTGGGTTTCGAGAAAGCCTATCAGCGACTCGCGCAGCTTCCCGTACGGCTCCGGGTGATAAAAGAGGCTCTCCGAGACCTTGACGATCTCGCCCTCCCCCACCAGGAACTCGATCAGGGTTTTGAGCCTGTCGGCGTTCAGGCCGACGTCCTCGACCATCTCTTTGAACGTGGGAGGAGTGAGGCCCTTGGCCCGCAGGGTCCTGAGTATCCGCTTCCGTGCCCTCTGCTCGTCGTCGCCCAGGGTGATCTCTCTGCCGGCGAGCCGGAAGAGATCATTTCGCGACACGATCTCGCCTTCCTGTTCGAGCCTTCCAAGGGCATAGCCAAAGAACTTCTCGGCGGTCCTGACAGGAAGCTTCCCCTTCATCTCCTCCCGGGCCATCCCCTCCTTGAGGGGATTCCGGGCGTGGTAGTCCCGGATACGGTCCAGCAGATGGGTCCTCAGCTCCACGTAGTACTCGCTCGCCGCAACCCGCTCCTCCTCTTTCTCGAACCGGACGACCGCCCCCTCCCCTTCCAGCTTCTTCAGCGCGCCTTCGACCTTCTCCGGCGCGGCGCGGCACAGCACCTCGAGCTCACGGGCGCTCACGCCCGCCATCCTCGCCTTGCGTACCTGGGCCAAGCACGACTCGTGGAGCTCACCGCTGTGCAGCTTCTCCAGGTTGCCGAGGACGGCCGCGTCGAACCGACGGGCCGGATAGGGGTGGGCGTCGAGCACCTCGCCTCCGCCGATCGTGTTGTTGGTGGAGAAGTCACGTACGATGAACCGATCCCGGCACATGGCCACGACCGGCTCTTCGATCCTGAACTGGACAAAGGCCTCGCTTCCCGGTGCGATCTCATCGGCGTTGTACAGGATGACCCTTCCGAGGACCCGGGCGGTCCCGATATGAAAGGTCGCCCGAAAGCGGTTGCGAAGCGGTCTCTTTGCCGTGGGCAGATGGAGGTAATGGGTGTCGAGGCGCACGGTGGGCTCCAGTCGCCCGGCATGGGCCACCACGGAGCCCCGGTGCAGGGCGCTCTTTTCCAGGCCCGCCAGGTTCAAGGCCGTCCTTTGCCCCGCCTCGGCCTGGTCGACCTTCTCCTCGTGGACCTGGATGCCGCGCACCTTTGTTGCTATGCGGTCGGGCAGGATCTCCGCCGGTTCGCCCTGGTCGATCGCCCCGTCGACCGGGGTGCCCGTCACCACGGAACCGAAACCCTTCATGGTGAAGACCCGGTCGATAGGCATGCGAAAAATCCCGCCTGCGCCCCTCTCACGAACTCCGGAGGCCACGGACTCGAGTGCGTCGATCAGGGCCTCGCGCCCCTGGCCGGTCACGCTCGAGAAGGGGACGACCGGGCAGTCCTGGAGAAAAGATCCCTCCACGAACTCGGCCACCTCTTCCTGCACAAGCTCCATGATCTCCTCGTCGGCCAGGTCCACCTTGGTCAGGGCCACCAGACCGGTCCGAATCCCCAGGAGCCTGCAGATGTCGAGGTGCTCGCGCGTCTGGGGCATCACCCCCTCGTCGGCGGCGATCACCATGAGGACCATGTCGATGCCCGTGGCGCCGGCGACCATGTGGTCGACGAAGCGCTCGTGCCCCGGGACGTCCACGATACCCAGGCGCTGTCCGCTCGGCAGGGCAATGGAGGTGAAGCCGAGCTCGATGGTGATGCCCCGGCGTTTCTCCTCTTTGAGGCGGTCGCAGTCCACGCCGGAGAGCGCCTTGATCAGGGCGGTCTTGCCGTGGTCGATGTGCCCGGCGGTGCCCAGGATGATCCTCTTCAAAAGGGACTCCTCACATTAACTTTTTTAGCTTGATCAGGTCGGTCATACTCCCCTTGACCTTGAGGCTTCCCGCCGTGTAGGCGTGCATCGGGCTCGAAGTCCTCTCCATGATCCCGATGAAGGTGGTGCTGTCGGTCTTCACATGGATGTCCGGCTTCTCCACGCTCCCCTCGCTGAGTGAGCGGACCTGGCCGGCCTCCACATCGATGATGAAGGATGTCTCGAGGTCGGGAAAAGTGAACTGCATGGTCTTGGTGAACTTCGCAAAGCGCGGCTTGAGAGCCTCGTCGTCGAACCGGGACTCAACCTGTTTCAGGGCCTCCAAAACCTCCTCACGGGTCGCCATGGTCGTCTCCTCGTGTACACTCTAACGCGGCCGAGCCGCAACCAAAAAGAATTCCCACCTACCCGTCGTTCCCGCGAAAGCGGGAACCCAGAAAATGCGCTCAATTGTGGATTCC
>CAZFWM010000622.1:0-2399 GCA_964522545.1 uncultured Thermodesulfobacteriota bacterium
GCGCTGGCCGACGGCAGTCGTGAGGATATGGTACAGTGAAGTGGATAGCCCTTAGAAAGAATAAAACCGCCTCTTCGATGCGGACTTTATTGAGGGTCGTTGCGAGGAGCGACAGCGACGAAGCAACCCCCTGTGCTCGGGGGATTGCTTCGGCACTTCGTGCCTCGCAACGACCATGACTTTTTCCGTATTCCTCCTTGATGCTTTTCTCTCTGAAAAACATATCCGAATCGGCCTGCCGGCAAAGCCGGTGGGTCGATTCGGATTCATGTGAGATCGAGCCCCCCGTCCGCGATGATCGTCTGCCCAATGATCCAGTCCGAGGCCGGACTACAGAGAAACAGGACCACCTTGGCCAGGTCGTCCGGGGTCCCCATGCGCCCCGCCGGCGTGCGGCGGACGACCTCCTCCTTCATCGTATCGGCCAGGGGATGGTTGAGCAGGGCATCCGTGTCGATGGCGCCGCCCGAGACCCCGTTCACATGGATGTTCCTGGGGGCGAGCTCCACGGCAAGATAGCGGACCAGGGACTCGAGTGCGGCCTTGGAGACTCCGATGGCCCCGTAGCTGGGCATGACCCGGTGGCTCCCGAGGCTCGATAAGGCGATGATCCTCCCCTGGCGGCCCTCCATGAGGGGCGCGGCCTGCTGGCTGCAGACGAGAAGGGCCCGGGCATTGGTGTCCATGGTGATCTTCCAGTGGTACCCCTTCAGGTTCATCACCGGAATGAACGACCCGAGGGCGGCGTTATGGACCAGGATATCCAGCCGGCCGAAGATCTCCTTGATCTCGGCGAACATGGCCTTCACCGCCTTGGGGTCGCCCACGTTCGCCCGGACGAGGTGGGCCCTCCGACCGTGGGACTCCACGAGCTCCCTGACCTCCTGGGCCGCTTCCTCGTTGCGGAGGTAGTTGATCACTACATCCGCGCCCGCCTCGGCGAAGCGAGCCACGATGGCTCTTCCTATGCCCCGCGAGCCGCCCGTGACAAGGGCTATCTTGCCATCGAGATGTTTCGACATGGGTCGTTCTCCTGCTCGAATCGATCTGCCGGGAGCCGGCTCACTCCTCCTCCAGCTGCTTCCTGAAGTAGTCCTCTCCCCTGTCCTGGTAGAGCCGGACGAGCTCGATCATCTCCCCCACCGTAGAAATCGGGTTCTTCGTCAGGTACCTGCCGACCAGAGCGCTGTTGAGCTCCAGCTTCAGCTCATCGTTGAGCTCTTCAAAGAACTCCAGGTACAAAAGGGAGTCGACACCGAGATCTTCCAGATTGCTCTCGTCACGTACCTTCCCGACATCGATTTCCAGGAGATCGGCCAGGATCGACTTGATCTTTGCGGATGTCTCTTCTCCGGCGGTGCCATCATTTCCATGGGACTCATCTTGGTTAGTCATCTTGCTCTCCCTCTGGTGCGGCCGAGCCGCAATTAAATCATCGAAATATTTCCGAAAGAATCGGCGGGCATGGCCCGCCCTACTTTTTCTTTTTCCCGAGCCCCTTCTCCCACGGGGCCTCCGAGCCCAATGCTTCGAACAGTCTCAGAAAGGCGGCTCCCTCGAGCTCCAGCCCCTCTTCGAGACGACGCCACCTGCCGTGCACCACTGCCCTGATCGCCTCTGAGACCGCCGCCGGATCCCTGTCGACAAAGCGGCGGAGAAACGCGATCGCTTCCTCCAGCACCTTTTCTCTGGGGAAAAGACGGTCGACCAGGCCGATACGCAGGGCCTCTTCGGCCCTCACCGCGGAACCCGCGAGTATCAACTCGAGCGCCTTGGGTATCCCCACCAAGCGGGGCAGGCGCTGAGTGCCTCCGAGGCCGGGGATGAGGTTGAGATTGATCTCAGGAAAGCCGAGCCGGGCTCGCTCGCTGCAAAATCTCCAGTGACAGGCCAGTGCAACCTCGAGGCCCCCGCCGAGGCAAAGCCCGTTGATGGCGGCAACCACCGGCTTGCCCATCCCCTCTACCCGGTACAGCCACTCCTGTGCTGTCCGGCGGAACTGCTCCAGCTCCTCGGCCCCTGAAAAGGCGGAGAACTCATCCAGGGCCACGCCGATTGAGAAGGCCCGTCCGGCCCCGGTTATGACGATCGCCCGAATCGCGTCCTTTTCGAACTCGACGGCGGCCTCCCTGAGCCCCTCGATGAACTCGCGGTTCAAGGCATTGGCCGGGGGGTGGTCGAGGGTCAGAACCGCAATCCCCTTATCGACTCTCAGATCCAGATATTTCGATCGCATGGGCCCTTCCGTTGTTTTGAAATGATATCAACGCCAATCAGGTGAACTTTTCTACTCTAACATTTCAATCATTACAAAATATAATTTCACCACAGAGGACACAGAGGTCACAGAGAAAAGAAAATCTTGATCGCATTCATTCTCTCTCTGTGACCTCTGTGTC
>CAZFWM010000623.1:0-2353 GCA_964522545.1 uncultured Thermodesulfobacteriota bacterium
GATACATGAGGTCATTCTAAAAGTCTATAGCTGAAATGTCGCTGTAGTACTAATAAAAGAAAAGGGGCACGAATGCTACCAAGAATAGGGCTGTGGACATGACCGACACGGGGAGGAGTATCCGTTCATGCCGGATCCAGAAGGATCTCCTCCCAGAGGGAGTTGCCTCGTCCTCCCGGAGAGGGCCCACCACCTGGCGGGCGAGGAGGTGGTTCAAGGCTACCGGAGGCGTCAAGTAGCCCAGTTCGAAGGCCACCAGGACCACCATCCAGAAGTGAACCGGGTGTATCTGGTTCTGGTAGGCCACCGGCGCCAGGGTTACACTCACCAATATCACCGCACCGTATGGGTCCATGATCATGCCGATAACGACCAATGTCATCGTGATCATGATCATAGTCAGCAGAGTAGAATCGAGGGATGTGGGAAAGATGGAGACCAGCTCGGCCCGTTCGATGACCCCGCCAAGACAGACCGAAAGGCTCATCAGGATGAGGAGAGCCCCGATGTGGACCCCGGCATCGCGGCTGGCCGCTGTAGCAGCCCGGAAGGTTGAGAAGGCGCCCCCCGGTCCATCCTCCCTTCTGCGGGCCAGGCGCCGATCATAGGGGAGAAGGAGCAGGAGGAGGCATGGCAGAAGGATGGGCGAATTGTGCTCGTTCAGCCTCACGTCCAACACCAGGGAGAAGAAGAAGAGCATGGCCGCACCGATGAGAACATAGGGGACCAGGTCCCGCACGGCCCGCCAACTCTGGCCCACCGCCTCGCCGGAAAGGCGGATTCGCCAGGGACCGGCGCGGGTGAGCCAGCTTGCGAACAGAAACAAAAAGCTCGTGAGGAGGAAGACCTTCCATCCCCAACCATAAAGCTGGTCCGTGGTCACCTGCTTGTTGAGAGAGGCCACGATCACAACCAGGAGGCAGGGATTGAGGACCACTCCCAGGCTCCCGCTCATGGCTGTGGCCGAGAGGGCTCGTTGCACGCTCGTCCCGGCCCGGCGCAGCTCCTGGAAGATAGTGGCCCCCATGGCGATGACGAAGATGCCTGAGGCCCCGCTGTATGCCGTAGGGAGCGCAGCGGCAACTACGACGATTACTGCAAGGAGCTCGGGCGGAAACCGCCATGGACGGACAATATCGAAGGAGAGCCGACCGAGCAGTGTCTGTTTGAGGAGCATGCCGGTCCAGATGTAAAGGCCGACTTGAAGGTAAAGGATGGCATGCTGTGTGAGCTTTTTTAGATAAATGGCCAGGCCCTGGACATGGTGCTCCACGAGGAAAAAGTAAGCTCCTGAAATAATGGCCATATAGGTATAGAGGGGGATCGTGCTCAGGACGGAAACGGACAGGCCCTTACTTGCGGCAGAGGTTGAGGGCGGTTGGATGGGCCAGAGCAAGTGAATCAGGCAGATGAAGGACATGACCCCCATGCCCCCGATCCAGATCCATTGGATTTGGGCGTCCATGCCATGGCTCACCCCCAGCTTTGCCCAGGCGGACACAGCGATCATGCCGTTCGCCACGAGCTGGCAGAGATGAGAGATCCGGTCGTCCGTGCGGTCGGCGATCTCCCTCAGAGCGATGTGGGATCGGCCCGCTGTTGCGCAGCAACCGCCAAGCAGAAGCAGGAGCACCAAGGCCTGGGGCAGAAAGTTCACTCCTGCGGCAAGCAAGGCCTCCACCCGGGTCTCCACCACACTGTAGCACCGAAGGGGAATCGTCAGTCGGGATTCCCGTTCTCTGGCCAAACGCTCCTGCTCCAGCCGAGCCGCTGCGGCGGCTTCCTGGGCGGCCGGGTCCAGGATCTCCTCGCCGAAAAGGTCACGGAAGAGATCGTCCTCCTCGCTCTCCACTCCTTCTTCCGAGCCACCCGGACCTGCTTTCAGAGAAGACCGACCGGGAGGGTCGATACGCAACTCTGCATATCCGGCCCACAAATGCTCTCCCCATTCGAGCAGGCAAGCATGAAACATCATGCCAATAGAGAGGAGTATCACCAGGACGAGGAGGATTTGAATCGGTCCCTGGCTGAGGACACGGACCAGCCAGGAAGGTTGGTCGTCAGGCCTTACAGTATGCATCTATTCCAGCTTCTCGGCGCACTCGGCGGCGGCTGGACGTGTATTACATCGCACCCGCCGCATGATCTTGAGTATGGTTGCATCATAGATTTTGAACTGATCCCTGAGATCGATGCGTATTGCCTGGAACATTTTTTCGTACCTCGGCAGGGCCTCCTCCGCTATTGTAATCCATAATTTATCGAGAACCGCTTTTTCGGCCTTCGAGGAAAGTTTAAGCAGGAGTTCCCACCGCTCAAAGACAGTCTTATCCAATGATTCCCGATAGATAGA
>CAZFWM010000624.1:0-2341 GCA_964522545.1 uncultured Thermodesulfobacteriota bacterium
AGCGCTGTTCCCGGAGATCGTGCAGTTCGTGATCGTCGGAGAGTTACCGTTGATATAGACTCCACCACTTTCGTCGGCGCTGTTGTTCTTGATCGTGCAACTTGTAATCGTCGGGTCGCCCTGGTCGCAGTAGATTCCGCCCCCAAGTGACACTGCCGTGTTTTCAGAGATTGTGCAGTTCACGAACGTCACGTCTGTCAATTTACTGTGGAAGCCTCCACCTCGACCATAAATCCCAGTTCCAACTGCCGAGTTCTGAGAGATCGTGCAGTCCGTGATCGTCACGTTGGAGGAACCACTGAAGGCGGAACAACCGTAGATCCCCCCACCATCCACCTCTGCCGTGTTCAGAGAAATCGTGCAGCTCTCGATCGTCAAGGAAGTCAAGTCGGCGTAGTGGATACCGCCGCCATACTCATGAGCAACGTTCCCCGAGATCGTGCAGGTCGTGATCGTCGGGTTGGCGTAGTACGTTAGATAGATCCCGGCGCCATCCATGGCCTCATTGTAAAAAACCAAACATTCCGTGATCGTGGGAGAGGACTCATAAATAAAGATACCTCCCCCATTCCCCTCGGCCTTGTTGAAAGTTATCTGGCAATCGTTGATCGTGGCATCGGATTGATCGTGAATGTATAAACCTCCGCCATTATGGGATTCGCCATTGACGAGGGTAAAACCATCGAGAACCGCACCATCCGTCTCGTCGCCTTCAATTGTGACCACCGGGCCGGAATAATTTCCGTCGATGGTCGTCAGCTCCGGCCCTGATTCGCTGCGGACCTCGATCGCCTTGCGGTTGAAATCTATGGTCTCCACATAGGACCCCGGCGCAACCAGGACGACATCGCCGTCCACAGCGGCATCGATCCCGGCCTGAATCGTGGGCTCCTCGGACGGGACGTGGATCGTCACGGCCGGCGCCGGATGAGCAAAGATGGTGAGGATAAAAAGGACGGCGAGGACAGTCGTGACAGCTGGTTTCATTGTTCACCCCTTTTTTTTATTCGCGCGGCCGATCCGGGCGATTCTCTCGATGCATAGGAAATTATAAGATCGACAATTGAGCACATTGAGCATGTTGCGAGCGAAGCGAAGTCGAAGATTGCGAGGAGCGGAGCGACGAAGCAACCCCTTGGGCTCACTTTGCCAATGGGCTCGGGGGATCGCTTCGTCGCTGGCGCTCCTCGCGACATCCCTCAATTGAGTCCGCGTCGAAGACGCGGCTTTGTTCCTTCTCTCATCCCGGCTGGCTGGTATCGACCCAGACCAGGCTGGAGCCCAGTGGGTTCCCATATTGAAACAGACCGGTCCAGAGTCCCACGGTCCCCATGCTCGGCAGGGGGAAGGAGACCTGGAAATCTATGGGGGGATCGATGGGCGGGAGCGGAACGGACCAGAGCTTGATGACCTGGATCTGGGGGTAAGTTAGAATCAGGTAGTTCAGCCAGTCGGCCGGCTGCTGCGTGCCGAGGGTATAGGCCATGAAAAGAGTGGCCGCCGCGTAGTAGGGGGCCTGCACGAGTGTATACGAGCCGTTAATCTCGTCCGAGCCCATTTCGTATCCCAGTCCCTGAGGTCTCGGATCACCGTCTATGTCGTCATGAAGTCCCGAATCAGACCCTGAATCTATGCATGGAGAGGGATAAGCGATGTGATAATCCCCTCCCCCGACAAAGTGCGGGTCCGCGTCGATGTTCCCGGACGACCAGTGCAGTGCGCTCCCCGGATCGACATATACACCCGCCTCTCCTCCCTGAACATCGGAGTAGGAGACCCACAACCGCGCCGAATAACTCAAGTAAATTTCTGAGCCTACGGGAGCGGAATCACCCCAGAAGATGCAGTTCGAAATCATCGGGTCTGCGGCGGCGGCTTCGTACCCGCAGTATATTCCTCCCCCGGCTTCGGACGCGGTGTTATCGGAGATCGTGCAGTTCACAATCGACGGGGAGGCGTTGTTCCAATATACGATTGCACCGCCTAATTCAGCGCTGTTGCCCGAGATCGTGCAGTTTTGAATCGTCGGCAATGACGAGAAGCAATAGATCCCTCCGCCAGAAATATATGCGACATTGTCAGAAATCGTGCAGGCCGTGATTATCGGCCAGCCCCCGCTGAAATCGATCCCTCCGCCGCCATCTTCTGCGCTGTTATCCGAGATCGTGCAGTTCGTAATCGTCGGGGAGGAGCCGCTTTTACTAGAGATCCCTCCCCCATAGGAGTCAGCGCTGTTGCCCGTGATCGTGCAGTCCGTGATCGTCGGGGAGGAGTATTCGGCGAATTAGATACCTCCACCAATGCATGAAGATACGGCAAGGAAGAAATAAATTTACGATAT
>CAZFWM010000625.1:0-2339 GCA_964522545.1 uncultured Thermodesulfobacteriota bacterium
ACATCTGGATCGGCAACGTGGGCTCCGACAACGAGATCGCCCACATGGCAGGCGGCGACCTCGACGGCGACGGGTATGATGAGCTCATCTTTATCCGCCAAAAGCTCACGGGCGTCCAGTTCCTCACCATCTATGATCCCCCGGTCGAAGTGGGCGGAGACATCAACCCCCTGCTCGCCTCGGACAAGTGGATCGGCAAGGTGGGCACGGACAACCAGATCACGCACCTGGCTGCCGGAGACATGGACGGCGACGAGGTGGACGAGCTGATCTTCATCCGGGAGCGGACGAACGGGAACCAGTACCTCAACATCTACGATGCGCCCACGGTGGTGGGCGGGGAGATCAATCCGCTCATCGCCTCCGACACCTGGATCGGGAACCTGGGGGACCGGAGCGAGATCATGTTCATGGCGGCCGGGGATACAGGCGGGGACGGGGACGATGAGCTGATCTTCGTACGGAACCGGCAGAACAACAACCAGTATCTCAACATCTACGACATACCGACCACAGTGGGTGGGGACATCAACCCGCTTCTCGCCTCGGATCTCTGGATCGCCAACCTCGGGTCCAACAACGAGATCACCCAAATGGGTGCCGGCGACACCGACGGGGACGGCACGGACGAACTGGTCCTGGTCCGTCACCGCCTCAACGACAATCAGTACCTCAACATCTACGACATCCCGACCGTGCTGGGAGGTGAGATCAACCCGATAATCGCCTCGGACCTCTGGATCGGGAACGTGGGCACGGGCAACGAGATCACCCACCTGGCCGTTATCGGGTGGTAAGGGTTCGCGAAAAAATAATTTCACAGAATTCGCGCCCAGATTTCGGCCAGATTTGGTCGCGACCGATTGAGCGATCCCTAAGGCGTAGAGCCCTATGGGCAACCGGCCGGTCGCCCTACCCTGAACAGCGTGTCACACAAATCCGCCGCAGGGATTTGATTCATCAAACCCTGAGCGCAATGAATGACGCCCCACCGTTGCCGGAAAGGGCGCAGCAAGCAGCGCCCCTGGGAGTCGGAAGCGGAATCCTGGTCCAAAAGAGATAAGATGACGATACGCACTGAAAACCTATCTGTTGTCTTACTACTGGCCACAGCACTTCTGACAGCCGCCCCCGTCCCTTCAGGTGCAACTGAGCCTGGACCCGCCGTACCGGCAAATCAGAAGACACACCGGTACGACCTCGACTTCTCCCTCGAGGTGGAGGGGAGGCTCAGGCTGGTCTTCCCCACCTACTGCTACCGATACCAGGATCTCTCCCTCGCCTTCGACGCCGCCCCGCTGGATCAGGGGTACCGGTACGTGGCCAGGGCCCTGCGGGCCTCGCCGGAGGAGCCCGCCTACGGCGTGGGCGAGGGGCCCTTCAAGCTTCAGCATTACATCCTCCTCCCCGCGGCGGCGGACCCGGCGGCCTTCTCCCTGTATGAAGAGAGCGTGGTCCGTCTCGAGCGGATCAGCGAGGAACAGCGCCGGGAGCGGGGCACCTTCCACCGGATCAAGAACAAGGATCGCCACGTCAACCTCTACCGGACGGCCGGCGCCCTCGATGGGTTCTCCTTCGACCTCGCCCCTTCGGGGGATGTCGTGTCGGTGGCCAACAAGGTGGGCCTAGAGCATGTGCGCGTCACAGGGGGCGAACACGCAGCCCCGCACTTCTTCGACCTCATCGCCTGCTCCCTGCACTGCATACCGCCGGCCGCGCCTCCGGGCCCGGCGGCGGGGGGGCGCGACCCGGCCGCCTCGTGGTCCGTGTCGTGCGAGCCGGTCATCGAGGGGCTGGTCAACCTGGCCGGGCGGATCTACGACATGCCCATGAAGGTGAAGGTGAAGGATCCGGGCGGGGAGGACATCGGGTACGAGACGATCCCGGAGCCCGGGAGGGGACGGGTCTATGTCACGGGCCGCCTGCTGAAGAAACGCCGCTTCAAGATGTCTGTGCGAGGCCTGGACGGGCAGATATGGCTCGACGGCTTTTGCCGGATTCTGTGCGCTGACGCCGGCTCGGGGCGGATCCTCAAGGACGAGCTATGGGTCTCCTTCGGGATCGAGCGCCGCGGGATGTTCATCTCCCTCAAGGAAGTGGCCAGCCGGTTCCACTACCGGCTCTGCGAGGTCGATTTCCCGGAGACGCAGCCCCCAACGGTCGCCTGCTCCGGCTTCAACCCTCCCGCCTCGCCCTGAGCACTACTCTGCCCTATTAGGTGATTAGCTTGTGCACTTTTAAGGTCATTGCGAGGAGCCCAAGCCCCGAAAGAATCCACTGTGCTCAGGGGATTGCTGTCATAAGCTTGTCAAGCCCCCTTCTTTTACTTGGGTTAGCCC
>CAZFWM010000626.1:0-2325 GCA_964522545.1 uncultured Thermodesulfobacteriota bacterium
CATGCTCGTGGACAACGCCATCGTCATGTCGGAGTCGATCATGGTCCAGATCCGCTCCGGCAAGGGGCGGGTCGAGGCGGCCATCGATTCGGCACGGGAGCTTCGCATCCCGCTGCTCACATCGTCCCTCACGACGGCGGCGGCGTTCCTTCCGATCTATCTGGCCGAGTCCGAGGTGGGAGAGTACTGCGCCGACCTGTTCAGCGTGGTCACCATCACCCTGCTCAGCTCCTGGATCCTCACGCTGACGCTGACGACCCTGCTCTGCAGCCGCTTCATGAATGTCAAGGCGCGGCCCGAAACGGATCCCTACGACACGAAATTCTACCGCGCCTACCGGGCCTTCCTGCTGACCCTGCTGCGCCGGCCGCTCGTGACGGTCGCCGCCATCCTGCTGGTCTTCTTCGTCTCCATGAAGGGCTTTGCCTTCATCCCCTTCATCTTCTTCCCCGAGTCGGACCGCCACCTCTTCACCGCCGACCTGGACTGGCCCATTGGCACGCCCATTGAGGAGACCGAGACCAAGGTGAAGCAGATCGATGCCTTCATCGCCTCGGAGCTGAAGACCGACGAACAGAAGCCGGAAGGCGTGGAGAACTGGTCCACCTTCATCGGGAACGGCGCGCCGAACTTCTATCTCGGCTACATGCCGAAGAAGGTCTCCCCTGAGTACGCCTTCATGCTGGCGAACGTCACCTCCGTGGAGGTGATCCCCGAGATGGTGGGGAAGCTGGAGCGGTTCTGCAACGATAACTTCCCCGATCTTCAGCCGACTATTCAGCGCCTGAGCAACGGCCCGCCCGTGGCGGCGCCGGTGGCGATCCGCATCTCCGGAAAGGACGTGGACCGGCTCTTCGCGATCATGGACGAGGTCAAGGCGGAGCTCGCCGGCGTCCCCGGCACCAAGAACATCAGCGACAACTGGGGCCGCCGGTCCAAGAAGCTCCTCGTCAACGTGAACGAGCCCCGGGCGCTGCGGGCCGGCGTGACCAACCAGGACATCGCCGTCTCCCTGCAGACCCTGCTGAGCGGGTTCGAGACCACCCAGTTCCGCGAGGACGACAAGGTCATCCCGGTGACCATGCGCTCCGTTGCGGCCGACCGCCGCGACATGGGCAAGCTGGAGAGCCTGAACATCTACTCCCTGACGACCGGGCAGGCGGTGCCCCTGAAGCAGGTCGCCGACATCGAGGTCGCCTGGGAGCCGTCGAAAATCCTGCGCTACGACCTGCTGAGGACGGTGACCGTCTCCTGCTACCTCGAGCCCGGCTTTACCGCCACGGAGATCACCGGCGCCATCGCACCCTGGCTGGAGGAGCGGCGCGACCGGTGGGGGGCCGGATACAAGTACGAGTTCGGCGGGGAGATGGAGACCTCGGACAGGGCCAACCGGTCGATCATGGCAAAGCTCCCGGCGGCCGGGCTGATCATCCTCCTGCTCCTCGTCTCACAGTTCAACTCCCTGCGTCGGCCCTTCATCATCCTGATGACAATTCCCCTCGGGATGATCGGCGTGGTCATCGGGCTCCTGGTGATGCGGTCCTATTTCGGCTTCATGACCTTTCTCGGCGTGGTATCGCTGGCGGGGATCGTGATCAACAACGCCATCGTGCTCCTGGACCGGATCAACATCGAGATCAAAGAGAACGGCCTGGAGCCGGCCCGGGCCGTGGTCGAGTCGGCCCAGCGACGCCTGCGCCCGATCCTCCTCACCACGGCCACCACCTCGGGCGGCCTGATCCCCCTCTACCTGGGCGGAGGCCCCATGTTCGAGACCATGGCGGTGGCCATCATGTTCGGCCTCCTCTTCGCCACGGTCCTCACCCTCGGCTTCGTGCCGACCCTCTATTCGATTCTGTTCCGCGTGAAGTTCAAGAATTTCAAGATGAATGTATCGTAGGGGTGCTGGTCGCTGCGTAAATGTCAGAGAGTAAAAATTCGCTCGAATGGCGATAAGTGTATTCGATAGGAAATCCAATTTTTTCCGTGGCCTCGTTCCGAGGCTCTGCCTCGGAACGGAATTCCCAGGGGCTCAGCCCCTTTCGGCTTGCGAGTTCGCAGTAATCCGATATAGGAGGCAGAGCCTCCCGTAAGTTCTTTCCCAGGCGGAGCCTGGGAAAGAGGGAAAAAGATTTTTTCACCACAGAGATCACAGAGGCCACAGAGAGTGAATGCAATCAAACTCTTTTTTTCTCTGTGCTCTCTGTGTCCTCTGTGGTGAATTTATATGACGTATGGTTTGAATTGTCAGAGATCAAAAGTCCGCCCGAAGGGCGATAAGTTCATTCAATAGGAAATCCAATATTTGACTTGTTTCTGTCTGAT
>CAZFWM010000627.1:0-2307 GCA_964522545.1 uncultured Thermodesulfobacteriota bacterium
CGCTGGCCGACGGCAGTCGTGAGGATATGGTACAGTGAAGTGGATAGCCCTTTTCTACATTACGGACGATTCCGTACACATGAATGATCAAGGCTATCTGTTTCTCGCTGAGGAAATTGCAGGATTCTTATTGGAAGAAGGTCTAATCCCTAATCTGCGAGACAGCGACACGTTCAATGATGATATTCACCCCCAGACCGAAAAAAATGAAGAATTTCTTAATAATAAAGGGATTTTCAGTAATATAGAAGTAGTTGATATCTTTGCGAATAAAGCCGCCACGGACAAGATATAGAGGGCGGGATGTGCCCGTCGGCATGGGTTGTAAAAGAAGGGAGGAACCATGAAAGCCAAGATCCTTTACGGCCTGGTCGGGCTGAGCCTGGTGGCGGCAGCATGGGCGTTTCCTTCGATGGGATGGATGACGAGCCCGTCCTACGAGGTGCCCACCCAGGTGCTGGACTGCGGGGGTGCGCTGAGCTCCTCGACCGGCTTTACTCTCGTCGGCGCCATGGGGCAGTCGACGCCCATCGGCCTCTTTGAGAGCGCAAGCTATGGGAACCGGGCGGGCTACATCGCGCAGGTGGCGATGCTGTCGGCGTCCTGCCGGGACGACGATGGAGACGGCTACGACGATGAGGCCTGCGGGGGCGACGATTGCGACGACACGGACCCGGCCGTGAACCCCGGGGCCGAAGAGGTCTGCGTCGGCGGGATCGACGAAGACTGCGACGACCTCACCGATGACGCCGACCCGGACTGTATCGAGTATTTTTCGCTCGAACTGGATGCATACGAAGAAGCCGGTTTTCTGCACCTGGATTTTACCGTGGGGACGCCGGAGCCGGCCACCTGGTCGAACTTCTTGATTCTCGTAGACCCGACAACAGCCATTGTTCCTCTCTGGGAAATTTCGCTGCCGGTCCTTGATCCCCCCTTCGAGATACCGGTGGCCTTCCCCTGCCCCAGCCTGGGAGTGATCTGGGTCTTCTCCGTGTTATTTGCAGAAGAAATTCCACAGGCCTATGTTCTCGAATGGGCCGATACAGGCTTGCCTGTTCAATAGGAATAGGGGCGGGCTTCACCCCCGCCCGCTCAAAAGTTCGGCAAAAGGAGGAAGAATCATGAAAAGCATAGCGATAACAGGTTTGGTCGTATCAGCGGTCCTGATATTCTTCCTGTCCGCAGCCCGGGCCGAGGTCCCCGGTCAGATCAATTACCAGGGGTTTCTCGTCGATGCAGGCGGAGTGCCGGTCGACGGGGATGTGCAGGTGTTGTTCATGATATATGATCAGGAAATCGACGGAAGCGAAATCTGGTCCGAGGGGCCGATGACGGTACCCGCGGTCGGAGGGGTGATCAATGCGATCTTCGGCCAGACCACGCCCCTGACGCCGGCCCTGCTCGCCGGGCCCCGGTGGCTGGAGGTGGTCGTGGAGGGGGAGTATCTTGCTCCAAGGGAGCGGATCGTGAGCAGTATGTTCGCCATCGAGGCGGAGGACGCGGACACGGTGGACGGGGCGGAGGGGGCCGATCTCGAGGAGTCGGCCGAGATCGACGCCGACATCGCGACCCACGCCGGGGAGCCGTCGGCCCATCACGCCCGGTATGCGGATGCGGAGGCGGTGAGTGCCTGTGACGCGGCCGGAATGGAAGAGTCGGCCGAGATCGACGGCGACATCGCGGCCCACGCTTCGGCGGCGCATGCCCACCACGCAAAGACCACGAGCTTCACCGAGCTCACCGATACGGCCACCGATGCCCAGATCCCGGATGACATAACGATACTACGCGCCGAAGAAGCCGGGCACGCCGACGAGGCGGATTACGCTTCCGAAGCCAAGCAAGCGGAGGGCGCGGCCTACGCTACGCTCGCTGCGACCGCCGGCGACGCCGACACCCTGGACGGGTATGAAGCCTCCGAGATCATCGACGCGTCCTCGGATGAATCGCGCACTCCTATCTCGAGCGCACCTTATGAGATCACCGAGCCCGGTTCCTACTACGTAACGCAGAATTTGAGCGTGACGGGCACGGACATGGCCATAATCGTATTTGCCGACGATGTCACCATCGATCTCAACGGCTTTGTCCTGTCGGGCGACGGCTCCCACGATGGAATCCACATTCCGGGCCCGCGCCGTGTGACTGTGAAGAATGGGACCCTGACCGGGTTCAATAACGGAATAACCCATATCAGCCTCGGAGAGGGGGGGAACATTATTCAAAATGTCCGGGCGGTAGATAATGCGGATACTGCCTATCCGGTTGACTCAGCATGGTACAACATGTAGTATTGGCGGACCT
>CAZFWM010000628.1:0-2263 GCA_964522545.1 uncultured Thermodesulfobacteriota bacterium
CGCCGAACCGCTCCTGCTCGGCTCGCTCGACTTCTACAAACCTCTATTAGTTACCAATTTGTAATAACCAGCTCCGACATTTGGGCGCATCTTCCTGGCTCGTATGGCGATTCGCCTTGAAAGTCGGCCGGTTAAGTCGAATGGGGAAGTGTGAAAAGAGACAGGAATGCAACTTGCAGAACTCTTAGGGAGAGAAGATCGAGGCCGCCACCTCGAATCGAATCAACGAAGACATCAGAGTTCGTACAGAGATACGCCAAGAGCCGCTTCTCGGAAAAGAGCAGTGGTCCGTGTCTCCTGTCGAGCCGGGAGACACCGGGGTAAAGCAACGCCAGTCGAGAGGGCGTCCCAAAACTTGGGGCGCCCTTGCTTTTGTGTTAGGGGCTGCATCTCCGGCGGCTCAATCGCCATAGGGTCAAGAATTCGACCAGCTCACCATGCGCCCGCAGGGGGTGGGTTCAACAGAGTCGAGGTCGAGGGTGAAGCTGAAGCCCTCCCAGGCATCCGGATCCGGATCGTAGGCGCCGTCGCCTGTGTTGGTGATCGCGATGATGACCTTTTCCAGCCCCGCCAGATCGAGCGTCGCCGAGGCATGGCCCGCGCCGTCCGCGTGGATCCGGCTGACGGTGGCCGGGCTGCCGTCGACCCAGATGGCGATGAGCTGGATGGCCCAGGACACGGCCGCGTCGCCCTGAAAGCCCAGCTCGAGCCTGGCCCCCGGTGTCACGGCGCCCACGTTGACCTGCACGTAACTCGAGCCCCATCGTGAAGGCGGATCGACGGGGGTGATATCGCTGGCCGGTAGCTCCGCGTAATCCACCTCCTCCATGATCGCTACTTCGGCATCCGCCGGAAAGAGCCCACCCTCCGCGAAATGGCGGCCATCGTCGTTTCCGGCCACGAAATAGCGCCACTCGGCAAAGGTCAGGAAGGCCTCTTCCATAGTCTCCCCGCCGAAGTCCGGGATCACCAGCTCCATGGCGTCGAAGAAGTCGGGCTCGTTTATCCACCGGCTCTCCTGGCGGCTCTCCTCCCAGAGACGCGCCACGAGCTCGGTCCCGCCGCCGTCGTAGTGTTCGCTGAGAAAAAAGAAGAAGAGGCAGGCCCCGTACTCGTACCAGTAATAATAGTCCATATAGTCGAGGGCCTTTTCCGGGAAGCGCTGAAAGTCGGGGACGAGGGTCATGTACTCGTCCACGTCGTCGTATACAAAATCTTCGACGAAGGTGGCCGTGATCTCGTAGAAGGAGGCGTCCCCGGCCCAGTCGTAGGCCCCCTGGCATGCGTGGTTGAATTCGTGGGCACAGTAGCTCGCCATGAGGCTCGCCGTGGGGCCCGGCTGATCGTCGATCCGGGCATCCAGGACCATGTAGCACGCCACATCGTACCAGGGGGTGTCCGGGTTTTCATGCAGGCTGGCCACCCAGGCACCGCCGCCCGGCACGTTCTGAACGTAGATGTCAAAGGCAGTACTGCCTCCCATGCCGCGGTCCTCCAGGGGGGCGAAGAAGCCCAGCTCTTCGACCTCCACGGCCCAAGCGTTCTCCAGATAGCCGAGCACGTTCGCGGCCAGGGCCTCGTGTGCGGTCTTTGTGTAGTGGACCCGCATAGGGTAGAGGGTCGAGTCGATGATGTAATCCGGCGCACGCGCCCCGGGCGGGCGGGGAGTGAGGAGCTCTTCGATCTCCAGGCGTACCGCTGGAGAGAAGGTGTCCATGCGGCGCTGCACCTGCTGCACGATCCCGGTCCAGCAGGAGAGGCGGTTTCTCTCCAGCCCCAGCAACTCCGCGGGGAGCCTCTCTGGCGCCCGGAGGAGATGGATGTGATGGAGCCAGAAGTTTTCGGCCGAGATCCGGCCTTCCGCCAGAAGGTCGCTCAACGCCGAGAGGACCGTGGTCGGTACTTTGGAGGTGTCATGCGATTCTCCGGCGGCGGGAGTTTCCCTGTCGCCATCGAGGCCGACCATGATCAGTATTGTCAGACCAAGGCAAAAAAGAATGAGTGAGATTGCGACGCGTCCCCGGGAGGTCTGTTTGTTTATCATATGTGCATCTCCTGTTCGTGATTCACACCTATTCTACTCTATTCGAGACAGATGCGTCAAAAAAAAGAATGAAAGTGAATTTTTAACGCAGAGACGCAGAGGCGCAGAGAGGGAAATCCGTGGAGATTTATTAAAAAATTTTTCAACCACAGAGGACACAGAGGTAACAAAGAAAAGAAAAGAGTTTTTATTTTAAATATAAATGAGTTAACACTGTGG
>CAZFWM010000629.1:0-2243 GCA_964522545.1 uncultured Thermodesulfobacteriota bacterium
AACTTTCCCTCTGATCTAGTCGGAGTATGCTTCAGAACTCGGTACTCTCAAGTCCTTAACTCTGGAGCCAAATATCAGCTATAATTTATCAATCCGACTGCGCACTCCTCTGTTGCCTAGATTGTGCATATAGATGTAAATCGTCACTGAAACAAAAAAGCTTTTTAAAATTTTATAATGGTGCTAGTTTTTGCTCAACCCGAAATTCGAATCATCGGAATTCAACTCAGGTGTCGCAATCCCTTATTCATCAGGTGAGCATGTATCCCGTCTTAGGCAGGGACTTTTTCTAGGCCAACTCCCTGTCGTTCCCGCGGAAGCGGGAACCCATGGTTGTGCTCATTTTCTGGATCCCCGCTTCCGCGGGGATGACGGTGCGTGGAAAAAATTGGATTTCCCACGAAAGTAAGCTACTGCCGCACGGCCCTGAAAAAGACGGTGCCTTCCGGACTCGTCGAATCCGTTGTGATGTATACCTCTTGCCCGTCGCCGCGAACGGAGAGTTCGAAGGTCGAAAAGTAACTCTGCGCCACGACACCCACGCGCTTGTAGGTCTCGCCGGCGTCCTCACTCACGTTCAATACGATGTCGAAGGGCTCCGAGATGCCCCCCAGGCACCCTAGGACGGGGTCGCACCTCTCCTCGGCATGGAGGACTGCGACGACCTGGCCGTTTCCGGAAACCGCCAACCGCACCGGGTGAGTGACCTCCATGGTACTTGTATCGGGTAGCTCGTATCCGGTGGCCGCGATTGTCGGCGCCCCCAGCGTCACGCCGTCATCGTTGCTGATTCGCACATCGATCCGGCTCGGGTTCTGCGGATCACCAAAGTAATAACCGGTGTGGTACGCCCAGAGCAGCCGCTCCGCTGACCGTGCATAGTCGAGATCACATATATTCCAACCATCCTCTACGAAAGGGCCGGACCAGGTTTCGCCACTGTCGGATGAGTGCGCGAGGTTGACCACGTAACTTCCCGACGGTGAAATCTCGGTCCAGGCAATGAAGACCCTGGCGCCGGCAGTATCCATGGCCATGCGCGGATTATAGTCGTTGCCCTCCGTACTCGAGAGTACCCTTTTGGAGATGTTGATCGCGCGGAAGAACTTATCCCCCTCATCCCCGCCGAGAGCAAACCAGGTGTCTCCCTGCTTTCCATCAAAACGATAGGCGTTCAAGGTGGCGGCCACCACGTCGAGGGAGTCGTTTGCGGCAAGATGAAAATCTCTCAAACTGGCGCACCGCAAGGGAAGCGACGATGTACATCTGTCGCTGACGTGGGTGATGCGCTGGGTCTTATCGAAACCGACATCCAGGTTGGTGCTGGTGTAGAGCCTCATCAGGCTGACCTTGAGGTCGGCCGGCCACCCCGGGGGCGGAGAGAAAGGGTCGGTCTCTAGCACCAGTCCCGCCATGATATGAGCCACTGAGCCGTCGGCGGAGAGTACGGGTGCCGTTCCGCTCTCGATTTCGAACCACAGCCCTTCCAGGGGGCTTTCAGGCGCCTCCATCGCATTCATCACGGGACTGAACGACAGGCCTCCATCGTGGCTGACCCTGTAGTCAACGGTGTTTAACTTACTCCAAGTGATCAGGATCTCCTGTCCATCCTGCGACGTGGCGAGCTGCACGGATCTGGTCGAGGTGATTTGAACGGGGGATTCGAGCACGAAGTCAGCCCGGGCCGATGGAGGAAGAGCAAGAGAGAGAGCGCCGACCAGGATGAGGATCATCAAAATGGGAAGCCTCGCCTCCGGTTTACCCTGGGTCGGCAATGAGGCTGAGGAGATGAGCCCCGAGAATGTGTCCGACAGAGTTCTCCCGAACATAGTTACCCCCTTACATTAGAGTACTATCGGCGCCGACAGTATGGGCGGTCCGGCTCCATCCGGATCTCTAACGGCGCGGAAGCTGTCCCCTCCTCGGTACTCACGACTCTTGGTTTCGATCCACGGCCTAAAAATATGTATTTATATAAGAAATTTCAAGATGCAGGAAGCATATTTTGCAGAACCCGGATTAAAAGCCAAATCCGAATGCGAAGGAGCGGACGAGCCGGATCAGGTAGTCGTCGATGTCGGGATCGGTCTTTCGCCGGAAGCCGAGGCGCACCCCCTTGAGGGCCCTGTCCAGGGCGATGAACTTCAGGTCCTCCCGCTCCATGGCGAGCCTCGTCCTGAGGTCGGGCCTCGTGGGCCACTCGGTCCGGTAGGGGATGTCCCCGTTCCTGCCGGCCGGCTTGT
>CAZFWM010000630.1:0-2238 GCA_964522545.1 uncultured Thermodesulfobacteriota bacterium
CCTGCTGGACCACGCCCCCGAGCCGTGGACGACCTTCGACTCCGGCATGCTCATGTCCATGATGTCCTTTGGGTTGAGCAAGAACTGGGAGCTGGAGCTCGGCCGCCTCGAGCTGATCGTGCACCAGCTCCGGACCGGGTCGACCATCGAGCGGGCCCTGGAGATCTGGAAGCCCCGCTACAACCTCCCGCCCCACCTGATCGGCCTGGCCCCGGAGACCGATCCCTTCGCCGACATCCCGACCATCGCCCCGGAGCTGGCCGAATATTTGATCGAATATGTGAAGAACCACCCGGAAGAGGCGGGTCGATCGCCCTCCGCTATCGGAGATCCCGTCGAATCCGCTTCTGACCTGCCCCCCTTCTATCAGGGCGGCAGCAACAACTGGGCCATGACCGGGGACTGGACCGGCACCGGCAGGGCGGCCCTCTCGTCTGACCCGCACCTGCCGCACGGGATGCCTTCGATCGGGTACCTGGCCCATCTCCACTGCGACGGGTGCGAGGGGGGCTCGTACGAGGTGATCGGCGCCGCTTTCGTCGGCATGCCGGCCGTTCCCATCGGAGCCAACGGGGCCGTGGCGTGGGGCGTCACCTCCAACTGGGCCGACGCCATCGACCTGTACGTGGAGAGATCGGCGCCCGGCGTGCCCGGGCACTACATGACCCCGGACGGCCCGGCCTCCTTCAAGGTGCGCGAGGAGGTCTTCAAGATTCGCGGCGACGACGGGACATTCCGCACGGAGAGGCGCACGGCGCGCTCCACGGCCCACGGGGTCCTAGTCAACGATTTCGTGGACCGCCTGCCGGAGGACTTCCCCCTGGTGGCGATAAAGCGTGAATTCAACCAGGGCGTGCCGATCACGGCCCTGCGGAACCTCTACCGTGCAGGCGACGTGACCGAGGCGCGCACGGCTCTTCACGACATGACGGCTCTGATCAGCCACTGGGTCCTGGCCGACTCAGGCGGTAACGTCGGCTACGTGGGTACAGTGAGCCTTCCCAAGCGCGGCCACCACCTCGGGACCCTGCCGGTGCCCGGCTGGATTGCTAAGTACGACTGGGAGGAGTTCTTCACTGTGGCCGACCTCCCCTGGATCGAGAACCCGCCGGATGGGTTCGTGGGCACGGCCAACAACCAGGTGATCCAGCCCGAGTCGTTCGGGCATCCCATCAACTGCGAGGGGGACATCCACCACCGATACGCCCGGATCAGCCAGGTCCTTTCGGCCGGGAGCGACGGGAGGTCTCCGGTCGAACAGATCGCCTCCCTGCAGCGAGACGGGGTGGACATGGGCTTCATTCAGCTCCGCCCCCTGTATGAAGAGGTCCTCGGGCCGCTCCGTAGCTCACCCGATCCCCTCGTCTCTGGGGCGGCGCAGGCCCTGCTCGACTGGGACGGCGACTGCCGGCCCGACTCCCCGGCCCCGACGATATTCCAGGCACTCAACGTCCAGCTCGTGGTTGCGACCATGCAGGACGAGGTGAGTCCCGAGACGATGCACTTTGTGCGGACCTACTTCAACATCGAGCCCCTGGTCTACTCGATTTTGGGCGATCCGGCCAACCCGGCGTGGGACGACCGCCGCACCGAGCGCCGGGAGTCGGCCGGGCGGGTGATCCCGTGGGCTTTCCGAAGGGCCGTGGCCGAGCTCGTCGAGGCGTACGGTGAGGACTTGACGGAGTGGCGGTGGGCCGATGCGGCCCCGTTTCATCTCGAGCATCCCTTCGGCGATATCGGGATGCTGACGGGATACCTGAACCGCGGGCCGATCCCGGCCACGGGCACCGGCAACACCGTGTTCAAGCAGCAGTTCACCCGGGAGCGGGAAACCCGGTTTCCGATCCTCCACGGCCCGGTGCTGCGGGCGTGCATCGACATGGCGGACCTGGCCGGGTCGAGGATGTCCCTGCCGGGAGGCCAGTCGGGCAGGCCCTCCTCCCCCCACTACGACGACCTTCTGCCCCTGTACCTGGAAGGCAGGGGAGTCTCCATGGGGATGGACTGGCACCGGATCGCCGAGCAGGCGGAAGGCACGATCTCCTTCGTGCCTGTGAAGTAAAGAAATGAGAATTTCGAACCGCAGAACAAGGAACCGCAGAATTTCGAAGGAATGAAAGATCCCTTTTTCTCTTTCCGACCTTATACGGTTCGATATTTCTTGTTCAATATTCGATATTCTCTTTTTTAATGCATAGGAAATTATAAGTTCGACAATTGAGCACCTTGAGGACGTTG
>CAZFWM010000631.1:0-2226 GCA_964522545.1 uncultured Thermodesulfobacteriota bacterium
CATTTCCCCCATGCTTCGGGAGTCGGGACCTCCCGAAATATATTGTTGGGACGACCGGCCGATCGGCCCAACTGTTAACATTGTACCAAAAACGTCGGGCGGGCTTTCGGCCCGCCCGGAAAGTCCTGTCGTGGACTCTATTATTTTCTTCGTCGAATTACCAGCCCCTCGGCCGGAAAGAGTAAAAAAAGGCCGGCCGCGAGGCACGACTCGCAGCCATAGCCGTTTTTTATCACCACCACCACCCCGTATCGACCCAGACCTCTTCAATGTCCTCTGCTCCCCCCGAAGCGTACAGTCCACTCCAGATACCCACCCATCCAATATTCGGGAATGGAAACGATAAAGGTATGGACATAGGGGAAGCAATGGCCGGCAGCATGACGGTCCAGAGCGGAATCACCTGTCCTTCCGGGAATGTCAGAATCATGTAGGTAGTCCATGCGCTCGGCTCTGTCGAGCTCAAGGTGAAGTCGATGCTGAGTGTGCCTGACGCATAGGACGCATCCAGGTCGAGGCTGCACCCCCCGGTCTCCAGGGCAAAGCGTACGGCGTCGGCGATGATGTAGAAGCCCGGGGCCGCGTCGTCCGAAAGCGTCACCCATCCCAGGGACCCCTCGGAGAAGAAGTAGGAGCCGAGCTTGACCCACTGGCTCCCGTGCGCCTGCTGATCGACCCGGACCAGGGCCTCCCCGCCCAGATAGTGCACCGTGTAGGGGGCGTCCTTGGCCCGGTTGCCGCCCGAGTTGTACCACACGTAGACCCCGTAGGTGCCGCTCGTGCCGAGGGTCGGCCGCCATTTGGCGAACTCCGAGCCTGTGCCCCCCGTGCCGTTGGCCTCGTAGTTGGTCCCGTAGTAGCCGGGCGTCACCGATGTGTCCCAGAAGCCGGTCGAGGTGTACCCGGAGCTCAGATTGTCCACGATGACCTCATCCCCCACCACGGGGCCTCCCTGCATCAGTTCATAGGTGCCGTCGCGGATCTCCCCCAGGCGGGGAATGAGCCCGTCGCCGGGACAGGCCGTGGAGCTCACCTGGTGGTGGCCGTAGATGACGTCCATGTTCGCCCCGTAGCTGCTGTAATAAGTGCGGCCATAGGGGTTGAGCCCGTTCTGTGATGCCTTCCACGCGAAGAGCTCCATGAAGGCGTTGAGGAGCGCCGTGGTCGGGGCGTCGCTGTACGGGGGATGGAAATAGCCAAGGGCCCCCACGCCCAGGCTCGGGCAGTTGTAGCCGTCGTGGGCACCGCGCACATCGTCCCCCCCGTAGCGCCCCTCGAAGATGTCGCCGTGCTTGCACATCATGATGTTGTACCCGAGGTCGACCCAGCCACATGTATCGATATGGTAGGACTGGGTGGAGCGCACGTTGGCCATGCACTCCGACAGGGTCGAGGCGGAGTAGTCGCCGGGCCCGGCCGTGTGGTGTACGCACAGGTGCGTCGTGGGCGAGCAGTACGAGACCGATCCGGCCGGGGGCCGGGCCCCCCAGGAGCTGCGGGACCACACGGGCGGCTTGTCGTACCGGTCCGTAGTGGGTGCGTCCGGCGGCGTAAGCTCGGGGCAGGTCGAGTCGATCAGGGTGGCGGTGACGCGCCCGAGCACCGGGGTGATCGACTGGGAAGAGGTAGCCAGGACCGCCTTGTACTTGAAGTAATGGCCGTATCCCTGCCGGGCCGGGTACCGGTTGACGAGGCTCCCGACCACGTCCCCGAAGAACGGATTGGTCCGGCCGTCCGGGAAGTACGGCTCGACCCGCGTCTCCGGATCCCCGGAGACCAGAAGCCAGTCGCTCCAGACGAGGCCGTCCGAGCTGGTGGAAACGAAGAGATCGATCCAGGTCCCCTCCGGGACGGACTCCCGCCAGTGAAGACCGATCGAGTTGAAGGGCAGATCGCTTGTCAGCAAAATGTTGAAACAGAAGCTACGCACGACCGATAGATAACGTGAACGTGAACGTGGACGTGGACGTGGACGAAAGGTGCCTGACATGTTGGCTTACGAACGGCTCGATGTGTACAGAAGTTCGATAGAACTGTTCGCCCTTTGTGCCCGTGCCATCAATCACTTTCCCAAGGGCAACCATGTTCTGGCCGACCAACTTCGTCGTGCGGCCCTTTCCATTCCATTGAATGTCGCAGATGGGAGTGGGCAGATCAGGCGAGATGGACCCCAAGCGCCTGCCCCCGCCCACGGATGAAGACATCCTGCGCCTGACGGTGCGCCTG
>CAZFWM010000632.1:0-2161 GCA_964522545.1 uncultured Thermodesulfobacteriota bacterium
GTCCTGTGCCCTTTGGTGTTAATTGTTTTTCCTTTTAATCTATGTCACGAAAAAAAATACGGCGCCCGCCTCGCGGATGCCGTCGGCGTCGCCCATCGTGATGTGCCAGTTCGAGAAGTCCGAGACAAAGCGCCCATCAAGGTCCTCATCCAGGACCTGGTAGACCACGTGCACCGGGTCCTGGGAGGCACGAGGGAAGTAGGCGCGCAGCACCTTTTCATAGCGCCCCCCCGGCTGAAGCCAGACCTCCGCCAGGTCGGCCCCCTCGCTGAGGAAGTGCTCCAGCGAGGCGACCGTCAGCTTCTCGGCGATCCCCTCCCCAGGCAGGGAAAAGATATCGACCACGCAGCCGATGCGCACGGGGCCTTCCTTCACGGTGAGCACCGTGTACCCGATAAGGTCCCCTCCCCTCTCGAGGAGCAGCAGAGTATACGGGGCCCCGGGCCTCCTCCCGTAGCGCCACCGGAGATATTCGCGGTCCCTCACGGCGAGAACGCCGAAGGATCGAGAGGCCTCGGCCCAGAGGCGGTCGAGGCGCTCATCGAAGTCCGATGCGCACCGCGCCGCGGCATCATCCGGGCCGGGCCCGCGCAGGCGGAGCCACGCCCGGTGGATGGGGGCGTGAAGGCGACCCACGATCCGGGCCAGGCGGCCGTCCCCGATAAAGCGGCGCACGTGGCGCGCCCAGGTGAGGGAGCGGAGGCGAGCCTCCATGGCACCGAGGTCGCAGTATCCCAGGACCTTCTTCCCAACCCGGTAGGCCTCCCTGTTCGGGAAGCCGTAGGCCATGGCAACGCCGGCGGCCCGTCCGGCGGCCAGCCCGTCCTGAAACATGGCCCTCTGCATCCTCGCCCTGCCCAGTCCCTGCCGGGAGTCGGGATCGATCATGTTGTCCACCGGCTGGGTCGCCACCGCCTCTGCCGGGCCGAACTTGAACCGGGCGCCAACGGCGGCGTACTGTCCCACGATCCGCTCTCCGTCGCAGGCGAGGTGAATGAGTGACAGGTGTTCCCTCCCCTCGTCCCTGAACTTCCACCTCCACTCCTCCAGGCTCCGGTCGACCCCGAAGACCTTGCGGAAGAGCTCATTGATCCCGGCCTCGTCTCCTTCCCGGTATTGCCGCACCTGCCATGAAGGACTCAAGAACTTTAGTTCCTATCAATTAGTCGTTTGAAAACCACTTGAATGAGTTAATCCGGCCTTTTTATTCTACTCTCCCCAGACCGCCTCGACCAACCTGCCGTACCCGGCCGCGTCCATCATGAAGAACGCCTCGAAGAGACCCCGGCCGGAGGCGATTGCAATCGAGCGGAACCGGTTCAGACCGAGGGTGGGCTCGGCGTAGTCCACGTTGCGCATCTGTGAGGCGTGCCTTCGGATCGCCTCCTCTTTCACCGCGGCCACGGCCGAGATGTCGACCAGACGGTTCGGCGCCAGGGGCGTCCAGACCTCGTAGGCATAGACGGTCACTCCCTTGCCCCAGCGATGGAGCGCGGTGGTGAAGATCCTGTTCGCGGCCACATGGTCCGGGTGCTCGTCCAGCAGGAACGGGAGAAAGATCGACTCCGGGCCAGCCTCCCGGAGCTCCCCCGCCACGCGCTCGGCCGCCCCCTTGACGGCGCCGAGCTCACCGTCCGGGTAGCCGAGGAAGACGAGGTTCTCGATGCCGAGCAGCCCGGCCGCCTCCTCGGCCTCTTTGCGGCGCGTTGCTGCCAGCTCCGCCGACGGGGGCCCCTCGATATCGTCTCCCCGGGCCCCGTCGGTGAGGTAGATCACGGTGACGGGGTCGCCCGCGAGGCGGTGCTTGTGCAGTGTGCCGCCGCAGCCGATGACATCATCGTCCGGGTGAGGGGCGAGCACGGCCACCTTGCCGGCCTCGGCCTTCTCGATCATGACAGGTTCGAGACCCGCCTCACGCCGGAGCAGGGAGAACCGGATCCAACGCCGGAGCTCGGCCGGCAGGGCCTGTTTGAATCTCTGCTTGAGCATGGACCTTCAGCTAATTCTTGAAAATGCTAAACCAAAAAAAAATGGACTTATCGCCCCTCGGGCGGACTTTTACTCTCTGACATTTCAAACGTCACGTTATATAAATTCACCACAGAGGACACAGAGAGCACAGAGAAAGCAAGAGTTTGATTGCATTCATTCTCTCTCTGTG
>CAZFWM010000633.1:0-2149 GCA_964522545.1 uncultured Thermodesulfobacteriota bacterium
ATGATACATGAGGTCATTCTAAAAGTCTATAGCTGAAATGTCGCTGTAGTACTAGCCAGAGTCAGAAAAAGGAGCTGCAATGAGATCCGTAAAGAATTCCGTCTGGATCATCTCCGCGGTCGTCCTGGCCGCCTCCTTTGCGGCCGGGCCCGCGTGGGCGGCCCCGGTCATCAATCTCGGCGACAGCTGGTCCGACTTCGGCCACGATCAGCTGGCAGGAAAATTCCCGGCGGGTATCGAAGTCTCGAACTGGGGGTTTCCCGGAGCCACGGCCCAGGTTTTTGCGACCGATCCGGTCGGAATGGGTTGGGTCACGGCCGCGCTCCTCTCCAATCCCGACGCGCAGCATATGTTCCTCTCCATCGGCGGAAACGACGTGATCGGCGCGTACGCCTTCGGTCAGGGAGAGAGTGCCGCTGCGATAGTCGACACGTACACGCGCCTCCTCATCGACAACATTCTGGCCCAGCGCCCGAATCTCAGGATCGTCCTGCCCGGCTATGACTTTCCGAACTTCGAGAAAGATACGACCTGTATCGCCGAAGGCATCCTCTTCTTCGGAACACCCATGGCCCTATCCATCAATCCGATTTTCCTCGGCTGTATCCGGAATGTGCAGGCGGCCATCGCGGCGGACTATCCGAACGTGACCGCCGTGGACGCCTTTTACACGCTCCAGTTCGCGGGCGATACTCCGGGCGCACCGAATCCCTTCGCGCCCAGCCCGGCCTCGCTCATGGGGGATGACGGTGACTGCATTCACGCGAACAGCAGGGGATACGCCTACTTCATGGGAGCCATCTATAACGCCTACTTCCTGCCGATCTACGGTCCGGGCGGATGCGCGACCGTGAAATCATCCGGTCCGACGTGCAAGGGCTGCTGCCCGGCCCTGCTCGGCCTGTTGGGCGTTGCCGGCTTAGCAGTCGGTTTGGTGATCGTCGCCCGCCGCCGTCGTCGGAGCCCCTAATGCACCCATCGCCCTTTGGGCGAACTTTCAATCTCGGACATTTCAAACATTACGTTATTTGAATTCACCACAGAGGACACAGAGAGCACAGAGGAAACAAAAGCATATTTACATTCTTTCTCTGTGACCTCTGTGTCCTCTGTGGTTGAAAAGATCTCTTTCCCTTCGCCGATTTTCCTCTCTGCACCTTTGCGTTAAAACTCTTCAATGGATAAAATTTGATTTCCTGTGTAATGAACATACAAAGACATGCAAGTGTTATCCATCGCCAGCGGCGATTAAAGGAGGAAACAGGATGGCAAAGCCCGCCTATCCCACCAAAGAAGGAATCTGGTCCAAGGGAAAGAGAGAAGAGAAGAGATCCGAAGACGTCCGTCTCGGCATGCCCTACAAGGAGGCCGTGGAGAACTTTCGACAGGCCACCATGGGCAGAGACGATTTCGATCCCGCCGTCCTCTTCGTCTGGGGAACCATGCAGGCCAAGGCGGTCCTCAACATCCTGAAGGCCGTGGAAGAGACCCTTGGAGCCGACGGACAGGAGATCGTTCGCAAGGCCATCAACCAGGCCGGATACGACGCGGCCGAGGGGCTCCTCGAGAGCAGCGTCTTTCCCGAGGACGCCGAAGAAATCGAGTTGGCCTCGTTCATCGTCACGGCCATAAATACCGTTCTGTACGCCTCGCTGGAGAGGCCCTGGATCACCTCGGAGGACCGTTGCGAGTTCGATATCCTGTGGTGCCCCCACCAGGACATTTACACGGCCTTTGACTGCCGGGTCCAGAGATTTTTCGTCGAAGGGATGATCCAGGCCATAGAGGACCGCGGAATGGGGCGATTCGTACCCATGGTGGACAAGCTGATCCCCCGCGGTGCGGAATGCTGCCACTTCGTAGTGGACCGGTCAGAGGGCGCCGAGGGGAAGAATCCCTGGCACACGTACTCCGAGGAGCTCGCCCGGAGGGCGCTGGGGAAGCTGGAGGAGGATCGGCAGCTTATAAAGCGGCCGGGCCGCAATTAGAAAGAGAATATCGAATATTGAACAAGGAATTTCGAACCGTAGAGGTCTATGAATACACAAGGGGATCTTTCATTCCTTCAAAATTCTGTCAATCGCTCACTTTCAGAGGAAAGGGCTATCCACTTCACTGTACCATATCCTCACGACTGCCGTCGGCCAGC
>CAZFWM010000634.1:0-2144 GCA_964522545.1 uncultured Thermodesulfobacteriota bacterium
ATATCCGGTAATATTATATGGTTAGCCGTCGTCCTAAAATAGCCACACCCAAATAAATTTGAAGCAAGATTGACGCTCTCGTAAAAAGTCTGAAGAGAACTCACTACAAAAGGCGCCGTAAGACCATCATAATCCCACGAGCCAGGGTACGGAGATAATACAGGATTGCCGGAATACTTGGTCCAATTGATGCCGTCACTTGAGTGAGCAAGTGTAATTCCCTGAGTGCTGCCATCATATGCGGTGTGCGACTTGAGCCATGCCAACACTCGCCCAGAGCGTTGCAGAAGCGATTGCGAGAAGTGCGATACTCCACCTTGCTGAAAAGTGGCTCATCGTGCCCCTCCTCTCCTGTTGGTTGCTGTAATATCGAAATTGTCGGATCGAAATCGAAAGAGACTTCTGTGATGCCTTCCCCGCCAGCGTCAGGGGCCTGCATCAAACCATTCAAAATCAGCTTGTCTGGATAGGAAAAGAAGGAGGAGATGAAAACGGGTGATGTGAAAAGTGATTATGACTGGCTGTGTTCGATCCCCCTCCTTTTTTTTAATGTGCCCTTTCTATACCGGACGATTCTCTCATATCACCTATACCACATTTTTATGAATGACGCAAAAGAATTTTCCTGTCAAATAATTCCAGGTATCATGTAAATATCGCCAGCTTTCGAGGATTTCACCTTCCTTGTTAATATCTGCACTTTTCCAGAGCTCACGCTATCTTGCCACAATACGTAACAAACGATGCTCGACAAAAAATCAAGATCTTATGAAGATAGCTACAGTATCCATAATAGAAAGCGTACTTTTTCAGCCCTCCAGAATTTTCATGATATGCCACTCTACCCAGCTACCGGGCACAACGGAACCCGTGGCCGCTGTCCGAGTTGACGGGAAGGAGGTCGTCGCGACCCGCTACCCGCAGACCGATCGAGCCGTCGATCCAGGAGCCGCCGCGCACAATACGGGCCGTGCCGCTTCCCGGGCCCTGTGGATCCTGGTAGGGCGAGTCATCGTAATAGTCCTCGTCCCACCAGTCGTGGACCCACTCCCAGACGTTACCGGCCATGTCATAGGCCCCATAAGGGCCCACCCCAAGGGGATAGCTCCCTACAGGGGTCGTATCTTCCACGCATCCTTCGTAGTTCGCATGGTCGCAACCGATCCCCTCTCCCCACGGGTAGGTCCGCTCGTCGGCGGGGTCCTCACATGCCCCGGGGTCGCCTCCCACCTCGCAACCTCCGCGAGCGGCCTTCTCCCATTCCGCCTCGGTGGGCAGCCTCTTACCGTTGTAGTCGCAGTACGTATTCGCCCCGTACCAGGTAACCTCGATTACCGGATGAACCTCGTATCCGGCCTCGGCATACCAGGAACTGCCGTCCCAGTAGATGTGTCGGTCAGCGTCGTCGTCATCCAGCATCTCGTAGCCTTCAGGAGAGATGTTCGAGCCGTAGGCGTTCAGGAATTCCGCGAACTCCTCATTCGTCACCTCGTAAAGGTCGATCTCGTAGCCGCTGAGATTTGCCACGTGCTCGGGGTATTCGTAGGAAATAGGAGTCCGGATCTGTCGGGTCAGAGCCCATTATGAACTCCCCGGCTGGGATGGTGACCATGTCACCCATCAACTCGCAGCTCGGGTCTGCTGCGTCTATTTCTCCATCACAGTCGTTGTCCAGACCGTCCGAGCAGGTTGGGTCCCCGGCCGGGCCTTCGGTTGCCCCGGGATTCATGTCCGGGTCACTGTCGTCGCAGTCGTCGCCGCCGCATGTCTCGTCATCGTAACCGTCTCCATCTGTATCCCAGCACGAAGCAGCAACCAAGGCCACCTCAACATACGGGGCTCCTTCGGCTGTCACCAGCTCGGTCCAGATCACTATCCATCCGATTTGTGGAAATGGGAAGTCAACGGGTATGGAAATGGGCGGATCAATGACCGGGAGAGGAACCGTCCAGAGCGGAATGACCTGTGGCGTTGGATGTATCAAAATCAAGTAGTTCGCCCACGTGGCCGGCTCAGGCGTGCCTATTGTATAGTCCAGACTTAGGATACTCCCATCGTAAAATGCATCCAGTTCAAGTGTAAATTCTTCAGCACAGTCCGGATCATCCGTATCGACAAATCCATCGCAATCGTCGTCGATTCCG
>CAZFWM010000635.1:0-2144 GCA_964522545.1 uncultured Thermodesulfobacteriota bacterium
ACCGGGCGCACTCTTACCAAACTTCCCCGCTTCGGTTCGCTTTCGAGGCCCCAGTCCCTCGTCACCTCGATCGCCCGATCCAAGAACCGGTTCCATCGCTCCACGGCCGGGGAAGGAGCTCCTTTTCCTGGGTGGCTGAGCGAGACGGCCCGCCGCAGAAAACCGACGATCTCGTCCAGACAGGAAAGCGTAGCCTCTCCTCCCTGCTTGTAATCGAGCACTCCGAAGACCTCTCGATTCAGACGATACCCCTGATTGGTGAGGTTTGCAGAGGCGACGATCAGCCTGAGGATATTCTTCCAGTGGAGGAGGCTGATTTTTGCGTGGAGAATTCCTCTCGGCAAGCGAGCAGGGAGGAGGTCCCATCGCAGGCTCCGGGCGCCCTTGCAGTGATGTTGGTCCACGAGGGCCGCAGCACACGAGAGCTGGGTGAGCTTCTCCTCCCTCTCGACGAGGAAGAGGGGACCATCTTGGCCTGGGTCGGTCTCCATGTGCAGGAATCGCCCGAGACATTCCTCTTCGAAGAAATCGGGCTGGAAGGTGAAGCTCGTGGCGATGCAGCCGACCGGATCACCGGCATATTCCGGCGGATCCCAGAAATCGAGAAGCTTGGCGTAACCTTCCTTTTTGGATCTCTTCTCGGCCATCAGGTCAACAGCCCCAGGTCTCGGGCGAACGACCAGAGCGAGGTCGTGCGGTACCCATGGACGTACTCCCGGTCGTGTTTACCACCTTTGTCGCGCAGATAGCCGGGGCGAAGCATGCAACGACCGTCGTCGAGGCGCTCGAACCAAGGCGCTTTTCCGAGAGGCGGCTTTTTGCGTTGTACCGTTCGGTGGTGCTCGAGGAGTCGCTCGATCCAATCTCGCGGCGGCATCGGTTCCGAGATGCCCTCGAAAGTCTCCTGAAATCGTAATGATTCTTCGAAGGAAAAGAGAGCTTCGACGAGTTCGGTGAAGAGGCCAGGTATCTTCTGGGAAGCCTCTTTGACACCTTTGAGCTCGGCCAGTTCCTTTGGGTGAGCCTTGTCTCTTGCCTGCGACATTCGGAAAAGACAGTCATCGAAGGCGTCCTGAAGGAGCCGCGAGAAGGTCTCGTAGGCCATAATCGTGTCAAGAAGAGCTTGAAGGGAAGCGCTACACGTTTTTCTAAGGGAGGCGTGAAACGCCCTTTCGGATATCTTTGCATCGTTCGCTAGAGAATCCTCTACGATCGATCTCCCCTCTTCCGAAATCAGGAAATCGAGGACCGGCCCCCGAAATCCGTCCGCCCCATCGAGCAACCCCCTCTGGATCGTCTTGGCCTCGTTCTTCCCGATGTCGAGATGTGCGAGATGCCTAGTGAAGAACCCCCATCCCCCCCAGCCTGATGCTCGTGCGACGGCTCCTTGTTTCAGTCCGTCGGATACCGCCTCACAAATCTTCTTTCTCCAGTCCGCCCCCCTCCCTCCCGCGGAGCCTTGGAATCCGGTCAACCCCTGCTCATCGGCCCACACAGGAAGAAGCTCGTAGCCAAACTCTCCCAGCCTGCTGGAGAGCTCGATGCCCAGGGTTCTCGAGAGAAGACGATAGACGCCATGGAACCCAAAAACCGATGGGGTTTTGAGGTATCGATTGGCAGCAAGGGGAACGCCGCCATGTATCGCTCGTGTTGCCTTTTCTCGACCTGGGAGCCCGCGAAGCTTGTCCGGATCCTTTATGGTACGAACCAAGCCCTCGACCGCATACCATTCGAATACTTGCCACGGCTCGCTCACCCGGTCCGCGGCGACAGTCTCTTCGTCGAACTCGCTGCAGACCGCCAAAGAGACCGCGATGGCTGTGAGAAAACGAGGATGGGTCTGGCGCTCCCGCACACCTGGGATCAGCCGCACGGCGAGGGAGTCCGCTATTGCGTAGAGACCGAGAGGATCAATCGTGCCCTCGCTCGTCAGCGCCGGGTCGGCTTCGGAAAGGAGAGGGAATAACAAGTTTAACTCTATTTATTCATAAACGCATTTTAGGTGTACGGAAAGCCTCAAACACTGCTTCCTTTTATTTAAGGCCGTCCATCGCGTGGCAACAGCTACAGTCGTTAAGTGCTATCGAGATCCCCCCGTTTCTGAATTTATGTCTCAAAAGCTGAGTTGAATTACACTACGAGAT
>CAZFWM010000636.1:0-2140 GCA_964522545.1 uncultured Thermodesulfobacteriota bacterium
GGCAAGTTAGCTCTGAAAAATAAAAAAAGTCCCCGGCGAAGCCGGGATAAGTTCTTATAGTTTTCCCGCCGCTTTACTCTACGACTTCCACTTCGAATTCTGTATCCTCAGCCGGCAGTTCGAAGAAGACGATCATGAAGGGCACAGTCCCGGCTGCCCCGGCTGTCTGTGAGGACACTCCCTCATTTGGGTAGTCTTCGGGCAGGAGGGCTCGATTTCCGGCAAGGAGATTGAGCACGGCATCGCGGGTCAGCGATTCCAGGGCGTCCAGGGAAAGGATATTCCCGCATACCGCCCCCGCCTGTCTGATCGCCTTCCCATGCATATCGAACAGGGTCGCCCGCACCGTAGGCGGCGGTAGCGAGGGAGATGTCCCCTTTACCAGGCCCTCGATGACAAGGAGAGGGCCGTGGGCATCGCTGTCAAGGGTTCGACCCTTGGTCTTGTCCCTCAAAATCGTTGGGGTGTCCTGACCTAAATAGCGTTCTGTCATTGTACGGAACACTGAAAATGTCCGGGCCAACCTTGGGTGAGTGCTCTGGGATACTATGAGGTAATAGATGGCGCCTGCGATGAAGGCGGCTGCGAGAATGGCGGCTATCCATCGGACCGGAGAGGGGGTGTAGCGGAGCAATGCCTCTTTATCTTCGAAGGTCAGGGTCTCTTCCATAGGGGAATCTGTATCTTCCGCGGATTCAGGCTCTAGTGGAGCGGGCTGCTCGCCGAAATCCATGGAGAGCGATTCGGTCTCGGGGGCTTCGATTTCGAGGTCGACATCGAGCGGGGCTTTGAGCGGGGCTTTGAGGGATTCTTGGAGCAGGTCTTCGGAGGGCTTTTTGGGGGGCTTTTGCGGCTCTTCGCCCAGGGGCGTGAGGGTCGGAAGTTCCGGTGCACCGTACGGTGGGTCCTCAGAGGGAGGGCCGGAGGCGTCGGGTTCGGCAGGCGGCGGCTCCAATTCGTCGGGGGGCTGCGATTCCGCTTCCACGTCCGGCGCAGTCACGGGGCGGGCATCCGATGTGGAGGGAGCTGAAGGCGGGGCGGGCTGGTGGGTCTTGACCGTGAAAATGTGTTGGCATTTGGAACAGCGCACGCTTACGCCCTTGTTGCTTATCTTGTCATCAGGCAGCGTGTAGCGTGTGAAGCAGTTGGAGCACTCGATGAGCATGCTGGCCCCCCCGAAGTGATGTAGACATGGTATTGCATAATCCTTTCCCATGCAAGCGGCCTTTTCGGAAATTGCGGCCGGGGACAGGGCGAATCGGGTTCCCCGCGTTGACTTTAACGATGGCCTATGGTAGCGGTAAAGGTCGCTTTTCAATGAATATTTCAGCCTAAAGTAGAAGGAGGAGACGACAATGGCCAAGGCCAAGGTGGCTGTTCTGAAGACTACGCCGGAAACCGTGATTGAAGATTACAAACGTCTATTGCACCTCGCAGAGTATGAGCAGTTCCTGTCCAAGGAGGCGATGACCTGCCTGAAGATCAATATATCCTGGCAGATCTTTTTCCCGGGCTGCTCCACAACACCGTGGCAGCTCGACGGCGTGCTCGGAGCGATGCTCGAAGACGGCTACAAGAAAGATCTGATGTACGGATGTCATAACCGCACGGTGGTCGTGGACGGCAAGATCGGCGAGGTAAAGAACAAGCAGCGTCAAGTCGTGGTCGGTAAATACGGGCTGGATAACGTGCACCTCCAGCCCGACAAACTCTCCGACTTCCACAAGCTCATCGACGAGGGGGAGTGGATCAAATACGAGCCCAAGGGGGATCTCCTCGTGTTGCCCGAGATCTTCCCCCAGGGGCTTTTCATTCCCAAGAGGTTTCTCGGTGAGAACATCATCCACTTCCCGACCATGAAGACCCATGTCCACACGATCATGACCGGGGCCATGAAGAATGCCTTCGGAGCCCTCTTGCACCACGAGCGGCACTGGGCCCACGGCGCGATCCACGAAACCCTGGTCGACCTGCTCACGCTGCAGAAGGAGATCTTCGGAGGGCTCTTCGCCGTGATGGACGGGACCTTCGCGGGCGAGGGCGCCGGCCCGAGATCCATGAAGCCCCACGTGAAGGACTACATCCTCGCCAGCGGCGACATGGTGGCCATCGACGCCGTGGCGTCTCACATGATGGGCTT
>CAZFWM010000637.1:0-2125 GCA_964522545.1 uncultured Thermodesulfobacteriota bacterium
CCTCCACCCGAGAGCCTCCCCCGCCCCTCACTCCGGACTTTGTCCGAGGCCCTGTTCCGCGGCTCAAACCATATTGAAAATCTCTTCGCTCTGTGGCTATAATGCGAATTCTTAATTTTCTCCAATGAAACAGGCTCAGTACCCTGCGTGGGAAGTCCGCTGTTCATATGCCTGTAAAATCTGTTTTGTCGGAGGTCGTCTTCATGGGATTCAAGGAACTGCTCTCCTCGGGGAAATTCCTCCTCACTGCCGAGTTTGCTCCCCCGAAAGGGGTCAACCTGAACCCGTTGCGCGAAGCGGCCCGGAAGCTCAGAGGACGGCTGGACGCCATCGAGGTCACGGACCAGGGCGAGGCGGTCATGAGGGCCTGCCCCATGGCCACGGCCGTGGCGCTTCAGGCGGAAGCCCCGCCGCTCATCCTTCACCTGAACTGCCGCGACTGGAATCGCCTGGCTCTTCAGGGGCGTCTGCTGGGCGCCTCCATGCTGGGGATCGACACGATCATCGTCGAGCCGGGGCAGGATCCGGCCTTCGGCGATCATCCGGATGCGAGGGTGGTACGCGATCTGGACGCGGTCGGGCTCATCGGTGCCGCCGGGGCTCTCGCCTGGGGCCGTGACCTCGCCGGCCTGGACCTGGACGGCGCTCCGGATCTCGCGGTCGGGGCGTGGGTGGAGGTCTGGGGAGAGGGGGACGCATTCGAGGCGGATCTCGAGGAGGCGGACGCCATGGTGAAGGCGGGCGCGACCTTCCTGCGAACTGGGCCGGTCTATGACCTGAAGGCCTTTGCCCCGAGGGCCGAGCGCTTCTCCGCCCTCGGTGTGCCGCTCATGGCCGGACTCGGGATCCTCAAGTCGGCCGGCATGGCACGCTACATCAACCGGAACGTGTCCGGGGGCAAGATCCCGGAGGAGATCGTGCGCTGCATGCAGCGCGCTCCGGACAAGAAGGCGGAAACCGCGGCCGTGGCCGCGGAGATCATCAAGGGGCTCAAGGGCCTCTGTGCCGGGGCCTGCATCATCCCGTACGGGTGGGAGGCGATGATACCCGCCGTTCTCGAAGCCGTGGAGGTCTGAACATGGCGGCTAGGTCCTTGGATTCGAGCGAAAAGACCGGGCCGGCGGCTCAAGTGCCGCCCGGGTCCATAGAGCGGTTCGAACAGACGTTGCGCACTGCACTGTGTGAGTGCTTCCAGTGCGGCAAGTGTTCGGCCGGATGCCCGCTCGTCGAGACAATGGATCATTCCCCCCACCGTCTCATCAGGCTCCTCCAGCTCGGCGAGGAGGCTCAGATTCTCGCATCGAGATCGATCTGGCTCTGCCTCGGATGCGGAACCTGCGTGACCCGCTGCCCCAACGAGGTGGATCTCCCGGCCGTCATGGACAGGCTGCGCGCAAGGGCCCTGCAACAGGGGATCGCCGTGGCCGAGCCCGCGGTGGAGAAGTTCCACGAGGCCTTCCTCTCCTCGGTCCGCCGGCACGGCCGATCCTTCGAGCTCGGCCTGATCGCGAGGTTCAAGCGGAGAACGGGCCAGTTCACCCAGGACATGGACCTGGGGATCAAGATGCTCCGCCGGGGAAAGCTCAAGTTCCTGCCGGACCGCATCAAAGGGCGGGCTGAAGTGAAGGCCATATTCAAGGAAAGAGGGAAATAATCCAAAAGCCCTCTCCCCCTGGGCTAAGCTTAGCACACACTTGACACCGAGGGTTGATGATCACACCACGAAGTACACGAAGGGAATGGGAGAAGAATTCATTCTTCGTGATCTTCGTGGTAAAAAAATGGTCTCTCGCAAAGGCGTGAAGACGTAGAGAGGGAAATCCGTGGAGCTTATGAAAAAGATTTTTTCAACCACAGAGATCACAGAGGTCACAGAGAGAGAATGAATGCGATCAAGCTCTTCCTTTCTCTGTGCTCTCTGTGTCCTCTGTGGTGAATTTACATAACGTACTGTTTGAAATGTCAGAGAGAAAAAGTACGCCCGAGGGGCGATTAGTTTACAACTTGACCACATTGTGTCCATGCTCGTACGATTGAACTCAACCTCCTGATTTCGGGCACGGGCACGGGTTTGGAATAGAGCCACGGTGTCTAGTGTGGGTAAAGATCAGCCCTCTGAGAGAGG
>CAZFWM010000638.1:0-2124 GCA_964522545.1 uncultured Thermodesulfobacteriota bacterium
ACGGCCATGGCCTTTACAGTATTTACTACAATCCCTTCGTCCAAACTCCTGTTAAGTGGGATCATGATTTCAGCATCACTTGGTGCAACGGGCCCGGCTTCGTGCACCTCTGGGCGGTCTGGCCCGAGTCGGGCTCCTGGTCCCATGACGAAGCCACGGCCTCTCGGGAATCGGGAGTCACCGACGTCTCCTTCGCCATCCCGGATTGGGTCTTTGTCGACGCTTTCGTATCGGAGTTCGGCAAGACGACGAATACCTATGACTTCACCATCGAGTTCCCCTGGACCACCTACCAGGGCCGGCAGCCCCTGCCATTCGGATATTTCACTGTGGCTTATCTCGCTCAGCCCTATCTGGTGTTTCAAGTAGCCGAACAAGGGTGCTCCATGGCGCATTGTGATGTGTCGATGTCGGACAACGCCAAGATGCGGGCTCCCACCGGTTGGGACACTCAGATTTTATGGCATGACTCGATCCCCGCCGGATCCAATCAAGGGCTCGGATGCAGCTCGAATGGAACGCTGGCGGTCTGCACATATAAGAACCCCGTGGAGAGTTTGGTCATGTACGATGCAAGGGGGGCCCGCCTTTGGACGTCCGAAGATCATTTGGGTGACTGGGCGTGGGCTTCCGCCGCGATGATTGATGACAGGGGCGGCGTCATCGCTGCAGATGCAACATATGTCATCCGGTTTCTTCCGGACGGCAACGTGAAGTGGAAGACCGAGATACCCGGTGGCGGCCTACCGATCAGTCCGGTGATCACATCGAGCGGGGTGGTGGTCGTGGCCACGAGAGGAGGGCCCATAGCCGCTTTTGACAACGTGACCGGCCTGGTGCTCGGTTGGATCTATCTGATAGATTCTCCTGGGGATACCGAGTTCTACGACACGTGGAATACGCCCTGCGTACGCGGCAATCGGATCTACGTCTCCACCGAAAAGAGAGACGACCCGAGCCACACAGGTCGACTCTGGGCCGTGGACATCGACCCGACGGACCCGGACGGCACGCTGCGGGCCGCATGGTCTTTCGTCTTCGGGGGCCCGAGCGGCGCGAGCCCACTGGTCATCGGAGACACCGTCTACTTCGACGGAGACCGGCTCGGTCCCGGGGAAGATATAAATCCCCATGCGTTCGCGGTCCAGGACAATGGCGACACCTGTTCCTTGAGGTGGAAATACGCCATGCCTTGGTCGGTGAAGGCCTCGTTCTCCCGGGACCCACGCGGAGGAATCTGGGCGTTTGCGGCAGGAGTGAGATGGCTGATCCATCTCGATGAGGAAACCGGGCAAACGCTGGAACTGTTGGATGTAGACGAGCTGGTCGATGAGGAAGGCGTGTACGTGCCCTCCTCGATAATGACCATCGCCGGGGATCCATCCCAGCCCGTCATGATCTTGGGGGTGGCTCCAGCTACAACTGGCGGTCCCTCCTGGGTTATCGCCGTCGACCTCGATTCATGGTCTCTGCTGTGGAAAGTCAAACTGGCGGACGATTGGGAGGCCAACGTTACAAGCTCGCAGTTCGCCATCGTGGAGGACGATGAGGGCAAGGCCGTGGTGGTGTTTCCTGCCAGGAATAGCGGCGCCTATGGAGTGGGAGAGCCCTGAACAGGGGGCTGCCTCACAGCACACCAAGCTGCCCGACATCGACACGGAGATCGTCGATTCAAATCCCTTCTTGTGGAATTTTCCTTTTCATTTTTTCATAAAAATGTGGTATAAGAGATATGAAAGAATTGTCCAGATAGGCTGGGCGAAGAGAAAAAAGGGGGACCCAAATGAAGCCGGCAAACCTTTTAAGCACATTATGGCTCATTTTAGCATTTCTATTGGTACTTCCCGGTGAAGTTCATGCTCAGCCTCTTTTCGCTGCCAGGGTGGACTATGGGACTGGCATTGAACCTTGTTCCGTGGCGACCGGGGATTTTGACGAAGACGGCAACCAGGACCTCGCCGTCGCGTTCTATAGGGGTAGCGGGACCGTCTCGATCCTCATGGGCAACGGAGACGGAACCTTTGCGACTGATGTGACCTACTGGAAGGGCGATGAACCTCGTTCCGTGGCGATCGGGGATTTTGACGGGGACGACCAACAGGACCTCGCCGTCGCGAACTCTGG
>CAZFWM010000639.1:0-2111 GCA_964522545.1 uncultured Thermodesulfobacteriota bacterium
CTACTGTGAGGTGAAAGTCCCCTCCTCCGATGAAGAGTGGATCTGAGTCGATGTTCCCTTCTCCCGGCCATCCTCCTTGAACATCGGAATATGTGACCACGGGTGATCCCGAAAACAGAGAAATCTCCGGGTCGTCAGGACCATAATCTCCCCATAAGATGCAGTTCGTGATCGTCGGATCTGAATGGTAGCATTTGATTCCGCCGCCGTCGCATTCAGCGATGTTGCCCGAGATCGTGCAGTTCGTGATCGTCGAGTCGGAGTGAGAACAGTAGATCCCACCGCCGCGGCCATGTTCACCGGCAGAAATGTTACCCGAGATCGTGCAGTTCGTAATCGTTGAGGAGGACTCGTCGGAGTAGATTCCACCACCTTTGCTATTGGAACCTGTAACACGATTTCCAGAGATCTTGCAGTTCGTGATCGTCAGGTCGGAGCTGGAGCAGTAGATCCCGCCTCCTGTATATGCAGCTCCATTCCTGATCGTAAATCCGTCGATTACAGCTTCATCGATCACAACGCTGGAAACCGTCACCACAGACCCTGCCTGATTCCCGTCGATGATCGTCTCATCGACACCAGCTTCGCTCTTCAGTGTGATCCCCTTACCGAGGAGTTCGATGTTCTCAACGTAGGTCCCCTGTGCCACTAGCACAAGATCACCTTGCTCGGCAGCATTGATCCCCGACTGAATGGTCGGTTGATCCGCTGGAACGTGGATCGTGGCGGCTAGGGTTTGATGTGCGGACAAGTTGAAAATCAGGAAAAATGCTACGCAACTGATCCGAATTAAAGTTGTCATGGTCTCTCCCCCCCTTCTCTCAAGACAAGGATCTTTAGAACTCCCCCGTTACCATTGTACTGCTTATTCAAAGAGAGCGCCAAGAAAAATTTAACGCATGTTCAGTGCAATAAGATGAAGATTAAATATACTTCTTCATATATATAGTGGACGTAAAATACCTTTCGGTTACAAGAAATTGTGAAATTTTAGAAAATTCTTCACGATCTTAGGATTCAGAGAGAACCAGAGCTCCAGAAATCAGAAAACACCCCACACCGCCCAGCTACCGGACGCAACGGAATCCGAGGGCGTCGCCCGAGCCGTCGGGCAAGCCGCCGTTGCGACACGTCACCCGCAGGGCGCCCGGGTGGCGGTCCCAAGAGCCGCCGCGTAAAACACGGCTAATGCCGCTTACCGGGCCCTGGGGATCCCGGTAGGGCGAGTGATCGTAATAGCCGGGGTCAGCCCAGTCGTGGACCCACTCCCAGACATTGCCGGCCATGTTGTAGGCTCCATAAGGGCTCACCCCGAGGGGATAGCTCCCTACAGGGGTCGTGTCTCCAACGCAGCTGGTAATGGGTAAAAGCTCGTAGTTCGCATAGGAGCAATTGATCACCTCTCCCCACGGGTAGGTCCGCTCGTCGGCGGGGTCCTCGCATGCCCCGGGGGCCCCTCCCACCTCGCAGCCCCCGCGCGCCGCCTTCTCCCACTCCGCCTCCGTGGGCAGGCGCTTTCCGTAGTAGTCGCAGAACGTGTTCGCCCCGTACCAGGTGACCTCGATTACCGGATGATCCTCGTATCCGCCCTCCGCATACCAGGAGGAACCGTACCAGAAGATGTGCCGATCACCATCGTCCGCGTCGAGCATCTCATAGCCCTCAGGAGACTCGTTCGACCCGTAGGCGTTTAGGAACTCCGTGAACTCCTCATTTGTCACCTCGTAGAGGTCGATCTCGTAGCCGCTCAGATTTACCACGTGCTCGGGGTATTCTTTGGAGTCTGAGTATGGATCTGTCGGGTCCGAGCCCATTACGAACTCCCCGGCCGGGACGAAGGCCATGTTTTCGCTCAACCAGACCAACTCAACGGCCTGGGCCCCTTCGGCGGTAAGCAGGCCAGTCCAAATACCAACCAATCCCAAGCTCGGGAACGGGAAGGCAACCGGTATTTCTATGGGGGGATATATGCCCGGCAGAGAAACCGTCCAGAGCGAAATAACCTGTGGTGTTGGATATATCAAGATCAAGTAGTTCGCCCACTCGGCTAGCTCTGGCGTACCTATTGTATAGTCCAGACTTAGTATACCGCCCTCGTAGGATGCATCCAG
>CAZFWM010000640.1:0-2079 GCA_964522545.1 uncultured Thermodesulfobacteriota bacterium
AGCTCTCGGCCCTGGATCTCGAGCAGTACCACCACCGGGGCTTCCACGAGGTCCTCAGGAAGGGCAAGCGGGTGACCAAGAAGGTTCCGCTGCCCTCGGAGGCCAGGGCGTTCCTAGACCGGTACATCGAGGAGATTCGGGGGAGGGGAGAGGGCCCGCTCCTGCTGAGCCGCTACGGCCGGCGCCTTGCGCCCAAGGAGATCGGACGGATTTGCGCGAGGATCTCCAAGCAGGCCTCGGCCCAGGTTCCTGCGGAGGAGCGATTCCGACTCACGCCCCACCAGCTTCGCCACACGTTTCTCAAGCACGTGGCCGACAGGCACGGCGTTCATTACGCGCAGCGCCTGAGCGGGAACGTCTCGATCCGGGAGGTCTTCCGCTACACAAAGCCCTCCGACGAAGAGGTCGAGGAGGACGTGGAGAGGCTTTTCGACTGAGCCGGCCCTCTTCACGGAATCCTTACGAGATGCGACGATGGATTAGTCCAACAGCCTGTTGGACTGATTCCGGGAGGATATCGCCCCGTTCTTAGCGTAACTTTTCGTTCCAAAGATTGTCGGCTCCGGATGGGGGAGGGGAGACCCCTTCCAAATGGCAAAGAAGGACTTAAAGGACCTGCTCCATCGAGCCATGCTTATCATGCTTGAGCGGGCCAGGAATGAGTGCGGCTTCGACGATGCCCAACTCCGCAACTTTTTGATTGAGAAAGGGGGACTGCAGGCGGCGAAGGCCCTTCTCCATGCGCCCGTTCCATCGCAGGGATACTCCGAACTCCTGGAACGCAAGAGATTGGACCTCACAATGGAGGCCCTCATTGTCGAAAATCCGCAATGGAGGGGTCTTTTCACCGACGAAGAGATCGCCGCGGCTCAAAGGAGATTGACCGAGGATGGTCATACGCCGAGGATAAGGGAAAATTCTGAATAACGAACACCTGGTCAAAAAGAGAGGGGCTGGAGATTCCAGTCCCTCTCCTTATTTGTGGCCGAGGTGGTGGTGAAGATATGAAAACAAAAGGTTGAAAATTTAAGATGAGAGCCGAACTGCACATTCATGGCAGATATATTCAGTTACCAATCAAGCCGAATGTTCTAATAGTGGAGGATCCTCAAAATATCCTCGCAGCCAGGCGCATTGCCAAGGCCCTCCGTGTGTTATCTCCCTCATCCTGTAGAAACCCATTCAAGATAAACCGCCTGGACACTCCCCTCTCCGAACAGGCCAGTGTATATCCCTACCCACCCCATACTTGAGAAGGGGAAAGATATTGTCGGCAGGTGAATGGGTGGATCGATCTCCGGCAGCGGGACTGACCAGAGCGGGATGACCTGTACTGTAGGGCTGGTCAAAATCAAGTAATTTGCCCACGTGACCGGCACGGTTGGCCCCAAGGTAAAATCCAGATTCAGTTTAAACGACCAGTAGTACGCATCCAGCACAAGGGTAAATTCGCATTCCGGGTCGTCGAAGTCCACATATCCGTCACAGTCGTCGTCGTCCCCGCTATCACAGACCTCTTCGGCACCCGGATTCGCGGCCGGGTTTGTATCGTCGCAGTCTTCACCTCCACAGCGCTCGGGTTCATGGCCGTCGCCATCGAAGTCACACAAGATATTTAAAAGGATCGATACGTCATTGCTCGCGTAGTTCGAGAAAGCGAGGTCTTGACGGCCGTCTCCATTGTAGTCCCCTATTGCAGCGGACACGGGCAAGTTACCGGCGCCGTAATGCATAGAAGGCTGGAATGTACCGTCTCCATTGCCGAGGAGGATCGAGATGTCATCGTCCAAGCCATTCGCGACGACAAGATCGCTTCTGCCGTCTCCGTCGAAATCCCCGATCCCCACGTACCCGGGCTCGGCACCAGTGAGGTAGTGCACAGGCGCCTTGAATGAGCCGTCTCCGTTGCCGAGGAGAATCGAGACATCGTCACCCCAAATGGGGTCTATTCCAACAAAGGTACGTAATGTCTCATAGCCCCCCCCGGAAAACCAGGAAATCTGTAAATTCTCAGCCTCCACTATTATAAGGCCAGCCCAGAAGAAAATTTGGGGGGCTTGATGCCCACCGAATCCCGCA
>CAZFWM010000641.1:0-2025 GCA_964522545.1 uncultured Thermodesulfobacteriota bacterium
AATTCCGTTCCGAGGCAGAGCCTCGGAACGAGGCCACGGAAAAAATTGGATTTCCGATCGAATGCACTTATCGCCCTTCGGGCGGACTTAATTGAGGGTCGTTGCGAGGAGCGATAGCGACGAAGTCGAAGATTGCGAGGCATGAAGTGCCGAAGCAACCCACTGTGCTCATTGGCATACTGTGCTCGGGGGATTGCTTCGGGGCTCCGCCCCTCGCAACATCCATAACTGTTTCCGTATTCCCCTTGGTTTCTCTTCTCTCTACGTCTCTGCGCCTCTGCGTTAAAACTCTTCAAGGGCCGGCTCACTGAATCGTGGCGCAGTCCCCGCAGGCGCACATATAGCCGCAATGGTCCGTGTACCATCCCGTGTCGGCCGTCTCCGGGCTGTAGATCGTCTGGCCCGAGGCATCGCGGTTCGTGGCCTGTGTGGATCCCGGCTTGTGGGACCACATGCCGTCCGGAAGGTCCTGCCGGTACCAGTGATAGTCCCGGCCCGGCCAGATCACCAGGTAGACACGCTGCATGTCGTCGGGGCACGTGTCGGAGCCGCCGGCGATGGACACCAGCCCGTCGCACTGGGCCGCGGCGTAGACGCTCGAACAGTTTATGGACCAGGGGTAGCAGCCGCTGGCCCGCCCGGGCTGGGCAAAGGTCATGGTGATCTCGTCGTTGGCGTAATTGTAGCAGTTGTTGTTGCCCTGGACGCTCCCTCCGTCGTTCCATTTTGCAGGATTGTAGGCTGGGGGGGTACAGGCGCAGGACGCCACCGACAGCTCCACCTCGTCGAACCAGGCAAAGGCCCGGGAGGATGAAGTCCTCCCTGTCTTGTAGTCGTACCGGAGGCGTATCTTGTAGGTGCCGGTCTGATTGAAGTAGGCCGAGACATCCACTTCCGAGACAAAATACCAGGTGTCGTACGAACCAGGCTTGCCGGTCCGGCTCGAGATGTTCGCGCTGGATCCGTCGGGCTTCACGATCGTTACGTAGATGCTCTGCTGGGTCGGGGCCCTTCCGGCGTAGCCTTTCTTCCATGCATAGGAGAGCTTCACCGTCGAGCCGGCCTCGATCGTCTCCGCGATCGTCTGTGCCCAGAGCCCTTCCCCGTTTATTCTGCGGCCCGTCTCGCTTGCGATCAGGACCGACCCGCCGTCTGCATATCCGGCCGCATCCCATGCGCCCGCGGGCGAGCCCGCCCATGAGGAGAAGGCCCATCCGGTTGTGCCGGTGGTGAAATCCCCGTTCTCGAGCACGTCAAAGGACGGGCAAGCGCAATCCTCCAGGCACTGGCCGGGACAGGCCGCGTCGTCCCCGCCGTCGCACTCTTCGCTCCCCTCCTGAACACCGTCCCCGCAGAAGGAGTAAAAACAGCCGCTCACGTCGTAGGTACAGTCCCCCGCGCACCCAAGATCCCCGTAGTCGTATCCGAGGCCGGCACAGGTCATCCCTCCCAGGTCCGTGCCGTCACACTCCTCGCCGGGATCGATCAGGTCGTCTCCGCAGACCGGGTTGCACCCCTCGTCAATCAGCCCGTATCCCGCGTCCCGGGGGCACTGGTTGTCCTTGCCGTCGCAGAGCTCGGGCGCTCCGGGATAGACGTCCGGGTCGAGATCGTCGCAGTCCTTGCGCGACTTCCATCCATCGCCGTCCAGATCGACCGGCGGAGCCGCCGCAAGATAGGAAGAGAGAGAGACGATGAGCAGAAAGACAAAAATCGAGTTCAACATGGCTCCGGATCTCATGGCATACCTCCTTCTCGGGTGCGTGTCCTATCTTCCAGAGGACTTTTAAATGAAATAGAAATAGAATGGAAAGAGCCTATTATAGCATCCACGTCCGCCAAGAGCAAAAGAAATCCTGGAAAAGCAAGCTAATTTTCCTATGTGGTGATAATTTTGTCCTATCAAGCGCTCCGTGACATATTGGATAACGATAATGTGCTTCTTTCCAAAGCTTTGTTTTTTATTGCATAGGAATTATAAGTTCGACAATTGAGCAATTTGAGGATGTTGCGAGCGAAGCGAAG
>CAZFWM010000642.1:0-2022 GCA_964522545.1 uncultured Thermodesulfobacteriota bacterium
GGTATTCTGAGAGTCAATCCTGCTCAGTCGCAACCGTATTCTGACCCGGTACAGTATACCCCTCCCAAGATCATCACGTATACGAGCGAGGAGATACTGGAGCAGATCGGACCGGCTCATGCCTGCAGTCCACTTCCTTGCGTCGTAGATTAATCCTCCACGTTCGAAAAGCACAAAGATGAGTCCCCAATGCCGCTTGATGCTCTGGGAGCCGTTGGAAAGCCGGCTTCCCGAGCCCGGGGCCTCCTTTTATACTTACCCTCCTCTCTCGCCTGAAGACCCGAGCGATAAATCCTATATACTAGTTCACGGCACAGAGCCCCGATGGCTGGTGGCCAACCGGACGACCCTCGAGATCGCCCGATCCCTGGACAGGGGAGAGGGGATCGAGGACGCGGCCGGCCGGCTGGTCGACCGGTATGGCTTATCACCGGACACGGCAAGGCAGGACGTCCTGCGCGTGGCGGATCGACTGACCAGGGGGCACTTCCTGGACCGGAAGTTGTCAGCAGGACCAAGGAGATCCCCAACGCTGAATTCCGTTTTCTTTCATCTGACCGGCCTGTGCAATCTCGCCTGCCTTCACTGCTACCTTCCTCGCCCCGCAGAAGACCGTCACCTCCCGGCCGAACTGGTTATCAGGCTGATCGATGAAGTCGTAGAGAATGGGGGCCGTGGTGTCACTCTCAGCGGAGGGGAACCGCTGCTCCATCCTGAAATAGAGAGAATCCTGAAGTATGCGGCCCTGAAGACACAGGTTCGCCTGCTCACAAACGGAATCCTCATCGACGCCGAATGGGCGGCCCGCCTGTCAGAGATGAACATCACGGTCCAGATAAGCGTCGAGGGATCGAGAGAGGAGATACACGACCGGATCCGGGGAAAGGGCAGCTTCGAAAAAGCCATGAAGGCCATCGACCTTCTTCAAGAGGCGGGCCTGGGGGAGAGGCTCCACGTCTCGACCACCATCATGAAGCAGAACCTGCCCGATCTGGCGGAAATCATCTCCATGGCAGAGAGGCGCAATGTGTCGCTGGTCCGTTTTCTCCCTCTTCGCAGGCTCGGAAGAGGAGCAGAGGAATGGGAGGCCATCGGTTCCGGGGTTGCGGTAAGAGACCATGAGGAGTTCTACCGGTATGCATGGGATCTGCTGACGAACCGGAGGCGCTCTACGGAGATCAGCTGCGGGTTGAGCGGCTTTTTACTCAAAATGCCGGATTCATGCTCTGCCGACAATATCTGGTGCTCCGTGGGCCGGATGCTGGTGGTCGGGACCGGGGGGGATGTGTACCCCTGTGTTCTGCTCATGGACGATGAATTCAGATTGGGAAACGCCTTCCATGAGGATCTCATGAGCATGGTCCTTTCCGAGAAGATGGCGAAAATCTGCAGGATCCTATCGGAGCGTCGGTTGAGAATAGAAAAATGCGCGGCATGTTCCTGGCGCAACCTATGCCAGGCGGGGTGCATGGGCCAGGCCCTGGAGCACACCGGGACCGTGTGGGACACGGACGACTTCTGTGCATACCGGGAAAGGGCCTACGAGGAGGCATTTGATAAGATTTTGGGATTGACGATTGAAGATTGATATGGATGCAAAAGTATTCCCCTCGTTCCCAGGCACCGCCTGGGAACGAACTTACGGGAGGCTCCGCCTCCCTCTGCCGGATTACAGCGAACTTGCAGGCCGAAAGGGGCCGAGCCCCTGGGGAGATCCGTTCCGAGGCAGAGCCTCGGAACGAAAAAAAAACCGTGGAAGAGTTGAAAAATCGGTCTGATTACCTGATCTTGAACACGACAGTCTCACTAGAGACCGATTCGGACGCGTTCCTGCAGGTCTTCGATCGGGATTACGCCTGGTTCAGAACGCAATCCGTCGAGGGAGTGGATCGAATCGGCTTCTCTGCAAAATTGAACGGAGAAACAGAACCCTTCGTCCGGACAAGCCGAATCATCAATCGTCAATCATCAACTCGACAGTCAGAAGTTTTCTTAAGCTGCGTCATTCAGAAGTGTATCTTT
>CAZFWM010000643.1:0-1975 GCA_964522545.1 uncultured Thermodesulfobacteriota bacterium
ACCCCGTAGAGGAGCCAGTAGTCGCAGTCCGCCAGGCGGAAGAGCGGCATGGTGAACGGAGGCAGCACACCGGATTCGTATGTCCCGGGAGCCTTCGTAACGGCCGCTGCAGTGTAGGCCCCGTAGGCGACAGAACTGTCATCCCTGTCCCACATCACGGCGCCGGCCATGAGTCGATAGACATCGTCCGGCATATCGCCGACCGGGCCGGAGGCTCGCTGGCCCCCGAAATCATCGAATGCGGGCCGCCAGTGAAACTCGAGATTCTTGCCGTCGCTTACCATGGCGACGGCCACGAATCCGGGACGGATAGCGGAGAGATATATGTATACACGTTGATCGGCCGGATCTGAAACAGAAGTCCTTGGAGGAAGGCTATCCTCTTTTTGCTCTATATTCACCGCATACTCAAAATAGCTGATGTCCTGTGGGTCGGAGAAGAAATAGGCCACATCACCCGGATGGAAGGGCGCGAACATGTCGTTGCACGCACACGGATCGTGCAGGCAAGGCATATTGGGGGACCCCAAAGGAATCATATACCGTACTTTGTCGGCCTCAGGCTGCCAGCCGTGAATCATTATGGGAGCATCATCGTACGGTAACGCAATGACCGAGCCGCCCACCTGTCCTCCATACCAGTGAATGCCCCGAGAGTCGACATAGCGGACGAACACCTCCGAGAGGTACTCGCCGGGCTCCGTGAAGACGAGCGGGGTATAATCATCTCCCGGGAAAAAATAGCCATACCGATTGGCCCTGCCCCTGATTTCGTGTCTCACCTCCCGACGGGGATCCGACATGGGAAGGTAGCGCACCGAAATGCGGACATCCGCCGGGGCGGGGGGGTTGACCTCTACAAGGGGTGGGTACTTCTCTCCGACAAAGAAGGGTGTGCCCGGCTTGCAGGCCGTGCTCATAGTGATCCGGTTTCCGACATGGAATTCAAAGGTGCCGTTGGCCGTATGTCGGAAGCCGTATAGATCATCCATGGCGCCTTTCACCTCGGCCCGATAGGTCCCATACTTTCGGAACTGTAAGTGGTAGCGACCCTGCCGGGTTGTCGCCCCGGTAAGAGAGGCTCCACGGAACCGGGCACTGCCGAAATCGATTTCTTCGCCATCGGGCTCGATCAATCGCAGTTGAAAAGAACCGGTCTCATGATCGAAGGGGTATAGGGTGGGTGCGAGGACGTTCAGGCCATGCATCAAGCCCCTGTCCAGCCACGGAAGTCGGTCTTGAAGGATCAATGGGAAATCAGGCTCGAGGACATAGATCAGGTCTTGACCCTGCTCATTTTCCCGGGGAAGGATCAGCGGTCCCTGAAAGGCGTTCCGGAATCCGAACTGGAACCGCTTTCGGTCCTCCATCGCAACGGTTCCGCGAGAGCTCTCGCTTGCATAGCGGGCCAGCAATGTCCATACCGCTTGTGGAGGCTCGGGATCTCCCCTTCTCAGGACCGTCAGATAATGTCGCGTCACCTGAAAGGCATCGAGGAATTCATCATTCATGGAATGAGATTTCGCTTCGAGGAGCCGGGCGGCATAGACCGGGAACATTTCGATGTTGAGAGATTTCACCCCCTCATCTTCGAGCTGATCCTTGAGCGCTGTTTTCGTCATGGCATCAGGAATCACCCGTGTGTCCATGCGAAGGCGATAATACCCGGGGGAAAGGGAATGGATATCGAGCAGCGACTTGAAGTCCCAACACACCATCTCACCGTCTCTTTCCATCGCACCGGGCCACAGGCTGATGGAGGCCCCGGGAATGGGTTGGATGACTCCAGCAGGGGCATGGGGATATTCAAAGCTCTGGACCGGCAACCCAGTGGGTGTGAGTCGCGTGGACATCTTCACGTTGTCTTTGCGCAGGTAGCGCCCGGCTTCGTCGTATATCGGGTCGGCTGTAAAGGTGATTTCAATAGGGTGTGGCTATTTTAGGACGACGCTGGTTACAGGTTTCCAACGGTCTT
>CAZFWM010000644.1:0-1963 GCA_964522545.1 uncultured Thermodesulfobacteriota bacterium
AATGAAGCATATGGCGATAGTATTCGGCATAATCCAGAAGTCGGCATAATGGCGCAGCTGATGACAGGACGCGCTCAGTCCAGCCTTTCGAGCATAATATTCCATCCGTTTCTGGATTCCCCGCACAGAGATCGGCTTGCCCCGAAAGCGGCCCTTTTCGGCCAAAAAGACTTTTCTTGCTTTGGTTGAAGGCCTTACTTTCAGATAGGCCCTCAGGGCCTCATCCGTGTCACGGCTGAGATAGACGACCCGGTCTTTGCTCCCTTTGCCGTCGTAAACAAAGAGCTGGCCTCTCTTGAAGTCCAGGGCCCTCATGGTCAGGTTTGCCACTTCTTCCACTCTCAATCCGCACCGAAGCATCAGCATGAACATGGCCCGATCCCGCCGGCTCTTGATCCCCTTGAAGAGCTTTGCAACCTCTTCGTCCCTGAGGTATCTGGGCAGCGGCCTGGAGAGTCGAAGCGTATAGCCTCGCTTTACTGGATGGGGGATGCGTACCTGTTCTTCGTTGATGAGGTATTCATAAAATCCGCGAATGCTGTCCAGATGGCTGTTGATCGTCTTGGGCTGGAGCTGTCTATCCAACTGATAATCAATGTAGGCCAGCAGCTTTTTATGAGTGACCTGTTCCACCGGCACGTCCACCCACAGCACAAAATGCTTCAGGCTGTTCATGTAGTTCCTGACGGTATTGGGCGAGCAGTTCTTCCTCTTGAGAAACCTACGGTACTGTAGGATCGAATCGGTAATGCCCATGGATCTCCCCCTTTTCGATGATCGCCATGGCTCGGAAGTACTCTTCCCTTCGGGTGTTGTCGGTGAGCCTGGCATACCGGCGGGTCATCTCTATGCTCGAGTGCCCCAGCAACTGCTGCAGACATTCCAGCCGCATGCCGGCATTCAGGAGCTCGCTTGCAAAGGTGTGCCGCAGGCAATGAAGCGTGTATCCCTGCTCTTCAAGGCCGGCTTTCTCGAGATACTTGATGAACATCATGCGAGCCGACGTATAGGCCAAGGTGTTGCGTCGCTGACTGTAAAACAGATAGTCCTTGTCCGGATCCCTCTCTTTTAGCCACTTCTTCAATGCAACAAGGGCGTCGTCACTCAAGAACACGACTCTTCCGACCCGATTCTTCTGGGCTTCGAAGATCTCGATCTTTTTCTCTTTGAGATTCACTTCCCTCATCTTGGTGCCAAGCAGCTCTCCAATGCGCATCCCGGTTCTCAACAGAACCAGGATCATTGCCCGGTCACGGATCTTGCGGATCACGGACAACAGCTTCTTCACGTCGTCCGGGTCGATTGCCCGCGGCAGCGACTCCGGCACTTTGATCCTCATTTTCCTTCTGACAATATCGGGATCTATGACATCTCGTTCGACCAGAAAGCCGGAAAACGCATACAGCGTTCGTAACCATGTGCTGACGGATACCGGCGCCAACCCTCGATCCTGCCAATGTTCAATTAATGCGCCCAGGTCTTCACGAGTCACGGCTTCAAGGCAGGTTCCTCTGTGCTCCTTCAGAAAAACCAACCAATGGGTAACTGCCGTAATGTTGCTGCGGAACGTGTTCGGGCGACAGTTTCTCCGATACAGGGATCGTAAGTATTGCTCTACATGCTCCCGCCCGGAGAGCCCTCTGTCCGAAATCCGTTTCAGAGCTTTTTCAATCAGAACAATTTTTAGCTTTTGTTCTTCGAGCTGTTCTGTTATTCTTATGGTTGGGGGAGCAGCGGGTGACTCCCGGGATATGTCTGGGTCGATAGGGATCGATGGGGATGGATCGTCGAGCGCGTCGGTAAGGTTGGGAATCTTGAAATCTTGATAAAATCGACTGCTTTCACTCCGTATTCGATCGAAGCTCATCTCTACCTCCTTTCCAAAATCCTTAGAAAAATCAGGTAGATGATGACCCTTAGGCCTGTTTTGAGTCAATCACCATTTGTTACGTACAGTGGCAAG
>CAZFWM010000645.1:0-1953 GCA_964522545.1 uncultured Thermodesulfobacteriota bacterium
ACGAACTGCATCATCAACACCAACACATGCGGAATCAACGGGGGGGGAATCGAGCTCTGGTCCTCCATGGCCGAGGTCACGAACTGCACCATCAGCGACAATTATACCCAGGCCATGGGAAGCGGCTATTTCGGCGGCGGCGGGATCTATCTCCGGGATCACTCTTTTGCGATCATCACCAATTGTACTATCTGTGACAACTTCGGCGGGATGAACGGGGCAGGGATCAGGATCTATTGGTATTCCGGGGCCGTACTGCTTAATAGTATCCTCTGGTCGAACTCTCCTTCGGAGCACGCTGTAGACGGCGGAGACAGCTGGATCGACTTTTTTTACTCCGACGTCAAGGATTACTCAGGGGGGGGAGAGGGCGTTATCGACGCCGACCCGCTCTTCGTTGGGGGTGACTACTACCTGGGAAGCATCTCCCCTTGTATCGATGCGGGTACGGATGACACGGGAACCTATCCCACCCTCCCCACGGATGATATAGACGGCGAGTGCCGCCCCCAGGGAAGTGGCTATGATATGGGGTATGATGAATACAGAGCTGATCCGGCCTGTACCGATGCGGACGGGGATGGCTATTATGGCGCAGGGGAAGATTGCTGCAGGGCCTTCGACTGCGATGACAGTGAACCGGCCGTGTATTACGGCGCACCGGAGCTGTGCGATGGCATGGACAATAATTGCCCCGGAGAGACCGGGCACTGCCTCATAGACGAGGGATGTGGATTCAGCCTGCTCGGCCCGGAGGACGGCGGAGCTCTGACCGAGGCTCCGATTCTCGAGTGGACAGCAGGAGAATATCGAACCTTTCGAGTTTACCTCGTATTACCCATATCCGGTCACTACGTACCATACCCTGTCTGGATCGAATGCACTACGCTGGACCTTTCTCCATTCTGGGAGTACGTGGATACGGGTTCATGGGTCGGGTGGGGCGTGCTGGGAGTTGACACATCGACGTGGGATATGGAATGGTCCGGCCTTCGATGGATTCAGAAGGTAAATCCGTAGCAACTCTACCCAAGGCTAAGCAGTAAGGGAGGAAGCGATGAGTGATCTTCGAGAGAAGGTCGAAAAAGTCCTGTCCGGCGAGCAGCTCGCCGTCCTGGCCACACTGAAGGAAGGCAAACCATGGGTCCGCTACGTGATGACCCACCCAAAGGGCCTCACCCTCTACGTGACCACCTTCCTGGGCTCCCGGAAGGTGGCCCAGATCAAGGTCGACCCGAATGTCCACGTCACGCTCGGCGGCGGCTCTCCTGAAGAGGAGCGGCCCTACGTGCAGATCGCGGCCACAGCCGACGTACTCACCGATCCGGATATCAAGAAGGAGATGTGGGTCGACTACCTTTCGCGGTTCTTCTCCGGCCCCGAGGACCCGAACTACGCGGTCCTCCGGATCAGCCCGTCCCTGATCGAGCTCATGGAGCCCGGCGAGATGGAGCCCCAGGTGCTGGAGGTCTCATAAGGGCCGATCTTCAATCGTCCGATTGATGAAGAAAAACGGCCCAAAAAACAATAAGTTTCTTGCCGGGCTAAAGCAGGCATGGGGAGTCGTCAGCGACCTGGGTTGGTGGCGGATCAACGTGACTGCCTGGTTCGCTTTGAGCTTCCTTGTGCTGAGCGTCGGCATTCTCGTCGGCATGCTGATACATTGGCTGGATGTACTCGAGCGTTTCGGGACCCTGGCGGGAGTATCGCATGCGCTCGAGTACTCCCTGTTGCCCCTCAGCCGCGTGCTCGTCAAACCCTGTCTGATCGTGCCCTCCTGCGCCTTGGCGCTACAGATGGTAGTCCTTATCATTCGCGGACGTATCGCGTCCAACAAGCTGGCGGCCCTTGGGATTGCGATCCTCGGCTATCTCTGCCTGGTTTACTTTGTGACTCTGCAACTCGACAGTCAGAAGTTTTCTTAAGCTGCGTCATTCAGAAGTGTATCTTTTT
>CAZFWM010000646.1:0-1917 GCA_964522545.1 uncultured Thermodesulfobacteriota bacterium
TGTAAACTGTAAACTCTCTCGGCCCATTGACATTGAGCCCACATCTACGCAAGCCACGAAGATGTGGGCTGAAAGGCTTTACCGCGGTCATTCGTCCTGTTCGGACTGGGGCCCGCCCTTCCCCGACTCGAACCTCTGGGCCATGGTCTCGGCGTGCACGGCCGTGAGGATGACGTGGTCCGTGTCGGTAATTATGATGGAGCGAGTCTTGCGGCCCTGCGTGACGTCAACGAGCTTGCCTGCTTTCTTGGCTTCCTCCTTCACTCGTTTCATCGGCGCCGACGCCGGTGCCAGGATAGCCACTACGCGGGAGGCGACTACGAGATTTCCGAATCCTATGTTCAACAGTTTGAATCGCATGGCTTCTCCTTAGGGCTCGCGAACTCTTTACTCCACGTTCTGCACCTGTTCGCGCATCTTCTCGATCTCACTCTTCACCTCCACCGCAATCTGGGATATGTCTGTGTTGCCGGTCTTGGCCGCGATGGTGTTGATCTCACGGTTCATCTCCTGCAACAGGAAGTCGAGCTTCTTTCCTATCTCCTGGTCCGACTCTATGAACTCGGCGAATCTCTCCCGGTGGCTCTTGAGCCTGCAGATCTCCTCTGACGTGTCCGCGCGCTCGGCGACCATTACGGCTTCCTGGGCGACCCGGTCCGGATCGAGAGGGAGGTCGCTGAAGTGCCGGTGTACCCGCTCGACCAAGCGGGCTTGGATCTCGCCGGGGACGCCGGCCGAAAGCCGTTCGATGTCGGACATATAAGCTCCGATGCTGCCCAATCTCGCCTCGAGGTCCCTCTTGAGGGCCTCCCCCTCTACTGCTCGCATCGATTCCAGTTCATCCAGGGCCTTCTCGAAAGCCGAAGACAGGGGACGCCACACCTCATCCGGGTCTTCTTCCGGCTCCCGGTCGAGAAAGACATCCTTGAATTCGGCGAGCTCTCGGATTCCGATGGCATCCTTTATCCCCAAGGCGCGGCGCAGGGTCTCCAGCTCTTCATAGCAGGACCGGGCCATGGCCATGTCCACCTGGATGGCGCCGCCTTCGGTCCCGGTCCACTTCTGCCTGACGTGGATCTCGAAGCGGCCGCGCCGGAAGCGCGCTTTCACGGCCCGGACGATCCGCGCCTCCAGCGGGAGGAGCGGCCTGCCCGCGCGCAGATGGACGTCGAGGAAGCGGTGGTTCACGCTCCGCAACTCCACATCGTAATCGACGCCCGCGGTCGAGCCCTTAGCTTTTCCGTACCCTGTCATGCTCTTCATCGATCAGCTCCCGGATTCGAGACGAAAAACTCCGTGCGCCTCAGTCTCCTTTTGATCATCATTGCCCTCCGGATGATCCCGAACACGGTACGGATCTCCTCCGATGCATAGTCGGGGTATGTCCACTCCAAGGGGTTGTAGGCCCCGTCCCGGTACAGGAGCGTGAGGTCGGCAAAGATACCCCGGCCCAGGTATATCCGGTGGGAGAAGTTCTTGGTCGTGGCCAGAACGAGCTTGTCAGCCGCGAGAACGCCGGGATCCATATTCACTCGCCTTTTCCTCTGCGCGTCCCGATGGCCGTCCTCCATCTCATTCGAGGCCAGTTTTATCGCCGGCAGATCAGACGGCTCGATGAACCGCTGAAAAGCGACGATCCTACGGCGGAGACCACTCCCCATCTCCACTGTATAATAATCTGTGTAATCGAATGCAAGCTCCTGCCCCAAATATTCTATTGGGCCCCAGGCTGATTCGAGCTCGGCCAGAAGGGCCCCGACTTCCACCTCAGGGGCATAGATAATGCTCGCAATGAGCTTTTCGCGCTGATCCGGATTCGGCGTTCCCATGGTTTCTCTACGTCACTTCATTGTGATGACTTCTCGCCCTTCGGGCGAGCTAATGAGCTCAATTGCTCCTGGGGTTGACACCCCAGGC
>CAZFWM010000647.1:0-1913 GCA_964522545.1 uncultured Thermodesulfobacteriota bacterium
TCTATCTGGGGGATGGCACGGGCAACCTTACTCTGAGCGAGCAGATACCGGCCTGCGATGGGCCTCAACACATTATCACTGACGATCTCAACGACGATGGAAGAGCGGACTTTGTGGTGAATTGCCTTCATGCTGGCGATGTAGTGCAGATCTTCCTGGGGGACGGCCAGGGGAGCTTTGTTGCCGGAGAGATCTACGAAATGCCACGGGATCAAAGCAGCATTGCTTGTATCGATCTCAATGAAGACGGGGCCATGGACATCACCCTTTGTAGTCCGGAGGGGCTATACTACCTGACCGGTCGTGGGGATGGGACTTTTCTGGAGGCACAGCTGTTCCCAGGTGCCCTTTCCGACTGGTACCCCCTCTCGGCAGGAGACCTGGACGGCGATGGGCATCGAGACCTGGCGGTTCCGTCCGAGATAGACGATGTCGAGATACACTGGGGCCTGGGAGGCGGACTCTATGAGCCGCCGGTCCGCTACAACGCCCCCCTGGAGCCTACGGCTTCCCTGGTGGTAGACTTCAACCTCGACGGCAAGATGGACATCCTGGCAACAATGAAAGGGTTCGGCAGTTCGGGTAGCCTATACAGCGGCGTGGCCCTCTTCTACGGAGACGGGCAGAGAGGATTCGTGGACTTGAACTGATCATGAACGTTCGCCCGAAGGGCGATAAATTCAACAAGGATATTCCCATGACGGCACACCGCGCAGGTCGACCCCGAATCGACCCGGACCTCGAGCAGAGCGTCCGGGAGCGGATCCTCGCCTTTGCCGACCCGAGGCTCAAGGGCGCCGTCACGCGACGGCTCATCGAGAAGATCGTCCTCTACGGCCTCGAACAGAGGGTCGCCGCCTGGGACCCGTTCCACAAGAACGCGGCCCGCACCGCCCATTACTTCGTGAAGCCCCCGCTCGTGCTCAACCGGGTCCTGATCGAGAAGCTCAGCCGGGACTTCTTCAGCGGGCACGTCATTCCCTATCAGGCGGTCATCGACCGGGTCCGGCAGGCAAAGCGCGCATTTCTCGGCAAATGCATCTGCCGGCACGCCGGGATCGTGAATGACCTGACGGTCCGCTTCCTGGGCAGTGAGCGCCCCTACCTGCTGGCCGGCGAGGAGGAGAGCCGGGATATACTGGAGGGGATCGTCCGGTGTCATCTCGATGAGAGGAAGACGGGCGGGCAGGGCCGGACCGGGCCCGAGATCCGAGAGGTCTTCAGGACACTGCTCGAGCACCGCCGCCGCGACAGCACGGGCTACAGCCTCGCCGCCCTGTGGGAGATGTTCTACCCCCACTTCGAGATCTTCCTGGAGCACCCGGACTACATCACGGAGTTCCGGCAGGCCATGGCGAAGAACAAGAAGGTCTGGGAGATCAGCCCCTCGCTCCTGGAGGCGCTCATCGAGCCCCTACACACGACCCGGGGCCAGATCTTCACCTCCATGTCGGTCATCGACTCCTACTATGCCATCTGCTCCTGCCCCGGGCCCGAGATCGACGACGGGTGCCTCATCTACAACTGGCACTACTACTCAGGAAACGAGCCGATCATTCGGTACAACACCGACCTCTGCTTCGGCCAGCGCACCGATGAGGCCGGCCGCGTCATGACCTGCGAACGCTTCGAGGCCCGGGAGCCCAGACCCTGCCTCGGGTGCGGCTGCGAGCACGAAAGATCTACAACGCGGGCACCTTAGGGGCGTTGCTTGCTGCGCCCTTATCGGGCACGGCATGCCGTGCCCCTACCATGCCGGCCAGAGGCCGGCGATACAGGCAACCAATGGGCGACCGGCCGGTCGCCCTACCCGTGGCCGAGCCGAATAAAACGGGCGCGATGAATCGCGCCCCTACAGTTAAACAGAAGTTCCTGAGCTAATTCCCCCAAAAACATAATAAAAAAGCAAGGTT
>CAZFWM010000648.1:0-1911 GCA_964522545.1 uncultured Thermodesulfobacteriota bacterium
GGAAATTATAAAATCGACAATTGAGCACATTGAGGACGTTGCGAGCGAAGCGAAGCAATCCCCCGTGTTCAGTATGCCAATGGGCTCGGGGGATCGCTTCGTCGCTGGCGCTCCTCGCGACATCCCTCAATTGAGTCCGCGTCGGAGACGCGGTTTTGTTCCAGTTTAAAATAGAAATCTCAAAAGTTCGAACCAGAAGGGAGACGCTTCATGAAGTTGTTCGCCGTAAGCATTATCCTCGTCATGTTTCTCCCAGGGCTCTCTTTCGCCGGAGAGCTCGCCGACAAGGCGGCTCACTACGACGCCTGGACGCCCACGTGGCACCGCCCCGGGTACGGTGCAATCACCAACACCCACTTCACCGATGAGAGCCTCACGGAGATCGATCGCCTCGGTGCGAGAGGGGACTCGACGGAATGGACCGGGACCTATCTGGAGAGCCAGGTGTTTCGCTATCGGGTCACGGGGGATCCGGAGGCATACGGGGAGATTCTGTCCACCGTGGAGACCCTCCACCACCATCTTCAGGTGACCGGGCGCTGCGGATTCATCGCCCGGTACCGCGGCCCCGACGAGTACCCCTTCAATGAGGGGTGCCCGAACGAGCACTGCCTGCAGGGGGAAGGCGAGTACGCCGGCGACATCTTCCTGACGAACACGAGCCGCGACATGTACATCGGCTGGTTCGCCGGCATGGCGGCGGCCTTCGACGTAGTGGAGGATGAAGCGGTGCGGGAGCGGATCATCGCGGACGTGACCGAAGTGGTGGATGCCCTCATGCGGCAGCACTGGTGGATCGTCGACGTGGACGGCCTCCCAACCTCGGCGGCCCCAAACATCCTGTCGACCCAGCAAGCGGCGTGGAGCCTCGTGGCCGCCCACGTGACCGGGGAGCCGCGTTTCTGGGACGAGTACAACCGGCTGGCCGCGCCCTCGATGCATACAGTCCATCGGCTGGGAAGCATCTCCTTCTTCAACAAGTACGCCCAGCACTTCGGCAACAAGCTCTCCCACCAGAACGCCCACATGTTGATGAGGCTCTCTCACCTCGAGGGCCTGAACGATGATTTCGAGTTCTGGAAGAGCCTCTTCCTGAACCAGTGGCACCGGTGGACCCACATGGTCCACAACCCGTATTTCGAGCTGATCCACTGGTCCGTTCTCGACGAGCCCGACGAAGCGATGGGCGAGATGATCATCGAGGACCTTACCCTCTTCCGGGACGCTCCGAACGTCCACGTCCATGTCGAAACATCATGCATCCCCCTCGACCCGATCTCCGTCTGGTTGCACGACCTTCAAGAGCGCTTCCCCTGGCTGAAGGAGCTCATGGGAGGTATCGATCCCCAGACCGCGGAGCCCCGCCCCGTGGACGAGCAGTGCTCCAGCGGCTTTCTATGGGATGGGAATCCCTGGGGCCTCGAGTGCGGCCCCGAAGACCTCACCCGGGTCAACCCGGGCGTGGACTACCTCATCGCCTACTGGATGGCCCGATACTACGAATTGATCGACGAGACGATGTGATTTGTGCCGCGAAATACGCGGCTGCGATCTCTGCGGGGAGAGCCGTGTACGGCATCTGTACGTCGTCTCCTGTCTTGGGGTTGGAGAAAAGAAGAGGAACTTAAAGGCATGTTAAAAGGTTTAAACCGAAATAAGCAAGAAAATTAAAGGGTTGGAGTAGTGGGCCAGGTCATAAGGATTTGGATCCTTCTATTCAAAATAAAAATTTAAAATCTATTTAAACTTGACAAAAGACAGCTAATTTATTAAATTTCCAAAGCATTCGCATTTAAGGAGATAGACAGCCGATTTCCCTTTGAAACCATTCATGAGATGCTCAGGTTGAGGGAGACCGATAGAGGCAAGGTATCTTTACCATTCGGCGAGTTAAGATTCGTAACAAGGAAT
>CAZFWM010000649.1:0-1858 GCA_964522545.1 uncultured Thermodesulfobacteriota bacterium
AGAAGCGGATAATCATGATGGATACTTACGCTTTTGCTAGTCCTTTCCCCCTCTTGGTGAAATTAGTATATCACTTACGTTATTTAAGAATCAAGTCTTTTTTCATTTTTTTTGGGTACTCTAAAAAAAATAATGAGGAGCAATGCCCATTATTTTTATTGCGCATATCATGACTCAACTGAATCCCGGTATCCCGGCTTGACTTCATGACACAGGCGTCAATACAATCCGGCCCAACCAGCGGATTATTTCATTAAATACGTATTCGAGACGTCCATGTCCCAATACCTCCTCACTCTCGATGCCGGCACCGGGGGCTGCCGCTGCGTCATTTTTGATACCGAGGGCCACCTCGTTGCCCAGAGCTACCACGCCTGGGAATTCTATACGCCTGAAGGACTAGAGCCCTTCGGCAAGGCCTTTGACCCATCTCTCTTCTGGAACATCATGGCGGATCAGGTGAGACGAGCGCTGGCCCGTGCCACTTCGCACAAATCAGGCTCCTTCGAATCTGAAAAGATCGCCGGGATCTCGACCACGGGCTTCGGCCATGCCTGCGTCTTCCTGGACGCATCCGGAGCCGAGCTTTGCGGAAGTCCGAACATCGACGGTCGCGGCCTTCTCACACAAGACCTCATCGAGGAGGCCCTCGGCACCCGCCTGTATGAGATCACCGGGCATTGGCCCCCGCTCATCTTCGCCCCGGCCCGACTCCTGTGGTTCCGGGAAGAGGCCCCCGAGATCCATAAAAAGATAGCCCGCGTGCTCACGATGAACGACTGGATGACCTTCAAGCTCTGCGGCGAATCTGTCTCCGAGCCGACAAACGCCTCGACGATGGCCTTCTACGACCTGCACGCCGGAACCTGGTCCGCCGAGATCCTCGACGCCCTGGATATCGATCCCGGGCTTCTCCCTCCGCTCGGTCGCCCGGGCGATGTGGCGGGAGAGCTCACCGAGGCGGCGGCCGAGCGCTGCGGCCTCGAGCCCGGCATTCCAGTGGTCATCGGCGGCTGTGATGTGGCCTGCGGCATGGTGGGAGCCGGCGTGTCCGCAATAGGACGAACCGGGGCCCTGGTCGGCACAACCGCCCCGGTGGTCCTTGTCACGGGAGAGCCGGTCATCGATCCCGGGCGCAAGCTCTGGACAAAGCCTCACATCCCACCCCACAGGTGGCTCCTCGAGAGCAATGCCATGTTCGCCGGCAAGACATACCTCTGGATGCGCGACCTATTCAACCGTACTGGGAAGGATCTGGACCTGAACGCTATGGATCAGGCCGCCGCCGGAGTACCTCCGGGCTCCCGGCATATGTTCGCCTTCCTCGGTTCCGAGGTCATGAACGTCGAGGAGCTTCACCGAATCCGACCAGGGCTCTTTGTATTCCCCCCTCCGGTCAATCCGGCTGTGGAGGCCAAACCCGGGCGGGACGAATTCTTCCGGGCAACCCTCGAGAATATAGCCTACGCGGTGAGAGCCAACCTCGAGCAGCTCGAAAATGCCGGGGAAATCTCTGCAGAGGCATTCCACATCACAGGGGGATTGAGCCGCTCGGAGATCTGGCCCCGAATCCTTGCCGATCTGCTCGGCCGTCCTGTCACCATCCCCGAGGTGAGCGAGGGCCCGGCGCTAGGGGCCGCAATATGTGCTGCAGTCGGAGTTGGACTCTACCCGACGATCGAAGACGGGATGCGCTCGATGACGCGTCAGGCCCTTGTCCTCGCCCCAACGAAAAAAACTCACCAGGCCTATCAGGAATTCTATCGCCGCTGGCGAGATCTCTACGACCGCATCGCCGACTTATTATAATCAGGAAGGATTTATCGCCCTTCGGGCGGGCTAATGAGCTCAATTGCTC
>CAZFWM010000650.1:0-1812 GCA_964522545.1 uncultured Thermodesulfobacteriota bacterium
GCTCGGGCGGGTCGTCGAGGAGCTTGAGGAACTCCACTGCCCGCTCGGCCCGTCCCGGCTTCAGGCGGCTCGCGAGATCGGGGGGGAGACACCGTTCGCGAAAAAGCTCAAAGTCCGCGGGCCACTTCTCCCGGAGCGACGACGGAACCATCACGACAACCGGCCGTCTCTTGCGGTTGGCGAGGGCCACGGAAACGGCAACCGCCAGGGCGACGAAGGTCTTCCCCATCCCCACCTCGTCTGCCAGGATCACCCCCGGCCGTTCTCTGAATCTCAGGAGAATCTCCTTGGCGGTCCTCTCCTGCCTATCGGCATCCTCAGGGGATATCCGTCCTTTCACATATAGATCGATCTTCTTGCAGTATGGATAGAGAGGTTTCACATTCCTGCCTTCTCGAAAACGGCGTTCACATAGGCTTTCAGGCTGTCTACCTTTCCGATGGATTGAAAAGGGATGAGCGGTTTGAGCTCGGACACGAGAGACATGAACTCGCTCCGAACCTTGTCCTTGGGGAGACAGCCCGGCGCATCCTTCGGCCTGACTCTCAGCAGCTCCAGGACAAGCTCGGAGATGAGGAATGCCCTCTCCGCATCCGAACCGGCATCGCGGACCAGGGCGTTCGCCAGGGCGAGGCATCCCACCGGCCCCCGTAGCCTCCACTGCAAGGCCTCCTCCGAAATGGCCGGCCTTTCGAGCCGCTCACGGAGTGCACCGAGTGCCCACGAAACCCTCCTCGTCCTCTGAAGGAGGAACTGGCTTGTGTCCACTCGCCTATGGGGATCCCGCATATTTTTGGGAGGTTCATTTCCTCCCTTCCCGCCTCTCCGTTTTTTCAGATAAGCACTCATCGCTTTATGGAGCGGTCGGGCTGATGTGAGGACCTCGATCAGAACATCCAGAGGGAGATTCCTGAGCTCCTCTGGAGGCGGAAGCGATGTCGTGGAGGCCACGTTAACAGGCCACCACGCCCTACCTTCTTGCTCGCTCCACTGAACCCACAATCCGGACGGCGGTCTGTCGGCTGTCCAGTCGATCTGGAACTCGGGCGGCGCCCCCCGAGTGCACCAGTCTTGCTCGCTGAAACGAAACGACTCATCCTCCTCCGCAGAGAGTCTCCAGCCAGACGGGGGTGTTCCGTCGAGAGTGAGATCGAGAATGCCTTTCTTCCCATCCACCCAATCGTATGTCACTGATCCGAACGCCGATGGTAGAATGACTTCCTCTACGGCTGAATCCTCTCCTTCGTCTCGTTGGGGCTGCCACTTGAGCTTCACGTTCAGGCTGATTCGGGAGCCCTTCAGGAAGCACTTCTCCAGTCTCTTGTAGGCCTTTATGTTTCGATTTTGATCAACGATATAGGCTAGGTTGGCTTCCATGTTCACGCTCTTCCCGAGCCCCATCCCTGCGCTCGTGAAGTTGCTTGAGCCGATCATGTAAAGAATCCATCGGTCGTTCTCAAGCCAGATCCCTTTTGCATGGAGAGGGCGGTTCTCGGGCTCTACTCGATAAAGTTCGGTACCGACGTCGGCCCGTCCGGTGGGCTGCATTTTGAGAATGGACTCTGGAGCATGGATGAACAGGGAGTCCTCTTCTCCAGGGACCTCCTCAGCGGTCACATAGAAAGAGGCGTGCGCGCTCCCTCGCCTCTTTAGGATCCTCCAGAGATCCTTAGCTGGCCGGTTCTCCGCTTCGGGCGGATCGAAAAAGGGACTGACCACATAAGCCCGTGTCGGCGGTGCTCCCCCTGGCCAGGCGGAAGCGAGGGCGTTGGGAATGGAAGTGCGGCCCGGCTCGATAAGAACCGGGCGCAC
>CAZFWM010000651.1:0-1807 GCA_964522545.1 uncultured Thermodesulfobacteriota bacterium
CATGCCGCGAATTTAGCACAACTCGGTGGTACAGTAAAGTGGATAGCCCTTTAATTGGATTTCCTATTGAATGAACTCATCCCGGCTTCGCCGGGGACTTTTCTCGGCCCACTCGCCGTCGTTCCCGCAGAAGCGGGAACCCATGGTTGTACTCATTTGAGGAACGGTAAATCGCCATGAAGATCCTGCTGATCTCAACACCGGAGCAGATTCGCTTCTTCAACTGGGTCGAGGTCTATGTGCCCTGCCTTGGGCTTGCGTCCCTCGCCGGAAATCTCGACGGCGATTCGGACGAAGTCAAGATCATCGATCTTGTCTATCACCAGAAGAATATCTTTCCCATGCTGCGCTCCTTTCTACAGGATTATCGTCCCGACCTGGTCGGCATCTCCGCGATGAGCTTCCAGTACGACAGCACCAAGCGACTGGCCGCATTCTTCCGAAGGACGATCCCTGAGGTGAAGATCGCGATCGGCGGCTACCACCCATCCCTCGAACATCAGGAGATCGCCGACAGTGCCGACGCCCCCCTCTTCGACTTCATCGTGCGCGGCGAAGGGGAGGCGACGTTCCGGGAGCTTGTGCACTGCTGCAAGGAGAACTCACCCCTGCAGGAGGTCGCCGGCCTCTCCTTCAGGGTCGATGGAAGGTATCACCACAACCCACCCAGGCCCCTGATCGATCTGGAGGAGATCGCCCCTCCCAGGCGGGAGGCGAGAGTTTTCGGGTACCGGCCGGGCTGGAACGGATGGATGGACAGCACCGAGACATCCCGGGGCTGCACACTGAACTGCTCCTTCTGCAGCATTACGGCGATGTACGGCCGGCGGCTGCGCACATATGCCCTGGACCGGATCATAGAGGACCTCCGGCGAATTCGCGACCGGGGAGGAAAGCGGGTCTTTTTCATCGACGACAACATCACGCTGAAACCGAAGCGGTTCGAAACGATCTGCGAGGCGATCGTGGATCATGGCCTCAACGATCTTTCCTACGCGGTCCAGTGCAGCAGCGTGGGGATCGCCTCCAGCGAGGACCTGGTGCGCAAGATGCGGGAGGCGGGCTTTCATTTTGCTCAGCTAGGGATCGAGTCGACCACGGAGAACCGTCTGAAGACTCTCAAGAAGGGAGCCATCCTCGACCAGAGCCGCAGGGCCCTCGAGTACCTGCACAAATACAAGATCGCCGTGGCGGGCAGCTTCATCATCGGCCTTCCCGACGACACCCGGGAGGACGCCCGCAGGATCTTCCGCTTTGCCCGGGACCAGCAGATCGACTTCCCCTTCTTTGCGATCGTCACCCCCTTTCCCGGGACCGAGATCCGCAAGAGCTACCTCGAGATGGGACTCGTGGACAATCCCCACGACTACCGCACCTACAACGGTCTCACGGCCAATGTGCACACCCGCCACCTCACCCGGAGGCAGCTCCACCGTCTCCAGAACCGGGGCTACCTCCTCCACGCCCTCTACGCCATACTCCTCGGTAACAACAAGTACATGACCGATGCGATCACCCGCTTCTCATGGTTCCAGAAGCTGAAAATCCATGCCGGCGCCACGATCTACTACTACTACTGCATCACGGGCGGCTTCAGGCGAATGAACCACCACACATTCGAGCCCCTCCACCGCCGGATACGGGACAGGACCCTGGCCATTTTCCAAAGAGTCCGATCTCCTCATAATGAACCCCAACGTTAGGGTAAACTGTATAGCCGCCTCAGGGATCGATCGTATTTACATTTCCATACCCCCCCCGTTTCTGAATTTATGTCTCAAAAGCTGAGTTGAATTACACTACGAGA
>CAZFWM010000652.1:0-1798 GCA_964522545.1 uncultured Thermodesulfobacteriota bacterium
CCATGCCGCGAATTTAGCACAACTCGGTGGTACAGTAAAGTGGATAGCCCTTTTCGATGTTTTCAGCTTCTGGGTCGATCTCTTCGCCCGGAGCGGGGCCCGTTCCGGAGAACTCCTGGGAGCGGGGTTCTTTTCGACCCGGCCCGTCGGGGCTGCGGGCACACGGGAAGGGGAAGCCTTCGTCCTGGACGACGGCACGGCCGAAATTTACGCGGGCTCGACTTCAGGGGCCTTTGTCATGGCGAACCGGTTCACCACGGCGGGCATGTTCGCTCTGGAGGCGGTCTCGTTCTACGCGAGCGGGTGGGCCGAAGGGGACGAGGTCGATGTGGCCCTGTACGAGGACCCCACGGGCGAGGCGCCCTGGCCCGATCCCTTGATGGAGGTGTGGAGCACGACCGCGGTCCTCGAGGGCGGAGGCTTCCAGGAGGTTCCGGCCGGACACATCATGATCAATCCCGGCGGAACCCCCGGGGCGGCGTTCTTCGTGGCCGTGACGAACCGGGCCGGGCGGAGCTACAAGCTCGGTGTCGACCGGACCGGTCCCTACGGGGGATCCACGTACGTCTCCACGGACGGGGGCCTCACCTTCGAGCCGCTCTCGTCGATCCCGATCATAGACGGCAACGCCATGATCCGCGCCTTCGGCGTGCAGGGAGAAAGCTGCTTCATCGAACAGGCGAACAGATAGGAAAATCAAAAATAACCGCAGGGGAAACAGGAGGGACGAGTCATGAAAAAGGGAGCGACGATTCTACTAGCAGCCGGCATTCTCCTCATGATGGCGGGACCCGCCCTTGCGGCTATCCCGGATGAGATCACCTTCCAGGGCCGTATCCTCCAGAACGGGTCCCCCGTGACCGGGTTCAAGGACCTCCACTTAGAGCTCTACACCGCCTCGAGCGGCGGCACGCTGCTCTGGACGGAGGACCAGACGGTCGAGTGCGACGGCAACGGGATCTACACGGTGCAGCTCGGATCCCAGAGCGCGATCCCGGCGAGCCTGTTCATCGACAACGACTCGGTGTGGCTCCAGGTGACCGTGGACGGGCCCGGGGGGACGGCGCTCTCCCCAAGGCAGCTCCTTTCGCTGGCGCCGTACGCGCGAAGGGCGGATCGGCTGGACGGCTATGATTCGTCCGACTTCGTCACGGAGGAGACCGACCCGACCGTGGACGAGGCGGTGAAGGACGGGGTCGCCTGGGGCGAGATCGGGGCCATGCCGGCCGGCTTTGCCGACGGGGTGGACAATGTGGGCGAGGGGAGCGCCTCGGACTGGTCCGAGATCACGGGCATCCCCGCCGGCTTCGCCGACGGCACGGACGACGGGATCACCACCGAGACCGATCCCACGGTGGCCGCCTCCGTCAAGGACGGGGTTGCCTGGAGCGAGATCGGGAGCCGCCCGGCCGGCCTGGACGATGGCGACGACGTGGGGGTTTCCCAGGCCTATGTGGACGCTCTCGAGACGAGAATCGAGGCGCTGGAGAACCTTCTGGCCAACGTCACGAGAGTCGGAAACGACATAACCTTCAGCGGTGCCAATTTGCACATCGTGAACGGGACCGGCACTACAGGCGGAGCGGTCAACGGCCTCGGCAACCTCGTGGTGGGCTACAACGAGCTCCGGGGCACGGGGGACGATCGAACCGGCTCCCACAACATGGTGGTCGGGAAGAATCATAACTACTCCTCCTACGGTGGGCTTGTTGCCGGATTATCCAATACCATTTCCGGAGGATTCGCCAGCGTCGGCGGGGGCCGGTACAACGAGGCCAGCGGCGACTTGTCCAGCGTG
>CAZFWM010000653.1:0-1779 GCA_964522545.1 uncultured Thermodesulfobacteriota bacterium
ATTGGAAATATCAAATTACTGAGAACTCATAGGGCGGCCCGTGGCCGCTATTATGATTGCATGTCGTGAGAATCGGCGGGCACGGCCCGCCCTATATACGGTCACTGGTAATGAATATCCTCCGGGCAACTATCTTGATTCTGATTGGCTGTCTCACTACTGCAGGCGCCGCCCACGCCTTGAGTCTGGGTGGGTACTATGAGAATCAGCTGAACGTGCAGCGCCTCAACGGCGAGGATATCCTCTTCGACTCGAACAAGCTGCGCCTCGACCTGGCCCATCGCTACGAGGGGGCTGCCTTTGGCGCCGACCTGATCTACGTGTTCTACGCCGGCGACAAGAGGCTCTACCTGGACCGCATGCTCCCCACGGCCTTCATGAGCGACCAGAGGGAGCGGATCGACCGGATCACCTCCATGTACGGGGCCTTGATCGACAGGATCGGAGAGCTGGACCGGGCCTTCGCCCTGTCCGCCCCTTCGGCACAGTCCCTGGAGGACACCTTCTTCGATTCCCTGACCTATGAGCTCGAGGACCGCTTCTACGTGGACAATGCCTATGTCCGCCTCTCCCCCGGGCGCTTCGACATCACCGTGGGAAAGCAGCAGCTCCCGTGGGGCACCGGGTACGCCTGGAACCCCACGGACCTCTTCAACACCAAGAACATCTTCGACCCGACCTATGAGAAGGAGGGGGTCACGGCCGTGAAGATCGCCTTCACGCCGGTCTCCATGGCGGAGATCCTGGCGGCCCTCGTCTTCCTGGATTGGGAGGAGGCGATCGGATTCGGCGACCACTTTGAGCCGGCCGCGGCCTTTCGGGTGAAGGGGTACGCCGCGGGATTCGACTTTTCCCTATCTTATCTACAGCGAACGGAGTACGACTTCGACATGGAGAGCCAGATCGACCAGGCCGAGGCGGCCCTGGAACAGGTTCTCGGCCTCGGCCGGCTCAAGATGCGCCTGGCCCTGCCGGAGATCGAGGCGGCTCTGGCCTCCGAGGGACTGGCCGGCATGGAGATGGCGCCCCTACAGCGCAGACGCCATGTGGCCGGGGCCGATCTGGTGGGCGAGATCAATGGGGTGGGCATCTGGGCGGAAGCCGCCTTCAGCGTAATAGACGAGCCGCGCCGGGACTGGTGGGAGGTCCTCGTCGGAACCGACTACACCTTCGATTTCGAGACCCACGTGATGGCCGAGTACTACTACAACGGCCGCGGCCGGTCCCGGGCCGAGGACTACACGCTGAACGACTGGATGTCGGTCTTCTCCAGTACGGTGAACCAGATCGGACGTCACTACATCTTCGCCGGGGGCGACCACCCGGTGACCGATCTGTCGACCATGGGAATCTACGGCATCCTCAATGCGGGCGATCTGAGCTGCGCGGCCATGATCAACTGGACCTGGAGCCTGTACCAGGACATCGAGCTCAATCTGAACGCCATCTACACCGGGGGGCCGGAGAGAGCCGAGTTCTCCGTAGGGCCGGTGAGCCTCTGGGCGAGGTTGACTGCGTATTTTTAACGCAGAGACGCAGAGGCGCAGAGAGAAGGCAGTAGCTGATAAGTTTTTTCTGTCATTTCGACCGCAGGGAGAAGTCTTTCAGAGGACAAAATTTGAAAAGAATAGATTTCTCCCTGCGGTCGAAATGACAGAAGTGTTTGTTGAAAGAACATATTCGACTTTTTATGAAATCCATTGTTAAGCTTTTTTTAATGCATAGGAAATTATAAGATCGACAATTGAGCACATTGAGGATGTTGCGAGCGAAGCGAAG
>CAZFWM010000654.1:0-1774 GCA_964522545.1 uncultured Thermodesulfobacteriota bacterium
CTCGTGGGCCACTCGGTCCGGTAGGGGATGTCCCCGTTCCTGCCGGCCGGCTTGTCGTAGGCGTACCGCTTGAAGGGCTCCTCCTTGGGGTTGCGGTTGAAGGGATCGAAGAAATTCTTGGCCTTGTAGACCGTGGCCAGGCCCTCGACGGCGCGTCCCAGGACCTCCATGACCGGCGTGGGCTCGCCGATCACGGCCCGGTACTTCTCGTCGATCTTGCGGACCCGGCGCCGCACCACCCCGTTCGGGACGAAGCGGTCCATGGCGTAGAGGAGGGTCCAGAGCATTCCACACTGCCGCTTGAAGAAGACCGCCTTGTGTCGCCGCAGGACCGGGTTCGGCGAACGCCGGCAGTAAGCGTAGCCGTTGAGCTGCACGTCCAGGCGCCGGAGCAGGGAGGGGCCCCAGGTCCGGTAGAGAAGGTCGTAGCCGTACTCCGTGAGGTTCAGGGTCTCGTGGGACTCGAGGGCCACGTTCTTCTGGGCCCCGCTCCAGAAGTGCACATCCTCCCACGGCACCTCCTTAACCCGGCCCTCCTCGCGAAGCCGCTCCCAGAGCAGAGTGCCCGGGAAGGGCGAGAGCCGCGTGAGCTGCTGGTAGGTGGGGTAGAGGGAGACGAAGTAGTTGAGGTCCTCGTACATGTTCGCGTGATTGTGAAAATCCCAGCCGCAGATCCAGGCGCCCACGGTGCGGATCCCCATCTCGTGGAGCTTGTCGAAGACGACCCTCGCGTCGGCATCGTCGCGCTTATCGTAGCCGTGCTCGCCCGCGAACTTGGACTCCACCCCGATGAAGATCGCGCCTAGGCCGATCTCGGCCAAGGCGTCCCAGCCGTACTTCTCCGCGAACTGCTCGATGTAGTCGATGGAGCCGAAACCGAACCAGTCGATGGACTCCACCACCCCGGGGTTGCTCTCCCAGTACTCCTTCATCCGTATCAGGTACTCGGGGTGGCGGAAGTGGTCCTCCTCGATGACGAAGACCTGGGAGACCGAGGGGAAGTGCTCGTGGTAGAGGCGGATGTGTTCCACCAGGTCCTCCGGGGAGAGCATCTCGATGCGCTTGTGGTCGAACAGGGCCGTGGTGGCGCAGAAGTCGCACCCGCCGGGGCAGCCGAGGCCGGACACGAGAAAGGCAACGGCCCCTTTCGGGAACCGAGTGATGAAGGCCGGAGAGCCGCCCGCCTTGGGCATGAGCTTCTGGGTGATCGGCCGGTCCGGCTCCTCGCCGAGTAGGCCCCGCAGGAACCGCACTCCCTCGCCGTGGACCACGTAGTCCACGTAGCGCTCCTGGATCTCCTTGGCGTACTGGGCGCTGAAGGCCTGCCCTCCGTAGGAGCCGAGCAGGATCTTCGTGGCCGGCGAGCGCCGCCGCACGTACTCGCCCATCTTCATGACCTGGTCGAGGTGCGGGGGGTAGGCGCTGATGCCGATCAGGGGATAGCCCTTGTCCACCTCGGCGGTGAAGTCCTCCCACCGGGGGTACTCGAGGAGCACCGACGGGACATCGACGTTCTGGGCGAGGATGTGGTTTGCAAAGCAGTGGGTGTGGGAGAGGATCGTGAAGATGTCGTCCCCCTTGGAGAACCTCTGGCCCGTGGCGTCCGTCAGCGAGTCGTTCGCCGGCAGCGTCGGGTACGGAAAGGTCGGCGTGGTGAAGAGCAAGCGGTTTTCAAGCACAGCTCACCTCCGTTGTTGATGGGTGGGGCAAAACTACATCTTCCTCTCGTTCCCAGGCTCTGATAATCATATAAAAGGCACCTCCAAAAGCATTG
>CAZFWM010000655.1:0-1735 GCA_964522545.1 uncultured Thermodesulfobacteriota bacterium
TCTCCTCCTCAAATCCACCTTATACACCTGTCCAGATTTTCGGGGCCATTATAGGGTAATCGCCTTGCCGAGAAAATTGATATTCTCCACATAGGTACCGGGAGCCACCAGGACGAGGTTCTCGTCCGCCGCCGCCTCGATTCCCGCCTGGATCGTCGGGTAGTCTTCCGGGACGAGGATCGCTGCACACCTCGGATCATCTGAGTCGATCAGGCCGTCGCAATCATCATCTACTCCGTTATCGCAGATTTCAGGAAATCCATCCGTGCCGTCGCAGTTCTGGTCCGGACCGTCACATGGGTCGAGTGCGCCGGGGTAAGTGCCCGCCTCCGAGTCATCGCAGTCCCCCTCGCAGATCATCCACCCATCCTCGTCTACATCCACTTCATCGGTTGGGATCATACCGTTGCAGGCGTTGTCCATACCGTCGCACAGCTCCGGAGCATCGGGAAAGATAGTCAGAGATGAATCATCACAGTCTGTGCCGCCGCACGCTTCATCTGAGTACTCATCTCCATCGCGGTCCCAACAGCATTGGGGCATATCCTCTAAATCGATAAGCCCGTCACAGTCGTCGTCGATCCCATTGTCGCAGATCTCATCGACTCCGGGATTCACATCAGGGTCTGTATCGTCACAGTCGTATCCTCCACACGCCGGGTCACTGTAGCCGTCCAGATCTTCGTCCCAGCAATCCGGATATTCATCTGCTCCCATATCGAATCCCGAACCTATTGGCCGCGAGTCTCCGTCTATATCTGAAAAAATCCCTACATCCGTTCCCGAATCGATGCATGGAGAGCTGGAGATGATATGGTAGTTCCCCGCTCCGGCGAGGACGAAGAGCGGGTCTGCGTCGATGTTCCCCTCTCCCGGCCATCCCAGTCGTACGTCGGAGTAGGTTACCAAAGGGGATGCTGAAACCACGTGCAGCTCGGGATGAGACGGGGCATCGTTTTCCCAGAAGATACAGTTCGTGATCGTTGGTGAGGAGGCGCCGCAGAAGATACCGCCGCCGTTCCCAGCGCTGTTGCCGACGATCGTGCAAAACAGAATTGTCGGATGTGAGTTGGTGCAATAGATTCCACCACCGCTCCCGGCGATGTTGTCTGTGATCATGCAGTTCGTTATTGTCGGGGAGGAACTTGAGCAAAAGATCCCGCCGCCGTCATTGTAGACGCTGTTCGATGTGATCATGCAATTCGTAATTGTCGGAGACGAATGGGAGCAATAAATCCCTCCGCCTTTGCCATATCCATACTCACCGTTTCGAATCGTGAATCCATTGAGCACTGCTTCTTCCGGCTCACCGTTGGCAAACTTCACCACTGAATCAGCTTGGTTCCCGTCGATGACCGTAGCTTCGGCCCCGACTTCACTCTGAAGAGTAATCGCCTTGCCGAGAAAATCGATATTCTCGACATAGGTGCCGGAAGCCACCAGGAGGAGGTCCCCGTCCAAGGCCGAGTCGATCCCAGCCTGGATCGTCGGCTGATCCGCCGGCACATGGATCGTGGCGGCTTGGGTTGGGTGTGCGGACAATGTGAGGATCAGGAAAAGAACTATGCTCACAGTAAAGATTAAGTTTTTCATAGCCTACCCCCCCTGCTGCTCAAAAATTTACTTTCTCAAATTTGTTTCAAGTCTTATCCTAAATAATATCATAGAAATCCCTTTCCCTCTTAGTACTACAGCGACATTTCAGCTATAGACTTTTAGAATGACCTCATGTATC
>CAZFWM010000656.1:0-1735 GCA_964522545.1 uncultured Thermodesulfobacteriota bacterium
CAAGTTAGCTCTGAAAAATAAAAAAAGTCCCCGGCGAAGCCGGGATAAGTTCATCTCTGGTTATTGGAGAGATACCGATTTGTTCTATTAAATAAATACTAAATCTTGACAAGGATGCGTGTCTGGAATATACTCTGAACTTTCCATTGCCGGTATCACGAGATCAACTCTATAAGGAGACGGAATACGTGAAAAAGCTAAGACAAGTGCTGATCATCATCAATTTCAAGACGGTTATCATTACGGTATTGGCTGTAGTATCCACCTATCTGTGTCGCAGATTTGGAGTGATCGCCGACTTCCCCATGACATTGATAGCGACGGCCGTCGTTTTTCCCATCGTCTTTTCCATCAGTGGTGCATACAAGAGAAGAGAGAATGCCCTTGCAAAGTACAGCTCCATCAAGGCACATGGTCGTGCAATCAATTCCTGAGCAAAATGATCGTAGCCTTTGAGGATGTGAAGCATATCTACCAATATCGCACTCCCCGCACACTGAGCTCGTTCAGTGACTTCTTCGTTACTATTCTGCCCATCGTGTACGGTCCATATTTTGCCGCTATCGCACAGGACTTCTCAAAGGGGTTGGCCTATGTAATGCCTGTCCTCTTTACGACAATCCTTGTGAGTCTTGACAATATCCAGGAGCACCTGGAAAACCCCTTCGATCAGATCGGAGAGGACGATATCATTATCAATGCAGAGAAGTTCGTAGAGCGGCTGGCGCTGCAGTAACCGGCCAGCTGTTCAAAACTGCCCTCTCTCCGTAGATCCCTCCATGTATCTCGATCCCTTCCTATGCAGAATACCCCGCGGAACCCGAATTATGCAGAATTCATCATTCGGGTTAAAAGGTCTTCGCCTTCTCCCGGGCCGTGGCGATCACCCCGGCCAGGTTCATCCCGGCGACCTCGGAGCCTCCCTGGAGCGTCGGCTCCACCAGGATCGTGTCGATATCCTCGAATCCGATGAACCGGAGGATCCCCTCAAGGTAGGGTCGCTGAAAGTCGTAGGCCGCTGCGTCCGATCCGGCCGGGTACTCCCCGCCGCGGGCCAGGATCAGCGTGGCCGGACGTCCCGTCACGAGCCCTGAATAGCCCTTCTCCGGGGAGTAGGAGAAGGTGTAGCCGGGCTGCACGATCACGTCGATGAGCTGCTTGAGGCGATAGGGGATGCCGAAGTTCCACATGGGCGAGGCGATCACGATCTTGTCGGCGCTCTTGAAATCGGCGATCACGGCCTCGATCGCCTTCCAGGCATTGGCCTCTTCACTGGTGCTGGACTCGTCGTGAAGTATCCGGTATTTGCCGGAAACGGCCAGGGCGTCGAAGTCGGGAAGGACGTTCTCCGAAAGATCGAGGATTCGAACCGTGTCGCCGGGGTGGGCCACCAGGTAGCTCTCGATGAAGGCCTCGGCCGTCCTGAATGAGTATGAGTCGCGCGGTCTCGTCGAAGCATTGATCAAAAGGACTGTAGCCATTTTATTCTCCTCTCTTGATCATGATTTTAAACGGTCATGTCATCAATTGAGATTCAATTGCAATTAAATATAAGCATTGTTTTGGGGGATGTCAAGGGGAAATGCCGGTTGGGGATAGAGTATGGATTTAAGTTTTCTAGAACGGGAACGGCGAAAAATAGGGAAACTTCTTATGAAACTATCTTTGATAAGAATGCATTTATTACCGGGAGCAATAAGTAGTTTGCATTTTACATCGCATAGCGAACATGTTT
>CAZFWM010000657.1:0-1729 GCA_964522545.1 uncultured Thermodesulfobacteriota bacterium
CTAGGCTGTTTATAATCCTATTATCCCCTATTGCACGATTTCGTGCAAATCCACAAGGTCGCGCTCAGGGCACGGGCCCACGCCTCACGAGAGAGGGCAGCCATGATCGTCCCCTGGTTCATCGTCAACCGGATCTACCGCAAGGGGAGCCTGCGGCGTGAGCCCGGCGGCTACTGGGCCTTTTCCTTCCGGAACACCCTGGCCCGGGGCACGGCCACCCTGACCGGTCCGGAGCGGGTGGCCGTGAAGAGCCCGATCGGCTCGGTGGAGCTCTCCCGATTCCCCGACCTCTTCGTGGACGGCCGTCCCGTTCCCAAAGAGGACGCCATGATGGTGATCGGCGACAGAGAGATCCCCCACTACGACGAGGAGGAGGCCCGGAGACGAGTGGGCGAGTCGATCCAATTCTCCAAGGGGGATGACTTCATAACGCGGGTGCGGGGCGACCTCCCGGACGGCCGTCATGAATTTCGCGCCGTGTTCCACTCGACCCAGTTCGGCGAGATCGTCCTGAACTTCAGCGACAGCCTGGGCCGGGTGAGACGCTCCTCGGTGCGGGGACGCCTGGCGGAACGGCTGAAGGGGCTCCTCGGCCGACAAGGGCGCCTTGCCGAGCCGGGGGATGAAGCCGGGCCCGCCGAGGAGCCGGTTCGGGAGACGGCGCTCTTCGTCTTGAAGGGGAAGCGGCCCGACCCGGATTTCGGCCGCCTCCTGACCGCCTTCGAGCGCAAAGAGCCGGACCGGGTGCCCCTCATCGAGCTCAACGTGGACGAGGAGGTGAAGACGGCCCTGCTCGGCAGGCCCGTGGCCGGCATGCGCGACGAGGTCGAGTTCTGGCTCGCCGCCGGGTATGACTACGTCCCCCTGTGGGTGGTGAACGTCACGCCCCGCCGGATCGAGATGGTCGACTCCCATAGGACTACCTACAAGGAGGGCCTCCAGGAGCGGGCCTGGATCGTCGAGTCCGAAGGGATGATCGCCACCCGCGAGGACCTGGAGCAGTGCGACTGGCCCGAGGTGGAGGACTCCCTGTTCGCCAACTTCGAGGAGATCGAGCCGTACCTACCGCCGGAGATGAAGGTGATCGGCAGCATATCGGCCGTCTTCGAGCCGGTCACCCAGGCCATGGGGCTCCAGACCTTCTGTCTCAACCTCCACGACGATCCCGGCCTGATCGAGGCGATGATCGAAAAAGTCGGCCACTTGACCGGCCAGTGCCTGGAGCGCATGCTGGAATTCGACTGCGTGGGCGCCGTCTGGCTCACCGACGATCTGGCCTACCGGGCGGGGCCGATGATCTCCCCCGAGCTGCTAAGACAGTACGTCTTTCCTTGGTACAAACGCTTCACGGACCAGATCCATGCCAAGGGGTTTCCGGCCCTGTTCCACTCATGCGGCAACACGGAGCCGCTCTTCGATGACATCCTCGAAGCCGGCTTCGACGCCCTCCATCCCCTGGAGCCCCTGGCCGTGGACATCTTCGAGGCCAAGGAGACGATCGGGGAGAGGATCTGCCTGTGCGGGAACCTGGATATGAGCTACCTCCTCACGCGGGCGAGCACAGAGGAGATCACAGAGGAGACAAAGAAGTACATGAGGCGGCTCGGCCCCGGAGGGGGCTACTGCCTCGGCTCGGCCAACAGCATCGCCAATTACGTGCCACTGGACAAATACCTGGCCATGAACCGGACCTGCCTTGAGCACGGGAGGTATCCGATCAGGGCTTAAA
>CAZFWM010000658.1:0-1719 GCA_964522545.1 uncultured Thermodesulfobacteriota bacterium
TTCCCCTGCAGGTCATCTATCCCCCCATCGACTACGAGGTGACCTTTCCCTTCCCGAGGACGGGGTTGGTATTGGCCATTTCAGGCATGTTCACAGTAGCGGGGCTCAAGGTTCTTGATTATGACTGGATCGATACGGGCCTGCCGAGCAGGTAGATCCGGAGCGGCAATTAACCTCTGAGGAACCCAGGAACCCAGGAATAGATTTTTTCAACCACAGAGGACACAGAGGTCACAGAGAGAGAATAAATGGAAACAAGCTCATCCTTTCTCTGTGCGCTCTGTGTCCTCTGTGGTTAATTTATATAACGTAGAGTTTGAAATATCAGAGAGAAAAAAGCACTCCCGAAATGCGAAAAGTCCTTTCATTGTTTGTTAACCTGCCCCAGCCTGTGTTCGATGATGGAGTTCGTTAGTTTCTCGGCGAAGTCGATCGAATAGAGGACTTTGTCCACGTCCAGATTCTCCGGCGAGTCGCTCGGCATATGATAGTGTTGCGGGGCGCCGATCTCCGGGTCCACGCAGGTCAGGCAGACCCCATCCCAGCCGCGGGCGAGGAAGACCGCCACATCCGACCCCCCCACAGGGACCTCGAAGCCCGTTACCTCGGCGAAGCGGGGCTCCGATGCCGCCGTGTCCCGAACGACCCTACCGAGCCAGCCCGGGATGGGCGTCTTCACGACCTCCCCCTCCACCTCCAGAAACAACAGGTCTCCGTTGGCCAGCGAATCGAGGCCGATGATGACCGTTCTCTCTCGGTCCCAGATCCCTTCCTTTGCCCGGGCCAGGGCGTCCGCTCCGCCCATGCTGGCCTCCTCACAGCCGGTCACGCCGAAGACGTATTCCACGTCCGGGTGTTTGCCCACGGCCAGCCGTCGAGCCAGGACCGGCAGGGCGGCCACGCCGCTCAGGTCGTCATTGGCTCCAGGCACGATCTCGTTTTTCAGCACGACCTGCATGTTGAGAGCGAAGGCGATGAAGGCGGGCGCGGTGAGCAGAGCCTCCACGGGCCTCAGCGGCCACGTGAGCGGACCCAGGAAGACGCGCAGCAGATCGAATCCGGCCAGAGCGAACTGGGTTCGTGTTGTGAGGGCCAGCAGGCGCTTCGGGAGGCGGGATTCACCGCCCTCTCCGCCGACAAAGCGCCTGATCCGCTTCGGGTCGAAGAGGAGGCCGGTAAATGCCGCGTCCGCATGGGCGAGAAACACGATGCGCAGGGCAGGCTCGTCCCGGGCGGGCATGGTGGCCAGGATGTTCTGAGAGGGCCTGAAGGGGAACAGGCGGCGAAGCACGTAAGCGCGCCGGGTGGAATCGGCCCAGTAGGATGAGCCGGCGAGCAGATGCAGGAAGAGTCCGGCAGGGGGGATGAGGCCGGATACGGCGGTTCCCAGAGTGCCGAGCCCGAAGTGCAGCGCGATGTTGGCGTACAGATTGTCATTAAAATGAAACGGCTCCACCTCGGACGACAGGCCGAGCTTTTCGAACTCCTCTGTCATGATCATCTGAGCACGCCGCTCATCCTCACTGGTAGGCTGGCGGCGAGGGCACTCGCGCACAATGCGCTCTATAAGATTTTTAATATAAAATTCATCCTCATAAATTTTCTTTTTTCGGCGAGGCATGGGCGACCCTTTCGAAATAATTGAGTAAGCAGTCGCTCTGAACGGGTGGGGGTGGGAGGGAGCCTTAAGCGAACATCAGACGGCATTTTTGGGGTCCC
>CAZFWM010000659.1:0-1712 GCA_964522545.1 uncultured Thermodesulfobacteriota bacterium
GCGGCCGAGGCGGCGACCCCAGCAAGCCAGCGAAAATGACACTCATCGGGATACCTCTCCGCCAGTATCGAATAGAGCTTCAGGGCTTCGCGTGCCGGGGCTGGATCCTGATGAATACATGGCTCCGCAGAGGGAAAAAGATAGCTTTCGCACTTACGGATCGCTTTCGTGTTTCGGTTTTCCGCCTCTCGGATATGAATTCCTGCGAGACGACGGAGCAGAACCCTCGGAGCCTTCTCATAGTCGATCTCACTGTCCTCTTGCACACCTTGGAGCTTTCTGATTGCTCGCTTCAGGATGTCCAGCGCCTCGGGGAACCGGTTGAAATCCGCGAAGAACCTCACACTGCGTGCCACCTCGTCCAGCGGGATCTCTTCCGAGCTTATGGCGGCTTCGGCCCTCTCCTTGGCAGCCAAGAGGTTCTTTGTGATCCAATCCCCTTTGATTTCCTTGATCTCCCGAAAGGAACGGGTGCGATGGAAGTCCGAATCGTGGTTGGTCCAACGGTCGCTGTTCACATCGTATGGAACGAGCTTATAGGCCCTCCAGAACGTGGTGTAATCAAAAGCCAGCCACCCCAGTGCGGCCTGCGATGGGTGAGATGTCGGATTGGTCTGAAAGAGTCCCGCCAAGATGAGAAAGGGTGCAATAAGCGCGAGCAAGGCGAGCACAAGAACAGCGCTCGCGAGTAGAATGATCAGCTTTTTAGATCGTGTGAGCCGATTCTTCTTCATAATCCATACAACCTCAGCATTTTGAGGAGGGGTCTACAAACGCTCCCCCAATGGATGATCGGTCGACCAGTGATACAATTCCGGCCCATTTAGATTCGCAACGGCACCGCCAATGCCCGGTAACACGCGGGGGAACATCTACAGGAGTTTTCTTTCAGGTAGTAATAGAATAAGGAAGGACTTAACGATATGTCAAGGAGTCAAATACCTGTGTAGGGGCAGTCCCGACCAAACGGGAGGGATCTCACTGCTGCCGTTGAAACGGTTATGAAAGAGAACCGAAGCTGTGAGATTTCTCGCGTCCGCTCGAAATGACATCGTGTGGACTTGATCCTATTCAAGCGGCGGAGCCCTTCGTCTGTAACCAACCCGTAGATGGTCAGGGATAAAAAAAGCCAAAGCGCCTTGTTCGATCGTATGCCTCAAAACATCGTCTAGTCCGATTTCAAATTGATGACCTTTTCATCGAAACATGTCAGAATGGAAGTCATTCATTTCATGTTTTTTGGTTCATCGAGACGTTCACCAAACTTCCGGACATAATAAAAAATGAAAACGAACCAGGAATCCATTCGGTATGCTGGAGATCTTTTCGTTGCCAATATTCTTCTTTTTCTACTGAACGCAGCCATCCTACGCATACCGGTTTTGACATCCCTCTTTGTCATTCTTTTTTACGATCTATTTCTTTTTCTTTGCGCGAACAGCCCCGGGATCAGCCCCCGGGTAACCTCATTCCGGAATCTTCTTTTTTCCCTTCCCGGACAGGATACAAAACCCGTTTCCTTTATGTCCGTCCTGGGCGGGAACATGGCCTTCCTTTCCTTTGTTTTTTTCCTGCTCTTCTCGGGGTGTGTGGTTTTGCTTTTTGAGATGCCTTATCCTTTCTCCCTTTTGTCTCTCATTCTTCATTTCCTTGTGGGCATGGCGATCGCTTACCTCTCCATATCGTATGTCGTCCTTCAAGTCTTTCGTGAC
>CAZFWM010000660.1:0-1707 GCA_964522545.1 uncultured Thermodesulfobacteriota bacterium
AATGCTTTTGGAGGTGCCTTTTATATGATTATCAGAGCCTGGGAACGAGGGGAAATTATTCCGCCTCTCGAGAGATGTCGAGCATTTTTTTCCTCACCCGCGTCTCGTAAATCCGCGCCCCGTTCTTCGCTTCGGCCTTATTGCTCGGCGCCCGCTCCAGGGCCGCGATGAAGTCCCCCTCGAGATCCTCGCCGGTCACCTCCGCGGCGAGCTGCATGGCCCGGGCCGCGTGCTGCATGACCTGGATCGGCTCGATCCCCGAGATGTCGTCGAAGAACCAGCCGCAGCTCGTGAAGGTGAACATGCCCTGGCGCTGCATCTCGAGGAGCCCCAGGGTCTTGTCCTTCTCTTCCCCGCTCAGCCCCGAGCGTGCGTGCTCCGCCAGAAAACGCTCAACCCCAGGGGCGGACCGGTCGAGAACGACGTCGATGTAGGCGTCCCGGGCCTGCCACGGATCGTGGGAGAGGGCCCCCATCTCCCGCTCGTACAGGGTTCCGAGCCGGTCCACGAGCCGGTCCACCGCCTCGCGCAGCGGTCCCCGCCAGCGCTGGTGCCAGCCGGGGTGCGCCCCCGAGGAACACCCGCAGTCGCTCCTCCACCGCTCCACGCCGTGGGCGCAGCTCCAGGACGTATTCTCCACGATCTCGACCTCGTGGGAGGCCGGGTGCTTCTCGAGATACTCCCCGTAGTTGGTCAGGCGGGCCCGGTCCCCGGCCTCGACGTGGTGGAGGCAGAAGGCCAGGGCCATCTCGCCGAAGCGGCGGTGGTGCCCGTAGTTCTCTCCGTCCGTGGCGACGTGCACCAGCCCGGCACCGTTCCGCTCCTGGGGAAACGGATTCATCAGCCTCTCCAGGAAGCGGGCCCCGTCCTTCAGGAGGTCGCCGAAGGAGATCTCGTGGGCGATTGCACCGTCGTAAAAAAAGAGATGGATCGACCGGCCCGACGGAAGATTGCAGAGGTACGGCATGGTGAGATCGAGGCCTCCGCTCTTCCCGTCCCGCCAGGCGGATGAGCCGATCCTCCGGAACCGGCCGGCCTGGTGCGGGGCGAGGATGGCGAAGGCGAGGCCCTGTTCGGCCAGGACTTCCAGGCTCTCCAGGTCGACCGCCGTCTCCGGCAGCCACATCCCCTCGGGCCGGCGCCCGAAGCGGTGCTGAAAATCCCGGATGCCCCACCGGACCTGGGTCACTTTGTCCCGCCTCGTGGCCAGGGGCATGATTACGTGGTTGTAAACCTGGGCCATGGCGGATCCGTGGCCCGAGAAGCGCTCCCGGCTCAGCCTGTCGGCCTCGATGACGGACCCGTAGACCTCCGGCCTGTGCCTCTCCATCCACGCCAGCAGGGTGGGACCGAAATTGAAGCTCATCTTCGAGTAATTATTGACCGTGTGGGCGATCGCCTCGTCCGGGCCGAGGATGCGGGCCGCCGCGTTCGGAGCGTAGCACTCCTCGGCGATCCTCTCGTTCCAGTCGTGAAAGGGGCGGGCCGAGTCCTCTCGCTCCACCTCCCCGAGCCAGGGATTCTCCCGGGGGGGCTGATAGAAATGGCCGTGTATGCAGATGTAGCGATCGGTCAAAGCTGTTTCCTCAGAAAAAATTTAACGCAGAGACGCAGAGGGTTGATAATCTATTGATTCAATCTGCCACGATTGGGGGTCGTTGCGAGGGGCAAAGCCCCGAAGCAATCCCCCGAGCCCATTAGCATGCG
>CAZFWM010000661.1:0-1702 GCA_964522545.1 uncultured Thermodesulfobacteriota bacterium
GCGCTGGCCGACGGCAGTCGTGAGGATATGGTACAGTGAAGTGGATAGCCCTTATGCAAGATATTATCTGCCAATCATTAAAGGTTGTCGCGTCGACCTCGTATCGACTTCTACAAAAATAACGTAAATGTTATAATGAAAGTCGTCTCGAGAGACGAACAATAGTCAACTGGGAGCATAACCAAACAATCAGGAGGGAAACAGGCGATGAAAAAATACGCAATATTCTGCGCGATATTCTGCGTGACCCTGATCACCTTTGCCAGTGCGAACGCCAAGGTGGAGCGGACATTTGAGTTCGGTCCAGCCGACTTTCACGTTGAGGCCTTTCAGACCAAGAGTATCAACAAATCTTTTCTCCAGGCTGACATCCAGAAGTTGGACTTCCGGGGAATCGCCCCGGTACGCGACATCCTGTACGACGAAGCCGACTATGAGCCGAACGACTGGGACGGCTATACATGGCCGCCTTCTCCCTGGGACGGACTGATCGGTACTCTTCCCGCCGGGGAGACCGCGATCCTCAACGGCGCCCTCGACAGCATCGACTTCCACGGCTGGTATGTCGGGGACTCGGACTTGTTCGGCTTTGGTCTGCCGCACGAGGGGATCCTTGACATCCTCGTAGAGTTCTCTCCTGACTGCAACGAGGAGAACATCTATAATGTCTGGTTCATCGGCGAGGCGGATGACGGCGGGGCCTACATCCTGGATATGAACTTCCCCTATCCGTCCCCTACACCCTGTACCTGCCCCTTCGAGGGCTCCTACGCCATCGACCCGTACGGAGAGTTCGACGAGGGCATCTACTTCATCAATCAGTTCTATGTGCTCATCGGCGGCGCTGATGGGATCCCGCCCACCTACACGATCACCTGGCTCTTCACGCCCTGCGACGACCTGGACGGCGACGGCTACTATGACGAGGTCTGTGGCGGCATCGACTGCGATGACCAAGACCCGTTCGTCTATCCGTGCGCCCTTGAGATTCCGGGCAACGGCATTGACGAGGACTGCTCGGGCGCGGACCGGGTGCTCGTGGGAGACCAGGTCAGCGAGATCGAGCCCAATGATGATCCGGAGACGCAGATTCAGAACCTGGGCCCGATGGCCATTGGCGACTGCATCGATATCTCGGGGAACTACTGCTCGGCCGGGGACGACGACTGGTATCAGGTGGACCTCCCCGAAGGGACGGGCGTGACGCTCACCTTCACGCTGACCTACGAGGGCATCACGGAAGAGCTCGACTGCTGGGCCGTCACTGGAGAGGCTGACTTCGGCTTCGGCATCGCCCCTGGCGATATGGACGAGGACGGCTACTATGACGTGGGCGACTACATCCTCGAGGTATGCGCGACCGCTGCGGACGACGTAGACGGCGATGAGTGGTACAGCGAGGAGACCTGCGGTACGGACTGCGACGACACCGATCCCACCATACATCCCTGTGCCGTCGAGGTCTGCGGCGACAGGATCGACCAGGACTGCGTGGGCATCGAGCTATGGCTCGGCGAAGAAATCTTCCCGGTTCCGGACGGCGATCTCCCCTGCGGGATCCCCGAAGAAGAGCCGAATGATGACATCGCGGCCGGGATCGCCCACGATCTGGGCTCCCTGGAAGAGGGCTTCCTTACGATCCATGGAGACATACTAATCAGTGCAATAAATAGTTTGCATTTTTCATCTCAGCATGCTATAC
>CAZFWM010000662.1:0-1686 GCA_964522545.1 uncultured Thermodesulfobacteriota bacterium
CTCCACCCGAGAGCCTCCCCCGCCCCTCACTCCGGACTTTGTCCGAGGCCCTGGTCCCGGGGCAAAGGGCTGTTGACAAAAGCCCGGGAGGGGATTAGTCCATGATCGGACTGCCATGGATTTTCTGACCTTCACCTGCATCACCGAATGGCTCGGCTCGGCCCTTGAGAGGCAGCGCCTCGGGGCTATCGACCGGGTGAGGCCCTCCCTGTACGCCCTTACGTTCAGACGGCACACGCTCCTGATCGGTGCGCGACCCCCGGCCGGCAGCGCGGTCCTCGCCCTTCTCTCCGGCCGCCCGACCTTCCGGCTCCCGCCCGACGGCATGACCTCGGCCATGCGCCGCCGCATCCGCGGCCGAGTGCTGACTGGGACGCGGCGTCACCCGGCCGAACGAATCTGGCGGCTCCTCTTCACCGATACGGGCCTGTGTCTTACCGTGGAGCGCGGCCGGGCCCGGCTCTCCCTGATGGAGGAGGCCCATCGGGACACAGACTTTCTCCGTGACCCTCTCGATCCGGAGGAGCTGACCATGCGCGTGCCGCGCAGGAAGAGGGGCCAGGTCGATCTGGAGGCGGTCGCCGCTTGTCTCACCTCCCCTCTGGAGCATGGACGGCTCTGCCGGGCCGGCGACGGAGCGGTCACGGCCTGGCCGGAAGGGGATCCTGAAAGAGAAGGGGATCGTGAAAGAGTAGGGGATGAGAGCGTGAGGCTGAGCGACGATCCAGGGGTCGAGGCGCTGCTGATCGAGGCGGGCCACGAGGCGATCGAGCGACTCGATCTCGAGCACTTCGAGAGGATGCGAAGGGATCGGGAGAAGAGGATCAGGCGCTCCCTGGAGGCGGCAAAGCGGGACGTCGAGCAATGTTCGGGCTGGGAGGCGTGTCAGCAGAGCGGTGAGCTCCTGGCCGCCGCCTTTGATCGGATCGAGCGGGGGAGGGGCAGTGTGACTGTGCAAGACTGGTACGGAGGGGGAGAGAGGACCATCATCGTGGATCCGGCCCTGGGGCCTCGGGAAAACGTGGATCGCTGGTTCAGGCGCGCCAGGAAGGGCAGGCAGGGGCTCTCCCACGCACAGCGCCGCCGGTCCGAGCTGGAGGCCGAGCTGAGCCGACTCATGGCCGAGGAGGCCGCCGGGCTCCCGGAGGAGAGTGAGAGGATCGCCCGGTACGCAGGCCGGGAGAAAGCGGTGAAGGAGAAGCGGGCGCCCGGCGAGCCGGTGCGGACACTGAGCGCCTCGGACGGCCACCGCATACTCTGTGGCAAGGGGGACCGGGGCAACGCCTACCTGCTCCGTCATTACGCCAGGGGGCGCGATCTCTGGCTCCACGCCCGCGACGTGGCCGGCGCCCACGTGCTAGTGCCGCTGGAGCGAGGAGAGCCCGTGCCAGGCATTGCCCTCCGGGAGGCGGCCGCCGTGGCCGCCTACTACAGCAAGGCCCGCCAGGCAAGCGACGTCACCGTGATCTATACCCTGGCCAAGTACGTGCGGCCCATCAAAGGGGCCAAGCCGGGGCTGGTGACCGTTTCACAGGAGAAGACTTTGGTGGTGAAGCCGGCTTTGCCAGAAGTCGACAGATAGGGCGGGCCATAAATATTTTTCCCTCACACAAAGTCACGAAGATTTTTTTAATGCATAGGAAATTATAAGATCGACAATTGAGCACCTTGAGGATGTTGCGAGCG
>CAZFWM010000663.1:0-1683 GCA_964522545.1 uncultured Thermodesulfobacteriota bacterium
TTCCCTCTGATCTAGTCGGAGTATGCTTCAGAACTCGGTACTCTCAAGTTATTTACAGGAATTCATGCCCACCGGCAAGGTCGAGCCCATCCCTTAGCGCACGGGCCCTAGTTTACATAACCAAAACTTACCGGTACCATCATTGTCCATTAATCATTTCGCTGCAGATTCACCTCGTAAGCTTCATACAAACAGAACTTACAAAAAGATTTCCTCTGAGGAACCCAGGAACCCAGGAAAAGAGTGAAAGTTATGTCATATCCGATGTTCTCCCCATGGAATAGCTTTGATCTAGAATCATCCCCATTATCTCATTTTTTCTTCCTGGGTTCCTGGGTTCCTCAGAAATCCTCCTCATCGAGTAGGGAAGAGAAGGAGAAAGTGCGATGAGAATATCCAAGCAAGTCCTCCTTCAGCCCTTTGTGTTTTTCCTGTGCATCGTCCTGATCGCCGGTTGTGCTTTTTCTGTGAACGTGCCCCGGCGGTCGAGGCCCCAGCCCGGTCCCTATTCGGAAACTGATAAGGGGGCTGTGACGGCGGAGACGGAGGAGGCGTGGCCCGAGGAGCCGCCTCTCGATCCTTCGGTCTCCCTCTGGATCGAGCATGAGGGGGGCGAGGCCGTGGTTCCCCTCGACTCCGATATCTTCGTTCGACTCGCCGAGAGGGCGGGGCCGGCCGTGGTGAACATCTACACCGAGCAGGTCGTCCGGGGCGCCATGCCGCTCCCCGGCGACATCTTCGGACTCCTCCCTTTCCGGATCCCCATCGAGCGCCGTGGAAGAAGCCTGGGATCCGGGTTCGTCATCAACCCAAAGGGCTACATCCTGACCAACAACCATGTGGTCGAGCACGCCGAGAAGATCAAGGTCGTGATGAACGGCGGCGAGCAGGAGTACCGGGCCCGCGTCATAGGACGGGCCCCGAAGACCGACATCGCCCTCATCCGCGTCTACCCGGCCGAGGACCTTCCCGTGCTCCCGCTGGGCGACTCGGACCGGCTGCGCATCGGCGAGGTCGCCGTGGCGATCGGAAACCCCTTCGGCCTCTCTCACACGGTGACCAGCGGTATCGTGAGCGGCTCGGGCCGCACCCTCGGTGTGGGCCCGCTGGACGATTTCATCCAGACAGACACGCCGATCAACCCGGGCAACAGCGGCGGGCCGCTTCTCAACCTGAAGGGCGAGGTGATCGGCATCAACACGGCCATGATCCCGTACGCCCAGGGAATCGGGTTCGCCATTGCGATCAACATCGCAAAAACCCTGTTGCCCCGGCTCCAGGCCGGCCAGGTGGTACGCCATTCCTGGCTCGGCCTGTCCACCGCTCCGGTCCCTCTTGATGATGCGGCCGAGGCAGGGCTCGCCTCCCCCCGGGGCGCGCTCGTTCGGGAGGTGGTCTCCGGGGGACCGGCGCACCGGGCCGGCATTCTCGAGGGGGACATAATCATTGAGGCCGACGGCCGCCCGATCGAAGAGGCACGGGATATGCAATTCTATGTGGCCAACTTCGATGTGGGGACATTGGTGGAGCTCACCATGCTGCGGGACGGCCAAAGGCTCACGGTCGAGGCCCGTACCGCGCTCTGGGAGTGAGAGGCAAGTTGTTCCTTTCTCTTGAGATGAAATGGTTAGGGTGTGGCTATTTTAGGACGACGCTGGTTACAGGTTTCCAACGGTCTTTTGG
>CAZFWM010000664.1:0-1682 GCA_964522545.1 uncultured Thermodesulfobacteriota bacterium
AGGGATTTACCTCTTGACAAGGTGCCTTTTAATGGGTGCCTTTTAATGGGTGCCTTTTAATGGGTGCCTGGGAACGAGATGATCCCCCCGGGACCTGGGTTTGATGAATCAACCCCCTACAACGACCGGACACGGCGTGCCGTGTCCCTACTGCTCCTCCACGATCGCCCGCACCACATCCCAGCCCGGCTTGTGGGATCCGTCCCTGCGCACGAGCCCCCAGTAGGGCTCCACGGTCTTGAGGACATCGAGGAAGTGGTCATCGAGGTACTCGATATGACGCAGGCCCCAGAGGAAGAGCTTGAATGCTTCTCCCTGCTCGAAGGCCGGACCGATGACCTCTAAAACGGCCAGGTCCTCCTCGGTTATCTCTGTTCCGTGTGCCTCCCCGGTCTTCACCCCGAAGAGGAAGAATCCCGCGGCCCCGGCGCCCACGGCGGCATCGTAGGCCTCAAGGATGTAGGCGGCCTGGAGGTCCTCATTGTAACCCCGCTCGGTCGGGCCGCCCGGGTAGCCGGTCTCCATCACCACCACCGGCCTGCCGCACCCCAGCTCGTCAACGATGGCCACGAGCTCACCCAGGCGCTCCCCCTTGACCGGCTCGGGCAGATAGTAGTTGGGATAGGCGTCGAAGCTCAATATGTCCATGTGATCCCGCCAGTCAACGATCGCCTCCTGCCAGGTGGGCTGCATCATCAGGCGGTTGAAGTTCGGGTGCACGTCCGTGTGGATGTTCGTGGTGGTAAGGGCCTCGGGGTCCTCGGTCTTCACCGCTTTCCTCAGGGTCACGAGTACCTCCGTGACATAGGACCAGTCCTGCCAGGCGCAGCCCAGGGCCTCGAGGAACTCGGGGGCCCTCCATCCCCACAGGGCCGTGAAGAAGGCCTGATTGAGCTCGTTCTCGGTCTGCCAGTATTTGACCACGAGATCCCCGGGTGCATCGAGCACGCCGTCGCCGTCATAACGCTCCACCACGGCCCGAACATGGAGGTAGAGGTGGCCAAGATAGTTCTCCCGGCCGAGGCGGTCCGGCGTGGCCTTCTCGCCCTGATAGGTTGGGTGGGATCCGTCGAAGCCGCTCCCCACGATGGCGAAGGGTTTGATCCCGTGGGCGATGACGTCGCCGACGAGCGAATCGAAGGGCGCCCAGCTGCGGGAGGCGATGTAGTCGCCGATCATGCCGGGATCGGCGTCCACATCGGCCCGGGTGAGCTCGAGCACCTCGATCTCCGGCTCTACGGAGCGCCAGGAGAGGGAGGTGCGCATCCAGGGCACCCCGAGCTCGGCCACATAGGGGAGCTCGTTCGACCCGCCCTGGGAAGTGCCCAGGATGAACTCCGGCAGCTCTACGGGCACGAACTCGGGCGGGCAGGGCTCGGTGCATGAGAGCCCCGCGAGGCAAACCAGGGCCAGGGCGGCCGGGACGAAGAGCCTTACGGCAGACATTTTAGAAATCCGAAATGTCATAATTCCCTCCTTATAGGGCGGCCCGTGGCCGCCGTGATGATTGCATGCCCCAAAATACATGCCCCAAGAGCAGGCGGGCATGGCCCGCCCTATGGTATGGAAGCGCCGATTGACTGCCGAGACGACCTTCAACTACAATACGCCCAATTACGAAAACAACCTAGGCTGTTTATAATCCTATTATCCCCTATTGCACGATTTCGTGCAAATCCACA
>CAZFWM010000665.1:0-1663 GCA_964522545.1 uncultured Thermodesulfobacteriota bacterium
TGTATATATACTTGGCGTATCTCCACGGCATTCAGTATTTTTGGACTTCATTCTTTCATGCTGGCACTCAAAACAGGCATGTGCTCGGACAGGAAGCATGGAAGAGGGCTCCCTGCCCCTCGATTGATACCACATGCCAAACCCTACAAGGCGGTTCGCCCCATCTTTTCCTTGTCGGGGAGAACCTTTTATGCTTTTCGACAAAAACATTCAAGGAGAACTCATGGTTATCGGTCGTAAAGCTGGCCGGGACGATCCTGGATTGCGCTCAATGTCTCGCGTTCATCGTCTTGCCCCTCGGACCTGGACGAACCTTCTTCTTCTCGGCTTCGCCCTGCTCACGGCGTGCGTTCCGCACGATGACTTCAGCGTCTTCATAACCAACTACGACGCAGAAAGAGCCTACCACGCAGACACGTACTTCCAGACCCATGTCTTCACGCCCGGGTACTTCATCGTTGACATGGAGGGAAACATCCTCTGGTATCGTTCACAGCTAGAAACTCTCGTCGGCCACGGGATCGGATTGGACGTCCTGGAGAACGGGAACGTGTTGGCCATGCGGGAAGGATCCCATCCCAACATTATGGACCCGGAAACCGATGAGAGCCTTTGGGAGGCGGAAGAAGTCCAAGGACACCACTCGCTTGCATGGACCCCGTGGGGCAGCGTGATGACCCTGGTGGCTGAGAATATCATGGGGCCGGGACTCTGCACCATCACTTCGGACCGCATCGTGGAGATCGATGTTTCGAGCGAAGAGATCGTCTGGGAGTGGCCGCTGCACGAGTATGTGGACCCGCTGGTGGAGAACGACGGTCCCGATTTCTGCTATGGCGTCTTCGACTACGAGGATTGGAGCCACTGCAATACCGTGAAGGTGATCGAGGATTTCGTGTACGACGGGCAGACCTACCCGGCGGTGGTTATGTTGCTTTCTCGAAACCTGGACACCTTCTGGATGATCGACTACTTCTCCCAGGAGATCATCTGGTCCTGCGGACAGCACGGAGATTTCGGCCGCCGGATTATTCTTGAGCCGCTGTTCAACACGGCCCATGAGATCGAAATGATCGACACGGATCGCTTTCTCCTGTTCGATAACGGGGATGAGCGCGCCATTCAGGCCAGCCGGGCACTGGAGATCGAAGTGGACCCTGTAGCTGGGACTGCGAATGCAGTTTGGTTCTGGAAGGAACCGGAAAGAATTATGTTCTCAAGCTGGGGGGGAGATGCGGACCGTCTGCCCAATGGGAATACGCTCATTACAAACGTGGCGAACGGCAGGATCGTGGAAGTCGCGCCGAACAAAGACAAGGTGTGGCAGTTGGACATTCGACCTCCGGACTGGGATTTGCCTCTTTGGCTCCCTTCCCCCATATCAACCTTTATGGCAAAGCGCCCCGCATTCGGGGATTCGTGAGAGGATGGCCGCCTTGCTTCTTCTCTGATCCTGTCAATCCCCTGTGACGCCCCAGCGGATGCGTCGTGACGGGTAGAAATTCACGTTCATGGCGTCCCATCTCGGCCCGTGCGCTCCGAGGCGGATTTGATACCCCTCCCAGTCCCTCTTCGCTTCCGGCGACCAGCCGATCTCCGCATACCCGGCAAGCCCTGGAAAGAACATGAACTCGATCCCCTCCAGGGTCTCGATGGTTTCGGT
>CAZFWM010000666.1:0-1659 GCA_964522545.1 uncultured Thermodesulfobacteriota bacterium
GCGACCACGTACGGGATCTACGCCACCGGGTCCGGGACGGGGACGACCAACTATGCGGGGTATTTCAATGACGACGTCCACGTGGAAGGAACCCTTTCCAAGGCCGCCGGGTCCTTTAAAATCGACCATCCGCAGGATCCCACAAATCGCTATCTCTCGCATTCCTTTGTGGAGAGCCCCGACATGAAAAACGTGTACGACGGCGTGGTCGTTCTCGACGGAGAAGGACGAGCCGTGGTGCAACTGCCGGGGTATTTCGAGGCGCTGAATAAAGACTTTCGCTACCAGCTCACCCCCATCGGCGCCCCGGCCCCCGGGCTCTTCATCGCCCGGGAGATCTCCGACAATCAGTTCACCATTGCCGGGGGCAGGCCGCACTTGAAGATTTCCTGGCAGGTTACGGGGATTCGTAACGATCCCTATGCCCGGGAGCACCGCATCCAGGTGGAAACCGACAAATTGGAAGAACACAAAGGATACTATCTCTTTCCGGAGTACTACAACGGCGAAGCGATCCATCGCCCGGCCAAACGCTGAGCCCCGTATCCGCAAGTCCGCGAAACCGGTGGAGGCCCCCCGCCCCCACCGGTATTCCCTTTCGTGACGACAAAGGAGAATCCATGAACTTCGACTTTTATTCGGCAGGGAGGATCGTCTTCGGCCGGGGGCGCATCTCCGAGCTCCCCGACCTCGTTCGGGCCCGATCCCTCCGTCCCCTGCTGGTCTTCGGCAAGAGCTTCTTGACGGGGCGCCACTTTCAGCCGCTCCTGGACGGGCTCGAGAAGCTCGACGTCGAGCCGGCACGGCTCGAGGGTGTGGACGGCGAACCCCAGGTGGCCGATATCGACCGTGGAGCCGGCCTTGCCCGCGAAAAGGTGTGCGACTCTGTAATCGGCGTAGGCGGGGGCAGCGTGCTCGACACGGCCAAGGCGATCGCAGGCCTTGCGGTAAACCCGGGAAGCGTACGGGACTACCTCGAGGGTGTCGGCCGTGGGCTGGTGATGGAGCGAGATCCCCTCCCCATGATCGCCGTGCCGACCACTGCCGGTACCGGTTCGGAGGTCACAAAGAATGCGGTCATTGCTTCGTACGAAGAGGAGTTCAAAAAGAGCTTTCGAGACGTTCGCCTCATCCCCGACATCGCCCTCGTCGATCCGGACCTCACTGCGAGCGCCCCACCTTCGGTCACCGCAGAGGCGGGAATGGACGCCCTCTGCCATCTCGTCGAGGCATTCACTTCGAAGCTGGCTCAGCCGATACCGGACACCCTGGCCTTGACCGGAATCGGGCTCTGCCGCGATTACCTGGAGAGGGCCGTGCGGGACGGAGCGGACATGAAGGCCCGCACCGGGATGTCGCTGGCCGCAACCCTCGGCGGCCTCTGTCTGGCGAACGCAAAGCTTGGAGCCGCCCACGGCATCTCGGGGGCCCTGTGCCCCATCGCCCGCGTGCCCCATGGCCGTGCCTGCGCGATCCTGCTCCCGGGTGTGATGACCCACAACGCCTCCCGCTCGCCGTCACGCTATGCGGTGCTCGGGGGGCTTATGACAGGAGAGCGGAGAGCCAGCGATTCGGCCGACGCTGCGGCCGCGTGTGAGTGGGTAACAAAGCTTATCGAGAGGATAGGGATCCCTCTATCTCTGGAACCGCTTGGAGTGA
>CAZFWM010000667.1:0-1653 GCA_964522545.1 uncultured Thermodesulfobacteriota bacterium
AAAGTTGATTACAGATAGGGTGCCTTCATACGAGTTGCATATATAGATATACTCGTTTGTATTTGAGTCGGGATCGGGAGTGGAGGCAGCGATTCCCTGGGGCCCGCATCCAACGCGTATGCTGGCCACAAGCTTGTCGTTGAAAGGCCGGTCCGCCGTGGGGGTAAAGGAGGACGGATCGATCTCGTAAACGGTCACGATGTCGGCCATGCGCTTACCGTCAATCTCAAGGCCATGGCAGTCAGGGTCTTCCGTACTTTCGGGATCGATCGTATGACTGGTCACGAAGAGGTAGGCCTTGGACGCCAGAGTTTCAGGCGCGTTCACAGGATCGGGCACGATGAGAGCACCATAACCGCAGTTCCTTCCATTGGGAAGGAGATAGGCGTCGGTGAACTGGTGATTGAAATCAATGGCTGCCAGATCCACGGGCATGTCTTGCCCCAGCTCAATGTCAATTATCTCACTCTGATAGTCGAAACCCGATCCATCGGCTTTGCCCAGGATGGAGAGGATATGGCCTGCTTCATTGGTGACAGACTCATAAGCGCTCACGGCAAGATCCTTGTAATCATCCTCATTAAAATGCCCCACAGCGATAGCCGTTGGTCTTTGGGGGAGTATCCGGGTTGCGTTTTTTGTAAAAGAGCCCTGTAGCGCATTCCCCTTGAGGAAATGAAGCTCTTGGCTCTCCTCGCTAGCCACGACGAGGTCGAACGAGTCATCATCGTCGAAGAGGATGGCGACCACATCTGCGGGTTTTTCACCAACCGATTCTACGAACTCTTGGAGCTCGAATTGCCCACCACCCATGCCTTTGAGCCATCTCACCTCTCCGTTGGATTCTGAATCTTCACCTACAACCGCGATGTCGATTTTCCAGCCCGGATCAAAGAGACCGGCCGCCAGTGAGACCGGTGAGAGCTCACATTCAGATTCACTAGCAAATAAAAATGGACCGGATCGAATTCCCGTTCCGGGGTATGAGGCAATCTTGTCAACGTCAAAAAGGGCAACGACCAAGTCCAGGTGTTCGTCCCAATTGATCTTTTTAACGACAACATCAATGGGCCCTCCATCGCACGAGACGGTGGTCAGGTCCTCAAAGGTTCCATCTCCGACACCATAAAGGATGGTCAAGTACTGTGATTCATAGTTGGAGACGACCAGGTCCGTCTTACTGTCTTCATCAAAGTATCCTGCTTCGATAGCACTGGGCTTCATACCCACTTCGTAAGAAACCGGCAGGTGGTAAAAGGTCCCGTCTCCAAGACCAATAAATATGTGAACCTTGCCGGGCTCCTCGGGATTCGCGTGGTCCCTGGTGATAATGGCAAGGTCCACCCTGCCGTCGCCATTGAATTCCCCGGCAACGAGCCCCCGGGGATTCCATTCGGTGGAGAAATAGTCAGAGGGATCGAAGTTCCCGTCTCCAGAGCCGAAAAGGATGCTGAAGGAAAGAGACGAATAGTTCACAACGGCCAGGTCGGAGTATGCAGGCTGCTGAAACCTATCGTTGAGGGTATCCCATACGACCACCCCCCCTTCCTGGAGGGTGAGATAGCCGAATCTTGCTTCCGGTATTTTGTACTCTGTTATGTACTCGACAGTCAGAAGTTTTCTTAAGCTGCGTCATTCAGAAGTGTATCTTTT
>CAZFWM010000668.1:0-1594 GCA_964522545.1 uncultured Thermodesulfobacteriota bacterium
GTTCCTCCAGACCGAGGACACAATCCTCTACTCCTCGTGCTTCGACGCCAACGGTGGGCTCTTCGAGACGCTCCTCGGCCCCGATGACGCCGTGATCAGCGATGCCCTGAACCACGCGAGCATTATCGACGGCATCCGGCTCTGCAAGGCCGAGCGGCGCCGGTTCGCCAACTCCGACATGGCCGAGCTGGAAAAGCACCTCCAGGAGACCCGGGAGAAGAGATTCCGCATGATCGCCACCGACGGGGTCTTCTCCATGGACGGGGATGTGGCCCGGCTCGACGAGATCTGCGACCTCGCCGACAAGTACGATGCCATGGTCATGGTGGACGACTCACACGCCACCGGCTTCTTCGGTCCCACGGGCCGGGGCTCCATCGAACACTGCGGCGTCATGGGCCGGATCGACATCGTCACCAGCACCATGGGAAAGGCCCTCGGGGGTGCCTCGGGCGGGTTCACGAGCGCCCGTGCCGAGATCGTCGAGATCCTCCGCCAGCGGTCGCGCCCCTACCTCTTCTCCAACACCCTAGCCCCTGTCATCACCGCCACAGCGGTCAAGGCCCTCGAAATGCTCAGCGAGACCTCGGAGCTCTGCGACAAGCTCCGGGATAACACCAGCCATTTCAGAGGGCGAATCACGGAGCTCGGCTTCGAGGTGAGACCGGGAGTCCACCCGATCGTGCCGATCATGCTCGGCGACGCCCGGTTGGCCCAGGAGATGGCCGACCGTCTCCTCCAAGAGGGGATCTACGTCATCGGTTTCTCCTATCCGGTGGTGCCCAAAGGGGCGGCACGGATTCGCGTACAGATCTCGGCGGCCCACTCCCGGGAGGACCTCGACCTGGCGCTCGAGAAGTTTGCAAAGGTCGGCCGAGAGCTGAAGGTGATCGACTAAACTCTCAATGCCAACATGTTGGGTTGAACGCCGAATTCTCTTTGAAATCAATGCGTTGCAAGTAGGGGCGCTGCTTGCTGCGCCCTTCCCGGCGCTGTAGGGGCGACCGGCGGTCGCCCTACCATGGAACCGTTGTCCGACCCGTAGGGGCGCGATTCATCGCGCCCGCCCGGGCAGGGATAAACCCCGCCCCTACGACTCAACTGCCCCGAAGGGGTTACCTCTTCCGCGCGAAATCCCGGATGAGGCGAAGATCCTTTCATCGAATCCTCCACCCTGCCAGCGTAGAAGTTTGCATATAATCGCAAACCAGTTCCTGTCCGGAAATGTCATTCCGAGGCGATAGCCGAGGAATCTGAAGTTGCCAACCAATTGCTATAAAAAGATTCTTCGCTTCACGCAGAATGATCAAGAAGGCAGAATTGGCAATTTATGGACAGGCACTAAGCTGAACGAAAGATTTGAAAATCAAGTTTAGCGTGGATATTCAGATATCATTTTAATATACTCGGGATCAGTCAAAACATCGCAGGCATCGATCTTGGCAAGCTGTGTTGACCTTGCGTAGGCTCCAGAGGAAAGATACGTTAAAATCACGAAAGCTGCAGATATGCGTATGATACCTGGAATTCATGATATCTGGCGAAAGGGCTATCCACTTTACTGTACCACCGAGTTGTGCTAAATTCGCGGCAT
>CAZFWM010000669.1:0-1548 GCA_964522545.1 uncultured Thermodesulfobacteriota bacterium
ATCCCCACCTTACTTTACTATAGCTGACTTCGCTTCGCTCGCAACATCCATGATTCTTTCCGCATTCCCCATTGACTCTCTTCTCTCTGTGTCTCTGCGCCTCTGCGTTAAAATCCTCAACCGGTAATTCAACACTACCCGAGGATCGTCCTCCTCACGTCGAAGATCTTCCCGACCTCCTTCCCCTTGTCGGAGAAGAAGACGGCGTCGTCCTGGGTGTGCATCCCCCTGAGGCCGGGGGAGCGGCCGAACAGATGAGGCCGCTTGAGGGCGCCCTTGAGGTCGAAGCCGTGGTGGGACAGCATCACGAGATCGGGCCCTCGGTCGAAAAGCGGGCCGCTGTAGAGCTCCTCGCGGGTGAAGGCCTTCCTGAAGACGGGCGCTCCCGCCTCGGGCGGCCTGTCCCCCTTCACGTCGTCCGAGGCCCTGTCCGGGTTGTAGGTCAGAGTCATGAGCTTCTCGGCGATCTCGGCCCGGAGCCCCTCCACCTCCTCCTCTTTCACGCAGCCCTTGGGATAGCGGCCTTCCCGGTGGATGTAGATGCGGCTCGGGTCCACGGCAAAGGCCCGCGTCGAGGGATCGAGGTCGCCGTAGCCCTTGGGCGTGTCGGCGGTGAAGGCGAGATAGCCGTTCTCTGCCAGCCAGTTATTGAGGTAGACCTCGGTCCGGATCCGGCAGAACCCGTGGTCGGAGAGGACGAAGAAGTCGGACGTTTCCGGGTCGCACTCCTTCTCGTAGCGCTCGAACATCCGGCCGATGAATCCGTCCAGCTTGCGGTAGTAGTCCATGGCCCGGCCGTGGTCTGGATGATCGGCATCCTCCACCGCCGGCCACGCGAAGTGCTGGAGCCTGTCGGTGCCGGTCACGACGGCGACGAAGAGGCCGCACTCCTCCTCCCAGAGGACGTCGGCGGCGCGCTCGCGCGCCTCCAGGGTCAAGTCCAGGTTTCCGAACAGAAAGTCGGCGTCGGTCCTCGCCTGGTTGGTGTCGATGTCGATCTTGTAGCCGAGCCCCTTGAGCTTCTCGATCCAGGGCTCCGGGGTGATGGCCTTCTCCATTTTGATGGCCACGAATCCGGCGATGAGGATGCCCTCGATGTCCCGGGCCGGGTAGGTGCCCGGCAGGTTCATGACCACGGAGCGCTCGCCCCGGGCCGCCATGGCGTCCCAGAGGGTGTCGGAGACGACGCTGGTGGAGTTGGGGAAGTAGAGGTCGTAGCTCGACGGTTTGAGGTCCATGAACCCGTAGATGCCGTGGGTGCCGGAGTTGGTGCCCGTGGCGAAGGAGGTCCAGGAGATGGACGATATCTCGGGTACGGTGACCTCCATGCGCCCGAAGTAGCCGGCCTCGGCCATGCGGGCGAAGTTCGGCATCACCCCCTCCTCAAAGAGGCGCGTGAGCAGAGATTGGGGGACCCCGTCTATGCCGATCACCACTTTTCTCGATTTCTTCTTCTTGCCCATGATCTTTCCGAAGAGTGCCATCTGCGCAATTCTCCCTTATTTTATCTTTCTATTTACTGTTTGTTTCAAGCTGTTCCGCTTTAGC